>JBDTVU010000024.1:0-33321 GCA_040007035.1 Betaproteobacteria bacterium | reverse complement strand
GCACCGTCGAGTCGCTGGGCCTCCATTACGCGATGCGCTGGCCGCGCGAGGAGCTGGTCACCGTGCGCCCGCTGCGCCGCTCGCCGCTGTACGATCGGCTTGCCACGAAGGGCGCGGTGTTCGGCAGCAAGATGAACTGGGAGCGCGCCAACTACTTCCTCCCCCCGGGCACGCCAGCGCCGCCGTACACGTTCGACACGCCCGGCTGGCTGCCGCTCGTGCTGGAGGAGCAGCGCGCCTGCCGCGAGGACGCCGTCGTGTTCGACCAGACGTCGTTCTCGAAATTCGTGCTCAAGGGCAAGGATGCGCTGGCCGTGCTGCAGCGGCTGTGCGCGAACGAGATCGACATCGCGCCGGGACGGATGGTCTACACGGCGATGCTGAACGCCCGCGGCGGCTTCGAGAGCGACCTCACGGTGATCCGGCTCGGCCCGGCCGAGTTCTTCATCGTGACGGGATCGGCGCAGACGACGCGCGACTTTGCCTGGATCGAGCGCCACATCGGCGCCGAAGAGCACGCGGCGCTGGTCGACGTCACCAACGGGTACTCGGTGATCTCCGTGATGGGACCGAAAGCCGAGGCGCTGCTGGCGCGACTCTCGCCGGACGACCTCACCAGATCGGCGATGCCGTTCTCGACGACGAAGGAGATCGACGTCGGCCACGCCCGGGTGCGCGCCGCGCGGATGAGCTACGTCGGCGGCCTCGGCTACGAGCTCTACGTCTCCGCCGACCAGTGCGTGACGCTGTACGACGCGCTGTGGACCGTCGGCGGCGAGTTCGACCTTCGCGATGCCGGCTACTACACGATCGACGCACTGCGGATCGAGGCCGGGCGGCGCGCTTGGGGCGCCGAGCTGTCGCCCGACGAGACGCCGTGGGAAGCGGGGCTCGGCTACGCGGTGAAGATCGACAAGCCAGCGCCGTTTCTCGGCCGCGACGCGCTCATCGCGAAGCCGGCGGCGGCGATCACCAAGCGCCTCGTCCAGTTCACGTTCGACGATCCGGCGGCGTTCCCGTGGGGCGGCGAGCCGATCCTGATGAACGGCCGCAACGTCGGCGAGGTCACGTCGACCGGCTACAGCCGCAAGCATGGCCGCGCCGTCGCGATGGGCTACGCGCGCGCCGACGCCCCGCTGACCGATGCCGTCGTGCTGGGCGCGCGCTATCAGGTCGACATCGCCGGCGAACTCACCGCAGTGACGCCGCACCTGAAGCTCGCGTGACGAAACGGGAGCCCGGCGCTGCGCATCGTCATGCCGCGCCGGCGGCGCCGGTCAGCCGTCGGCGCAGAACGCGCGCTTCTCCGCGGCGGTGAGCTTCTTCATTGAGTGCTCGGTGCGCAACGCCTCCGAGCGGTCGGCGCAGGCGATGACCTTGAGCAGCCGGCGGGGCGGGTGCGATCGCGTGTAGCGCGCACCCTTGCCGGCGGCATGCGCCGCGTAGCGCGCCAGGACGTCGACCGCAATGCCGGTGTAGATGCTGCCGTCGCGGCACTCGATCAGGTAGACGTGCCAGCGCGCCGGCGGCTTCGATGTCGGCGCGGTCACGCCGGTCCCGGCGGCGCTCAGCCGAATTCCCGCGCCAGCGCGGCCGCGCACGCGGCGCAGACGCAGGCGAGGCCACGCCTTTCCGCCGGAATCCGGTCGAGCATCGCCGCCGTCAGAGTGACCTGCGTGCACCAGCACGGCTCGTCGGCGCGCCCTGCTTCCATTCCGCAGGCGTTTGACCTGCCGCACAGCGGGCAGCGGGTGGCGTCGACGGCGGGTTCGGTGTTCATCCCGGAATCAGCGGACGGACTGCACGCTGCCGATGCCTGCGCGGGGCACGCAGCGGTCGAAGTTGCCGAAGCGGGTTTCCATCGGCCGCGAGACTACGCCGCGCCGCCCGAGGGGTCAATGACGGTCGGCGCGCGGGCACCACTTCGGCGTCGACGAAACCGTGGTGGCGACCCGCTCGCGGCGTCGAACAACCTGCGGCGGCGACGAAGCCGGCTACCTTTCGTCCCCATCAGCGTCGATAATCCGCCCATGGCCACTCCGGTCTCCCCGCCGCCGGCGCGAATCGCGCTGAAGCCGTACCCGAAAGGCCGTCCGGTCGATCCCGCGGCGCGCGCCGAGGTCGAGACGTTGATCGCCGGATTGCAGCGTCGGCGCGACCTGCTGATCGAGCATCTGCACCGGATCCAGGATGCGCGTGGTCACCTGTCTGTGGCGCACCTCACCGCGCTGGCCGATGTCATCGGACTGGCGCCGGCCGAGGTCTACGAGGTGGCGACGTTCTACCACCACTTCGACGTCGTCCGCGACGGCGACGCACCGCCACCCGCGCTGACCGTGCGCGTGTGCACGTCGCTGTCCTGCGCGCTGGCGGGCGGCGATGCGCTGCGCGAGACGCTGGCGCGCACGCTCGGCCGCGACGTGCGCGTGCTCGCGGCGCCGTGCATCGGCCGCTGCGACACCGCACCTGCCGCCGTCGTCGGCCGGCGTCCCGTCGGCGACGCGACGCCGGCCGGGGTTGCGGCGGTGGTCGCTGCCGGCGATTTCGCGCCGCCGATTCCGGCGCCGATCGCGTGCGCCGAATACCGCGCCACCGGAGGCTACGCGCTGTACGCCGAATGCGTCGAGGGCCGCCGGACGCGCGACGACGTCATCGCGACGCTCGAAGATGCGCGGCTGCGCGGGATGGGCGGTGCGGGGTTTCCCGCCGGCCGCAAATGGCGCGTCGTCGGCAGCGAGCCCGCACCGCGCTACGTTGCCGTCAACATCGACGAAGGCGAGCCGGGAACGTTCAAGGACCGCCGCTGCCTCGAGCTCGACCCGCACCGGTTTCTCGAAGGCGCGCTGATCGCCGCGTGGGCGGTCGACGCAACGGCGATCTGGATCTACATCCGCGACGAGTACGCCGGATGCCGGATCGCGCTCGAACGCGAGCTCGACGCGCTGCGGGCGAGCCCGCCCGTCGCCGCGCACCCGCTGCCGGCGATCCACGTCCGCCGCGGCGCCGGCGCGTACATCTGCGGCGAGGAATCGGCGATGATCGAGTCGATCGAGGGCAAGCGCGGGCTGCCGCGGCTGCGTCCGCCGTACGTCGCGCAGCGCGGACTGTTCGGCCGGCCGACGCTGGAGCAGAACATCGAGACGCTGTTCTGGGTGCGCGCGATCGTCGAGCGCGGCGCCGGCTGGTTTGCGGGCCAGGGCCGGCACGGTCGCCAGGGACTGCGTGCGTACTCGGTGTCGGGTCGCGTGCAACGGCCCGGCGTCCACCTCGCACCGGCCGGCATCACCGCCCGCGAGCTGATCGACGAATTCGCCGGCGGCATGCTGCCCGGCCACGCGTTCTACGCCTTCCTCCCCGGCGGCGCGTCGGGCGGCATCCTGCCGGCGTCGCTCGGCGACGTGCCGCTCGACTTCGACACACTTGCCGACCATGGCGCGTTCATCGGCTCGGCGGCGGTAATCGTGCTGTCCGACCGCGACCGTGCCGTCGACGCCGCTCGCAACGTGCTCGCGTTCTTCCGCGACGAGTCCTGCGGTCAGTGCACGCCGTGCCGCGAGGGCACGCGGCAGGCGGCGTTGCTGATGCAGGCGCCGCGCTGGGACCGCGCGCTGCTGGAGGAGCTGTGCGCGGCGATGGCCGATGCGTCGATCTGCGGCCTCGGCCAGGCGGCGCCGAACCCGATCCGCTGCGTGCTGAAATACTTCGCCCACGAGCTCGGCTGACGGCGCGATGATCTCGTTCGATCTCGACGGCCGCCCGCTCGACGCCCGCGATGGCGAGACGATCCTCGCCGCGGCACGCCGGCACGGCGTGGCCATTCCCGCGCTTTGCCACAAGGACGGCTACCGGCCCGACGGGAATTGCCGCGCGTGCGTCGTCGAAATCGCCGGCGAGCGCGTGCTGGCGCCGTCGTGCTGCCGGCAGCCGTCGCCCGGCATGACGGTTCGCACAGGGACCGATCGCGTCCGCGGTGCGCAGAAGACCGTCGTCGAACTGCTGCTCGCGGACGTCCCGCCCGATCATCCCGCCGCGCCGTACCGACACGATTCCGAGCTCGCGCACTGGGCGCGCACCCTCGGCGTCACGCGCTCGCGCTACGTGCCGCGCGCACGACCTGCGGCGGATACATCGCACCCGGCAATCGCCGTCAACCTCGACGCCTGCATCCAGTGCGGCCGCTGCGTTCGCGCCTGCCGCGAGGAGCAGGGCAACGACGTGATCGGGATGGCGTGGCGCGGCGAGCGCGCGCGGATCGTGTTCGACTGCGGCGACGACCTCGGCGCGAGCTCGTGCGTGGCCTGCGGCGAATGCGTGCAGGCCTGCCCCACCGGTGCGCTGGCGCCGGCACACGAGGTGGCCCGCGCGGCGCCCGATCGCAGCGTCGACTCGCTGTGCCCGTATTGCGGCGTCGGCTGCCAGGTCACGTACCACGTTCGCGGCGACCGGATCGCGTGGGCCGACGGCCGCGACGGCCCGGCCAACGCGTCGCGGCTGTGCGTCAAGGGCCGCTACGGCTTCGACTATGCCGCGCATCCGGAGCGGCTGACGCGGCCGCTCATCCGTCGCGACGGCGTGCCGAAGCGCGCCGACGCGCTGGTGCCGCCGGCAAGCTTCCCGGACGTCTTCCGCGAGGCGAGCTGGGACGAAGCGCTCGACCGCGCCGCCGGCGGTCTCGCGCGCCTGCTCGCCGCGCACGGGCCGGCGGCGCTGGCCGGCTTCGGCTCGGCCAAGGGCAGCAACGAGGAGGCGTACCTGTTCCAGAAGTTCGTGCGCACCGGGTTCGGCAACAACAACGTCGACCACTGCACGCGGCTGTGCCACGCGTCGTCGGTCGCGGCGCTGCTGGAGGGCATCGGCTCGGCGGCCGTGTCGAACCCGGTCCGCGACGTCGCCCGCTCCGATTTCATCTTCGTCATCGGCGCCAACCCGACGACGAACCACCCGGTTGCCGCGACGTGGATCAAGAACGCCGCGCGGCGCGGCGCGACGCTGGTCGTCGCCGATCCGCGCCGCAACGATCTCGCCCGGCACGCGTCGGTGTTCCTCGGCTTCACGCCGGACACCGACGTCGCGCTATTGCAGGCGTTGCTCAACGTGATCGTGCACGAGGGACTCGCCGACGACGCGTTCGTCCGCGCGCGGGCGCGCGATTTCGACCTGCTGAAAGCGAGCGTCGCCCATGCGACGCCCGAGGCGATGGCGCCCGTCTGCGGCATTCACGCGGCGACGCTGCGCGAGGTCGCCCGCGGCTACGCGAAAGCGAAGGCGGCGATGATCCTGTGGGGAATGGGAATCTCGCAGCACACGCACGGCACCGACAACGCGCGCTGCCTGATCGCGCTGGCACTCGTCACCGGCCAGATCGGGCGCCCCGGCACCGGGCTCCATCCGCTGCGCGGCCAGAACAACGTCCAGGGCGCGTCCGACGCCGGGCTGATCCCGATGTTCCTCCCCGACTACCGGCGCACTGGCGACGCCGCGGCGCACGCGTGGTTCGAGCGTTTCTGGCACACGCCGCTCGACGCCGCGCCGGGCCTGACCGTCGTCGAGATCACCGAAGCGATCCACGCCGGCACGATCCGCGGCATGTACGTCGTCGGCGAGAACCCCGCGATGTCGGATCCCGACGCCGCACACGCGCGGGCGGCGCTGGCGAAGCTCGAACACCTCGTCGTGCAGGACATCTTCCCGACCGAGACGGCGGGGTTCGCCGACGTGATCCTGCCGGCGACGTCGTTCTTCGAGAAGACGGGCACGTTCACCAACACCGACCGCACGGTGCAGCTCGGCCGCCGCGTGCTCGATCCACCCGGCGACGCGCGGCCGGACCTGGCGCTGATCGTCGCCATCGCGCAACGGCTCGGGCTCGACTGGCGTTACGAAGGGCCCGATGCGGGTGGCGCCGCCGTCCATGACGAGATGCGACAGGCGATGCCGTCGGTGCGCGGGATCACTTGGGCGCGGCTCGCGCGCGACGGGGCGGTCACCTATCCGTGCCACGACGAGTGCGATCCCGGCGAGCCGATCGTCTTCCGCGACACGTTCCCGACGGCCGACGGACGCGGCCGGCTGGTGCCGGTGACGGCGACACCCGCGGCCGAGCCGGTCGACGCCGAGTATCCGCTGGTGCTGATCACCGGCCGCGCGCTCGAGCACTGGCACACCGGGGCGATGACGCGGCGGGCAGGCGTGCTCGACGCGCTGGAGCCGGAGGCGACGGCGTCTCTCCATCCGCGCGAGCTGGCGCGCCTCGGTCTCGGTGCCGGTGCACCGGTCACCGTCCTGACCCGCCGCGGCGCAATCGCGCTGTACGCCCGCGCCGACGCCGGCGTTCCCGAGGGCGCCGTGTTCATCCCGTTCTGCTTCGTCGAGGCGGCGGCGAATCTGCTGACGATCTCGGCGCTCGATCCGTTCGGCAAGATCCCGGAATTCAAGTACTGCGCGGCGCGCGTCTCCCCTTCCCCCATGGCCGCCGCTGTGGTTACATCGGGACTTCCGCACGTTTCCCGCTGAATGGTTCCCCGATGCCGCATCGCCTGACTGCCCCGCCCAAGCGCGGCCGAACGCCGTCGAAGCCCGGCGCCGTCGTCGGCCAGGTCCAGAGCCTCACCCGCGGCCTCAACATCCTCGAGGCGCTGGCCCGCGCCGAGGGCGGTCTCACGCTGACCGACGTCTCGCAGCGCGTCGACCTCGCGCCGTCGACGACGCACCGGCTGCTGGCCACGCTGGAGAAGACCGGCTACGTCTACACCGCCGGCGAGATGGGCCGCTGGTACGTCGGGCTGCAGGCGTTCACCGTCGGCTCGAGCTTCCTCGCCAGCCGCGATTTCGTCGCCCAGAGCCATCCGTACATGCGGCGGCTGATGGAGCAGTCGGGCGAGACGGCGAACCTCGCGATCCTCGACGGCACCGAGGCGGTGTTCATCGACCAGGTCCAGTGCCGCGAGACGATGCGGACCATCGTCAAGCTGGGGAGCCGCGTGCCGCTGCACGCGTCCGGCGTCGGCAAGGCGATCTTCGCCACGCTTCCGGACGAGCAGATCGACGCGATCGTCAAGGTCAAGGGATTGCCGCGGATCACGCCGCACACGATCACCGCGCCGGAAACGATGTGGGCAGCGCTGCGCGTGATCCGCCAGCGCGGCTGGTCGTTCGACGACGAGGAGCACCTGCCGGGGACGCGCTGCGTCGCCGCGCCGATCTACAACGAGCACGCCGAGGGGTTGGGTGCCATCTCCATCGCCGGGCCGTCGGCGCGGCTGCCGGACGAGCGGATCAAGCAGCTCGCGCCGGTCGTCGCCCACATCGCCGAAGATCTCACGCAGCGCCTCGGCGGACGCTGGCCGCACCCCTGCTGACGGCCCGGCGAGCCTCCCGCACGTACTACGGCCCCGGCAGGCGCAGCGCCGGAAGGCGTTCGCACCGATCGCAGCCCTCGCGTCGCCACGCCGGCGCGATCGGCGTCCCGGGCTAGGAACGGCCGAACACGTCGTTCGCCTGCTGCGAGACGCGCACGAACGTGGTTCGCTTCGAGAACTCCCGCAACCGCCGCGCGCCGACGTAGGTGCACGCGGAGCGCACACCGCCCAGGATCTCCTGCGCCGTGCCTGCAACCGGGCCGCGATAGGGCACCAGCACCTCCTTGCCCTCCGCCGCGCGGTACAGCGCCACACCGCCCGAGTATTTCTCCATCGCGGTCCGGCTGCTCATCCCGTAGAAGCGCTGGTACTTCTGGCCGTCGCGTTCGACGACCTCGCCATTGCATTCGTCGTGGCCGGCGAGCATGCCGCCCAGCATCACGAAGTCGGCGCCGCCGCCGAATGCCTTGGCCACGTCGCCCGGCGTCGCGCAGCCGCCGTCGGCGCAGATATGGCCCTCGAGACCGTGCGCGGCGTCCGCGCATTCGATGATTGCCGAGAGCTGCGGGTAGCCGACGCCGGTCATCTTCCGCGTCGTGCAGACCGAGCCCGGGCCGATGCCGACCTTGACGATATCCGCGCCCGACAGGATCAGCTCTTCGGTCATCTCGCCGGTGACGACGTTGCCGGCCATGATGACGAGGTGCGGGTACCGCTCGCGGATCTTCGCGACGAACTTGACGAAGCCCTCGGTGTAGCCGTTGGCGACGTCGACGCACACGTATCGGATCGCGGATTCGGCGCCTGAGCCCGCCGCCTCCATCACGCGGCGGAACTTCTCCTCGTCGGCCGGGGCGATGCCCATCGAGTGGAACGCTGCCGACTTGCGTTCGAGGCCCTTGAAGAACGCGACGAGCTCGTCCTCCGCGTAATGCTTGTGCAATGCGGTCGAGAGGTCGAACGCATCCAGCGCGCGCGCCATCTCGATGGTGCCGGTGGTGTCCATGTTGGCCGCGATGATCGGCACGCCGTGGTAGTCGACCTTGGCGTGGCGGAAGCGGAACTCGCGCGAGACGTCGACGTTCGAGCGGGTGGAGAGCGTGCTCCGCTTCGGGCGGATCAGCACGTCCTTGAAGTCCAGCCTGACCTCGGTCTCGATGCGCATCGGGACTCCCTGCACCGGATGACGGGCGAAAAAAGCGCCGCACCCTCCCCGGGCCACGGCGTTCCTGCATTATACGGCGGCGCGCCTGTGCGGGTGCCGGATATCCACGCCGCACAGATACGTCGCAGCGCACCGGGCAAACCCGCCCGCGCGCTCACCGAGGTGCCGATCCCGGCGCCCTCCCCTCCATCCGTGCCGTGCGGCGCGCGAGATCGGCGTGCGGCGCGTGCGTCCAGCGCGCGAGCAGATCGTCGGCCGCTGCGGAATCGTTGCAGACGAGAACCATGTCGCAGCCGGCGGCAACGGCAGCCTCGGCGCGCCCGACCATGTCGCCAGCACCGTGCGCGCCCGCCATGCCGAGGTCGTCCGAGAACACCATCCCGTCGAAGCCCAGCCTGCCGCGCAGGATTTCCTGCAGCCACTTCGGCGAGTAGCCCGCGGGCAGCGGGTCGACCGCCGGATAGATGACGTGCGCCGGCATCACGCCCTCGAGTCCCTGCCGTACCAGCACGCCGAAAGGCACGAGGTCGTCGGCAACGATTCCCGCCAGCGGCCGGTCGTCGATCGGGACGTCGGTATGGGAGTCGGCGGCGACGAAGCCGTGGCCGGGGAAGTGCTTGCCGACGGCGGCCATCCCCCCCGCGCGCAAGCCGGCCGACAGTGCCGTCGCCAGATGCGCGACCGCGTTCGGATTGCGGTGGAACGCGCGGTCGCCGATCACCGTCGACGCGCCGTAGTCGAGGTCGAGCACCGGAGCGAAGCTGAAATCCACGCCCTGTGCGCGCAGCTCCGTCGCCATCGTCCAGCCGGTTCGCGCGGCCTCGCGGGCGGCCGCGCCGACACCGGCGTCCCAGGCGTCGCCCAGCCGTCGCATCGGCGGGATCGCGCTGAAGCCGTCGCGAAAACGCTGGACACGCCCGCCCTCGTGGTCGACGGCGACGAGAAGCGGCGGCGAGCGCAGCGCGCGGATATCCGCGGTCAGCGCCGAAAGTTGCGCCGGCGACTCGTAGTTGCGAGCAAACAAAATCACGCCGCCCACCAGCGGGTGCGACAGACGACGATGATCTTCCGGCGTCAGCACGCGGCCGCCGACGTCGAGCATCACCGGACCGCGCGGCAGCGTGGTCATTTCGGAGCGTTCCCGCCCGGCGCGCCGCCCTTCGGCCCGGACGCGGCCGCCGCTTCGCGCAGCAGCGCCTTCATCTGCCGCACCGCCTCGCGCAGCCCGGCGAACACCGACCGCGCGATGATCGCATGACCGATGTGCAGCTCGCGGATGCCGGGCAGCGCGGCGACCGGCTGCACGTTGAAGTAGTTGAGCGCGTGGCCGGCGTTGAAGCGCATGCCTGCGGCGCGGATCGCCGCCCCCGCCAGCCGCAACTTCGCGAGCTCGGCGACGACGGCGGCGCTCTCGGGGTCGCGCCCCTTCGCATGGAACGCGTGCGCGTACGGGCCGGTGTGGAGCTCGCACACGCGGACGCCAATCCGCGCCGCCGCGGCGACCTGCCGCTCCTCGGCGTCGATGAACGCACTGGTGACGATGCCGGCGTCGGTCAGCCGGGCGACCGCCGCGTGGAGCTTCGCCTCCTGCCCGGCGACGTCGAGGCCGCCCTCGGTCGTGATCTCGTGCCGCCCTTCCGGCACCAGCATCGCCATCTCGGGCTTCAGCGCGCAGGCGATGCCGACCATCTCGTCGGTCGCCGCCATCTCGAGGTTGAGCTTGATGTGGACGAGCTCGCGCAGACGCCGCACGTCGTGGTCCTGGATGTGGCGACGGTCCTCGCGCAGGTGGACGGTGATCCCGTCGGCGCCGCCCAGGTGCGCCTCGACCGCCGCCCAGACCGGGTCGGGCTCGTACGTGCGGCGCGCCTCGCGCAGCGTCGCCACGTGATCGATGTTCACGCCGAGCTCAATCACGGCGGTGACCTTCCCCTTCCTCGAGCGCCTGCAGGTCCTGCACGACGCGACGGCTCTCGACGCCGCGCTGCTCGAGGTAGTGGTCGAGCACCTCGCGCATCAGCCGCTTCGCCTCGCCCGCGGTCTCGGCGTCGGCGTAGCGTCCCTCGGACAGCGCGACCAGCGTCGCGCCGCGCACCAGCGGCAGCCGCATCCCGGGCTCCGGCGGCGCCAGCCGCGGCCCGCGGTCGAAAGCGTAATGGTAGCGTGCGGCCGGGTCGACCGGCGCCCCGGTGTCCGATTCTCGCAGCAGCGGCAGCGCGTAGCCGAGCTCTGCCAGCAGCGCCACCTCGAACCGCCGCAGCACCGGCGCCTGGACCTGCCCGGCGGCGAGCTCGGCCAGCGCCGCCTCGTACTGCGCGAACAGCCGCGGGTGCGGATCCTCGCGCGGCAGCAGCTTCAGCAGCAGCTCGTTGAGGTAGAAGCCGCACAGGAGCGCCGAGCCGCCGACCAGCGGCAGCCCGCCGCGCCACTCGGCCTTGGCGAGCGTTTTCAGCTCGTGCTGCCCCGACCACGACAAGAGCAGCGGCTGGAAGCCCTGCAGCAGGCCGCGCAGCTCGGAGCGCGGCCGCTTCGCCCCGCGCGCCACCATCGCCACCCGGCCGTACGCCGGTGTGAACGCCTCGACGATGAGGCTCGTCTCACGGTACGGATACGTGTGCAGCACGAACGCCGGCTCGTCGTCGCGGCGCTGCGGTTGGGCGCGGGGGGGCATCGCCGATCGTCAGTAACCGAAGCGCTTCAGCGATGCGTCGTCGGCGGCCCAGCCCTTCTTCACCCGCACCCAGACCTCGAGGAACACCGGCCCGCCGAACGTGCGCTCCATGTCGGCGCGCGCCCGGGTCGCGATTTCCTTCATTCGCGCGCCACCGGCGCCGAGCAGGATCGCGCGCTGGTTGTCGCGCTCGACGTAGACGGTGGCGTTGATCCGGCGCACGCCGTTCTCGACGACGAAGCGGTCGACGCCGACCGTCGTCGCGTAGGGCACTTCCTCGCCGAGCAGGCGGAAGATCTTCTCGCGGACGAACTCGGCGGCGAGAAAGCGCTCGTCGCGGTCGGTGATCTCGTCGGAACCGTAGATCGCCGGGCCTTCCGGCAGCAACGCCTCGATCTCGACGAGCAAACGGTCGAGAGCGCGCTCCTTTTCCGCGCTCACCGGGACGATCGCGGCGAACGGATGGCTCGCGGCCAGATCCGCCATCTGCGGCAGCATCGCATCCTTGTCCGCGAGCGCGTCGACCTTGTTCAGCGCGACGACGACGTGCACGCCGGGCGGAAGCAGCCGGATCACCGCGCGGTCGGCCTCGACAGTGCGGCCGGCCTCGATCACGAGGACGGCGGCGTCGACATCGCCGAAGCTCTGCGTCACCGAGCGGTTCATCCGGGTGTTCAGGCGCGACCGGTGCCGGGTCTGGAAGCCGGGCGTGTCGACGAAGACGAATTGCGCGGTCGGCGTGGTCAGGATGCCGTTGACCCGGTGCCGCGTCGTCTGCGCCTTGCGCGAGGTGATGGTGACCTTTTGCCCGACGAGATGGTTGAGCAGCGTCGATTTTCCGACGTTGGGCCGGCCGACGATCGCGATGTGACCGCAGCGGAACGGCACCGGCGTCGCCGGCTCAGCCACGGGGCGGCTCCGCGCCAGCGCCGGCCGCCTGCGGCCAGGCGACGGCGGCCGCCGCCTGCTCGGCCGCCCGGCGGCTGGCGCCGGTGCCCGCCGCGGCGATGCCGAGCGCCGGGATCCGGCATTCGACGGCAAACGTCTGCAAGTGTGCCTCTCCGGCGATCGCGGTGACCGCGTACTCGGGCACGGCGATGTGGCGCGCCTGCAGCCACTCCTGCAGCCGCGTCTTCGGGTCCTTGCCGAGCGTCGCGGGATCGAGCGCGGCAAACTCGGCCGCGTAGACGGCCTCGATGGCCGTTTTCGCCGCGTCGTAGCCGCCATCCTCGAACACCGCACCGAAGACCGCCTCCAGCGCGTCGGCCTGGATCGACGGCCGGCCCGCGCCGCCGCTCTTCTGCTCGCCTTCGCCCAGCCGGATCGCCGCGCCGAGTTCCAGCGCCGCCGCGAGCCGCGCCAGCGTGTCGCGGTTGACAAGGTGCGCGCGCAGCCGCGAAAGATCACCCTCCGCCATCTGCGGAAAGCGCCGGTATAGCGCAGCGGCGACGACACAGTTCAGCACGGCGTCGCCGACGAATTCCAGCCGTTCGTTGTGGATGGCGCCGTGGCTGCGGTGCGTCAGCGCCTGCGCGAGCAACTCGGGGCGGCCGAACGCGTGACCAAGCCTGTCGCGCAGCGTGGTGGTCGGCATCGGCCGCTGGAGCGTGGCGCCGGCGGCGGACGCGTCAGCGCCTTGCCACCGCGTCGAATTCGAGGAACAGGCTGACGTTTCCGACCATGTGCAGCTTGCGCGTCCAGCTCACGTAGGCCGTGATCTCGTTGCCGGTCTTCTGGACTTCGATGTCGGTCCCGCGCACCGATTCGATGTAGCCGGTGTCGGCGTACCGCTGGAACGACCTCCGCACCTCGGCCGGCGTCGCGAAGTCCTGCGTCTCGCCGAGCGCCCCGCGCAGTGCCTTCTCGACCGCGTAATACTCGATGTAGGCCGGCATCATCCGGAAGCCGATCATCGCGCACGCGACGATCACCGTCGCGACGAACAGGAATCCGATCATCGTGAGGCCGTGCTGAAGCCGTCGGTTGCCCATCGCCCCTCCCTTATCGGATCCCGCTGCCGACGCGCCTGAACGCGAAGCTCGAGATGTCGTCCAAGTTGAACCAGATGAAGAACGCGCGCCCGCGGATATGGTCGTCGGGAACGAATCCCCAGTACCTGCTGTCGTCGCTGTTGTCGCGGTTGTCGCCCATCATGAAGTAATGCCCGACCGGCACCCGGCAGACAAAACCCTGTTCATTGTAGTCGCAGTTCTCGCGCCCTGGGAACGGGCGCACGTTCTGCGGGTAGACCGGCTGCGCCTGTGCGTTGCGGGCGATCTCGTGGTCGGTTCCGCCGGCGTCGGTCACGGCGGTCTCGGTGGACCGCTGCGTCGTCTCGAAGCGCAGTCCTTCGAGGTAACTGTACGAGCCGTCGGCCTTCTGCGGCCACGGCTTGCCGTTGACGGTGAGCTGCTTGTCGCGATAGACGACCTCGTCGCCGCCGACGCCGATCACCCGCTTGATGAAATCCTGCGACGGGTTCACCGGGTACCGGAACACGACGACGTCGCCGCGCCGCGGGTTGCCGAGCGGAACGATCTTCTGCTCGACGATCGGCAGCCGGATCCCGTAGGTGAACTTGTTGACCAGGATGAAGTCGCCGACCTCCAGCGTGGGCCGCATCGACGACGACGGGATCTTGAAAGGCTCGGCCACGAACGAGCGCAGCAGGAACACGATCAGCAGCACCGGAAAGAAGCTTTTCGGGTACTCGATCCACCACGGCTCAACCGTTTCCGGCGCTCGACCCCGGGCCCAGATCAGCCGGTCGACGAGCCAGATCGCGCCGGTCGCGACGGTCAGCAGGAACAGGATCAGCGCAAAATTCATAATGGGGTCAGGTCAATTTATCCGCGACGAGCGCGGCAGGTGTCGTGGACGAGGATCGGGCGGATAAATTGACCTGACCCCATTATTTCTCGCCGACCTGCAGGATGGCGAGGAAGGCCTCCTGCGGGATCTCGACGCTGCCGACGGCCTTCATCCGCTTCTTGCCGGCCTTCTGCTTCTCCAGCAGCTTCTTCTTGCGCGTGATGTCGCCGCCGTAGCACTTGGCCAGCACGTTCTTGCGCATCGCCTTGATCGTCTCGCGGGCGATGATCTGGGCGCCGATCGACGCCTGCACGGCGACGTCGAACATCTGCCGCGGGATCAGTTTGCGCATCTTCGCCGCCACCTCGCGCCCCCGGTACTGCGACACCGACCGGTGCACCATCACCGACAGCGCGTCGACCCGCTCGCTGTTGATGAGGATGTCGAGCTTGACCACGTCGGCGGCGCGGAACTCGGCGAACTCGTAGTCGAGCGACGCGTAGCCGCGCGACACCGACTTCAGCTTGTCGAAGAAGTCCATCACCACCTCGGCCAGCGGCAGCTCGTAGGTCAGCATCACCTGCCGGCCGAGATACTGCATGTTCTTCTGCACGCCGCGCTTCTCGGTGCACAGCGTCAGCACCGGGCCGACGTACTCCTGCGGCATCAGGATCGTGG
Organism: Betaproteobacteria bacterium; assembly: GCA_040007035.1. Lineage (GTDB taxonomy): Bacteria > Pseudomonadota > Gammaproteobacteria > Burkholderiales > Casimicrobiaceae > CAIWHR01. Next base: position 18,638 of record JBDTVU010000024.1, on the reverse strand, counting down.
CGGTGATGATCGGCTCGCGGATCTCTTCAACCTTCGACAGGTCGGGCAGCTTCGACGGGTTCTCGATCTCCAGCACCGTGCCGTCGCGCATCAGGATCTGGTAGACGACCGTCGGCGCCGTCGTGATCAGGTCCATGTCGTACTCGCGCTCGAGCCGCTCCTGCACGATGTCCATGTGCAGGAGGCCGAGGAAGCCGCAGCGGAAGCCGAAGCCCAGCGCCTGTGACACCTCGGGCTCGTAGTGGAGCGAAGCGTCGTTGAGCTTCAGCTTCTCCAGCGCGTCGCGCAGCGCCTCGTACTGGTTCGTCTCGACCGGGTAGAGCCCGGCGAACACCTGCGGCTTCACGTCCTTGAATCCCGGCAGTGGCACCAATGCCGGCCGCGCCGCGAGGGTGACGGTGTCGCCGACCTTCGCCGCGTGGATCTCCTTGATCCCGGCGATGATGAAGCCGACTTCGCCGGCGGACAGCGATTCGCGCGCCACCGCTTTGGGCGTGAACACGCCGACCTGTTCGCAGCCGTACGCGGCGCCGGTCGCCATCAGCTGGATCTTGTCCCTCGGCTTCAGCGTCCCGGCCATCACCCGGACCAACATGACGACGCCGACGTAGTTGTCGAACCACGAGTCGATGATCAGCGCCTGCAGCGGTGCATCGGGCTCCCCTTTCGGCGGCGGGATTCGGGCGATGACCGCCTCAAGGATGTCGTCGATGCCCTCGCCGGTCTTTGCGCTGGCGAACACCGCGTCGTGCGCCTCGATGCCGATGATGTCCTCGATCTCCTCGATCACCCGCTCGGGCTCCGCCGACGGCAGGTCGATCTTGTTCAGCACCGGCACCACGGTGACGCCCTGCTCGAGCGCCGTGTAACAGTTGGCGACCGTCTGCGCCTCGACGCCCTGCGACGCGTCGACGACGAGCAGCGCGCCCTCGCACGCGGCGAGCGAGCGCGACACCTCGTAGGCGAAGTCGACGTGACCCGGCGTGTCGATCAGGTTGAGATTGTAGAGCTGCCCGTCGCGGGCTTGGTAGGTCAGCGCCGCGGTCTGCGCCTTGATCGTGATGCCGCGCTCGCGCTCCAGGTCCATCGTGTCGAGCACCTGCGCCTCCATCTCCCGGTCGGCGAGGCCGCCGCAGCGCTGGATGAAGCGGTCAGCCAGCGTCGACTTGCCGTGGTCGATGTGGGCGATGATCGAGAAGTTGCGGATGAGGTCCACGGGATCGCAGTGACGGTGGGCACGCGCGAAAACAAAAGGGCACCGATACACAGTGCCCTTGCGCTGCACGAAGCATGTTGAATTTTAGCGGATTTCGGCGTCGCGCGCGAGCTTGCCCGCACCCGACAGCACGAGCTCGACGCGGCGCCGGTCGAGCCGGTAATGGCAGAGCTCGGTGGCCGCGTCCGGCGCGCCGGCGAACAGCACCGGCACCCGGTCGCCCCAGGCCGCCTCGAGCGGGCCGTTTCCGTAGCCGGCGTCGTCGACGTCGATCAAGTCGACCGTCACGCCGTACGCCTGCGCGAGCGGCCGCAGCGCGTCCGCCATCTCGTCGCACAGATGGCAGTAGGCGCGGACCAGCAGCGTGAGCCGCGCCGGCCCGCCCGGTGCCGGGTCGCGCGGCAGCGTCACTCGGCGCCGTTCAGCCGCAGCGTGGCGTAGAACTCCTGCTCGCCGCGCTTCAGCCGCAGCGTCACCGACGCGCCCTTGTCGAGCTTTGCCAGCAGGCCGTTCAACTGCTCGGCACTCTTCGCCTCGGTCGTCTGGCCGCGGTTGACGATGGCAAGGATCACGTCGCCCGGCTGCACGTTGCCCTTCACGCCGCCGGCGACGTCCTCGATCAGCACCCCGCCCTTCACCTCGGCCGCCTTCTTCTGCTCGTCGGTGAGGTCGGCGAGCACGAGGCCCATCCGGTTGGGCTTCGCCTTTTCCTTCGGCGCCGGGCCGCGGCGCGGCTGCACGCCCGCCTCTTCCTTCATCTCGGCAACCGTCACCGCGAGATCGCGCGAAGCGCCCTTGCGCCACACCGTCAGCGTCACCTTGCTGCCGGGCCGCACCACGGTGATGATCCGCGGCAGCTCGACCGACGACGCAACGTCGCGGCCGTCGACCTTGAGGATGATGTCGCCGGCCTCGACGCCGCCCTTGTCTGCCGGGCTGCCCTTCTCGACCGAGTTGACCAGCGCGCCCGCGGCCTTGGTCAGGCCGAACGCCTCGGCGGTCTCCTTGGTGACTTCCTGGATCTGCACGCCGATGCGCCCGCGCGTCACCCGCCCCTTGTCCTTGATCTGGTTGGCGACGTTCATCGCGATGTCGATCGGGATCGCGAACGCGAGCCCCATGAAGCCGCCCGAGCGCGAGAAGATCAGCGAATTGATGCCGACGACCTCGCCCTTCAGGTTGAACAGCGGCCCGCCGGAGTTGCCGGGATTGATCGCCGCGTCGGTCTGGATGTAGGCGACGAGGTTCTCCTGCGGCAGGTCGCGCCCCTTGGCGCTGACGATGCCGGCGGTCATCGTGTTCTCGAGCCCGAACGGCTTGCCGATCGCGAGGACCCACTCGCCGACCTTGAGCTTGTCGGGATCGCCGATCGTCACCTTTGGCAGGTTGGAGGACTCGATCTTCAGCAGCGCCACGTCGGTCCGCTTGTCGATGCCGATGACCTTCGCCTTGAACTCGCGCTTGTCGGCGAGGTTGACCTTGACCTCGTCGGCACCGTCAACGACGTGGGCGTTGGTGACGAGGAAGCCGTCGCTCGAGATGATGAAGCCGGAGCCGACCGATTGCTGCTCGCGCTCGGGCTGCTGGCGGCCGCGCGGAACCTGGCCGAAGCGGCGGAAGAACTCGTAGAACGGGTCGTCCTCCGAGAGCTCGGGCATCCCGCGCGCACCGCGCGCCTTCTGGGTGACGTCGATGCTGACGACCGCGGGGCTCTGCTTCTCGTAGAGCTCGGTGAAATCCGGCAGCGCGACGCGAGGCGACTGCGCGGCCGCGGGCGGCACGGCGGCGACGACGAAGAGCGCGGTCAGCGCGGCGGCGAAGAACGGAGCGACGGAACGATGCATCATGGGGTATGACCTCGGATTCGAGACGGGAAAGCGTGAACGGCGAAACGGCGGGCGCGGCGGACGGCGTTACCGGCGCGCGACGGATTGGGCAATCTGGCGAACGGTCGCCGGCGGCACCTCGCCCAGCACGGTGACGACACCGTCGTCGACCTGGCGGACGAAGGCGTTGATGCCGCCCTGCTGGACCAGGCCGGTCGCGCGCGGCGACGGGCTGGCCGGCTCGACGAACACCGACACCGCGACCAGTCCGTCGGAGTACACGAGATGCGCGACCGGGCCGCGCTTGTTGCGCAGGTTGCGCCACCCCTCGACGATCTTGACGAAGCCGGGAGGCGCCTTGGCCACACCCCACCCGGTGTCCTGCGATTCGACGTCGTCGGGGCCGGCCCGCAGCACCGCCCACCCGGGCGGCGACGCCGGCCACGACGGCTTCACCATGTCGCGGTCGACCCGGGCGCCCAGAATGATGTCGGTGAACGTGAACTGCTCGACGACCTCGTCCTTCTCGTTGATGATCCGCGCCTTCAGCAGCAGGCCGGTGCCGATCTCGGCCCAGAACTTGTGGCCGTAGCGCAGTCCGTCCTTCGGCTCGAACACGTACGCCTGCGACTCCATCCCCGCCACCCGGCTCGTTTCGACCTTCTTGAGCTCGTAGAACTCTGCGAGCGATTTCTGCTGCTGCGGCGACAGCGACGGGAACGCGTTGCGAAACGTCCGCGGCTCGATGCGGACGATCCTGGCGTCCGGATAGAAGCTGCGCACCTCGCCCATGCTCCGGATCACCTCGCGCGCCGGTCCGTCGAGGTTGACGAGTTTTTCGATCTCGAGGCCGTTCTCGTTCAAATGAACCAGCCGCGACGTTTCACCGAGCCCTGCGTGCTGGTAGACGATCGTGCCGACGTAGTTGAGCTTCCTTGCGGCCAGCGTCGCGCGGTCGAGGAACTCGGCGAGCTCGCCGGCGCTTGCGAGCGGCACCGCGGCGGCCAGCACCAGCGCGAGCGCGAGCCGCGCCGGCGCCCACCGCAGCGCCACGCGTCGAATCATGCCGCCATCCCCGCCACGCACCGGCACCGGTTACCGACGGCCATCGGGCGCTTGTGCCGCGGCCGCGCGCAGGTACGGCCCCACGCCCTGGATCTGCACCGTCGGCGAGTACTCCTGGTGCGCGAGAAGGTAGTCGGCCGGGACCGTCTGCGGCCCGACCTGCGCCGCGCGGACGCCGGCGGCCTGCTGCGCGCGCGCCATCGCCGTCGGTTGCGTCTCGAGCGTGCTCAACGCGACCCAGCCGACGACGGCCACTGCGGCCACCGTCGCCGCCGCCGCCCAGGCGAACGACGCGGTGCGGGACGCCCGCGGCGCCGGCGCCAGCACCGTCGGCTCGGTGGCGAGCCGCGCGTGGAACCGCGACGAGAACCCCGGCGCACAGCGACCGGTCCCGCGCAGCGAATCGCCGATGACGTGGTAGCAGACCCACGTCGCCATGCCCTCCGGCTGCTTCAACTGCCCGCAGACGAGCTCGACGTGGTCGTCGTCGAGCTCACCGTCCATCAACCGCGAAATCTCCTCGCCCATCACCATCTCCGGTCTTTGTCCGTCCCCAGCAGCGGCCGCAAATCCGCTGCGATCGCATCCCGCGCCCGGAAGATCCGGGAGCGCACCGTGCCAATCGGACAGTTCATCACGTTGGCAATCTCTTCATAGCTCAGGCCCTCGATCTCGCGCAGCGTGATCGCGGTCCGCAAGTCCTCCGGCAGCGCTTCCATCGCCCGGTTCACCGTCTCGGCGATCTGCTTGCCGTGCAATTCGCTTTCCGGCGTGCTGGTTTCGCGCAGCGCGTCCGCATCCTCGAAATTCTCGGCGTCCTCGATGTCGACCCCCATCGTCGGCGCCCGGCGCCCCAGCGCCACCAGGTAATTCTTCCCCGTGTTGATCGCGATCCGGTACAGCCACGTGTAGAACGCACTCTCGCCACGGAACGACGGCAGCGCGCGATAGGCCTTGATGAACGCTTCCTGCGTCACGTCCTCGACCTCCGCCGGGTCGCGTACCAGCCGCGACAGCAGCCGCCCCAGCTTTCGCTGGTATTTCATGACCAGCAGCTCGAAGGCGCGCTTGTCGCCTCGTTGGGCGCGCAGCACCAGCTGCTGGTCGACTTCGCGATCACCCATCTACGCGCTGCCCCTGATTCGAATCGTTGTTATGCCTGCCGAACGGCAGGCGCGGCGGCCGTCGGTACTGCCGGTGGTCCCGGATGCATGGCATCGGGCCCGACCGTTCCGGGGCGCTTGTGCGGCGCACGCTTGAATGAAAAGACCTTTCCCGGAACCGGAAGTTCAACGGCGCACGCCCGGGTCGGCTGCGAAACATCAGCGGCGGGCCGCCGTGGTCCGCGACGGCGTTTGCGGCGGCTCCGCCGGTACCCACCCAGCCGCCTTGTCCAGGACAACCAGCGGTCGGACGGCACCGGTGACCGTTCCCCGGTAATTGCGGACCAGCGGCTCGCGCCACGGGGCCAGCTCCGCCCGCCGGGCCGCGTCGAGCAGCCCGAGCTGGTCCAGGACCTCGACGGTCGCCGGGTGCAGCCCGCGCTTGGCGCCGTCGATCACCTTGACGGCGATGCCGATGCCCTTGCTGCGTACGCCGATCGCCTGCACGCCCTCGGCGCCGATCTTGGTCACCCAGTCGCCGCGTCCCGCGCGCATCAGCGCCAGATCGTTGCGATGCTCGCCGGAGACCATCTCCGGGTGCGCTGTCATCGCGTCGGCAAGTCGCTTCGGCGCAGCGCCGTAGCGCGGATCGTCGCCGTCGGCCGCGAGCCGGGCGAAGCCGAGCGCGAGGCCGGCGAGCGGCACCGCGTAATTCGGCGCGGAACAGCCGTCGATGCCGCTGACGAGCTCCGTTTCCGCAGTGTCCGTGAAATGGGCCACCGCGGCGCGGATCGCCCGCTGCAGCGGATGGTCGAACGCGAGGTAGTCTGACTTCGGCAGCCCGCACTGGACGCAGTACGCCAGCATCCCGCTGTGCTTGCCCGAGCAGTTGTGCGCGAGTGGCGAGTACGGCGGCGGCGGCGGGACGTCGCCGCGGGCGTCGTAGAAGCCGGGCGCGTGGGTGCCGCACTGCAGGTCCGCCTCGGTGTTGCCGGCGCGGGCGAGCATGTCGGCAACCGCGGCGACGTGGCGTGGCTCGCCGGAGTGGCTGGCGCACAGCAGCGCAATTTGCTCGCTCGCGTAGCCGAAGCGCTCGATGCCGCCGCCGGCGACGAACGGCATCGCCTGGAATGGCTTCAGCGCGCTCCTCGTCATCGTCAGGAAATGCGGGTCGCCGGCGGCATGGAGCAGGTTGCCGTCGCGGTCGACGACGGCGACCGATCCGTAGTGGACGGCATCGACGGCGGCGCCGCGCGTCGCCACGGCCAGCGGCACGTGCGGGGGCGCGCCGTGGGATACGGCGCGAGTGAACGAGGCGGCGGGATCGACGGGAAGCGCAGGCATGGGCGGATTCGCAAGGCCGAAGCCGCCCATTATCGCCTGCGCGGCGCCCGCCGCGCGAATCGCCCCCGACGCCGGCTCAGCGGACGGCCAGTGCCGTGCGGATCTGCTCGAGCGCGGCCGGGTCCTCGATCGTCGTCAGGTCGCCCGGGTCGCGCCCTTCGGCCAGCGCCTGGATCGAGCGCCGCAGGAGCTTGCCGGAGCGGGTCTTCGGCAGCAGCGTGACGAAGTGGACGGCGCCCGGGCGCGCGATCGCGCCAAGTTCGCGGTCGACGGTGTCCATCACTTCCTTGCGCATCTGCGCGATGCCCTCGGGCGTGGCCACCTTCGACGAATCCTTGACCACGGCGAACGCCACCGGGATCTGGCCCTTGAGCGCGTCGGCAACGCCGACGACCGCGACTTCGGCGATCCCCGAATGCGCCTGCACCGCCTCCTCGATCTCGCGCGTGCCGAGCCGGTGGCCGGCGACGTTGATCACGTCGTCGGTGCGGCCGAGGACGAAGTAGTAGCCTTCGGAATCGCGCTTCGCCCAGTCGAACGTCGAATACGCCAGCTTGGTGCCGAAATCGGAGAAGTACGTCTTGACGAATCGCGCGTCGTCGCCCCAGACCGTCGTCATGCAGCCCGGCGGCAGCGGCGGCATGATCGTCAGCACCGCCTTCTCGTCGGCGCCGGCCTCGTCGCCGCTGCCTTCGCGCAGCAGCCGGACGTCGTAGCCGTAGACGGGGAACGACGGGCTGCCAAACCGGCGCGGGGTGTCCTCGACGCCGGGCTGCGCGGAAAGGATCGGCCAGCCGGTCTCGGTCTGCCAGTAGTTGTCGATGATCGCGACCCCGAGCTCGTCGGACGCCCAGCGCGCCGTCGGCTCGTCCAGCGGCTCGCCGGCGAGGAACAGGTACCGGAGGCAGGACAGGTCGTGCTTCTTCATGTGTGCCGAATCCTGCTTCTTCAGCACCCGGATCGCCGTGGGCGAGCTGAACATCGTCCTCACGTTGTTCTCGGCGACGATCTTCCACCAGATCGCGGGGTCGGGCCGGATCGGCAGGCCCTCGTACATGATCGTCGTCGAGCCGTTGATCAGCGGCGCGTAGATGATGTACGAGTGGCCGACGACCCAGCCGATGTCGCTGGTGGTGAACATCGTCTCGCCCGGCGCGACGCAGAAGATCCGCCGCATCGACGACGCCAGCGCCACCGCGTAGCCACCGGTGTCGCGCTGGACGCCCTTCGGCTTGCCGGTCGTGCCCGACGTGTAGAGGATGTACGACGGCTCGGACGACTCCATCCACTCGCAGGGCACCTGCGTGTCGCGGTGCTCCGCGTGGAGCGTCGCGTAATCGAGGTCGCGCCCGGCGACGACCGCCATCTTCGGGTCGAGGCCGCGGTTGACGATGATGACCTTCGCCGGCGGGCTCGCGGCGAGCCGGATCGACTCGTCGACGAGGTGCTTGTAGGGCACCGCCTTGCCGCCGCGCATCCCGGCGTCGGAGGTCACCATCACCTTCGGCTTCGCGTCGTCGATCCGGGTGGCGAGGCTCGCCGCGGCGAAGCCGCCGAACACCACCGAGTGGATTGCGCCGATCCGTGCGCAGGCCAGCATCGCGAACGCGGCCTCGGCGATCATCGGCATGTAGATGAGCACGCGGTCGCCGTGGCCCACACCCTGCGCCTTCAGCGCGGCGGCGAACGCGTTGACCTCGGCGTGGAGCTCGCGGTAGGTGTACGTGCGCGTCTGCCCGGTCTCGGTCGAGATGTAGACGAGCGCCTTCTGGTCGCCGCGGGTCGCCAGATGCCGGTCGATGGCGTTGTGGCACAGGTTGGTCCGGCCGCCGACGAACCACTTGGCGAACGGCGGCTTCGAATAGTCGAGCACCGCCCTGTACGGCGTCTGCCAGTCGATGAGCGCCGCTTCCTCGCGCCAGAACGCGTCGCGGTCTGCCAGCGAGCGGTGGTGGAACTCCTGGTACGTCGCCATCGTCGTCTCCTCCTCGTTCCGGGGCCGGATCGCGCAAAGCCTACGGGCGGTCCGCCGTGCCCGGGTTGCGCGGGATCAAGGGACGTGCGGGTGCGAAGCCGCTTCCCCGGCCCCGCGACCTCGGTCGGTCACGGATGCGAGTCGGGTGCGATCCGGACCACGGTACGCCCGCGGACCATCCCCTTGAGGTACGGGTCGAAGTGCGTCGGCAGATCGTCGAACTCGATCGTGCGCACCTGGTCGTGGACGCGGTCGGGCCGCCAGTCGACGGCCAGCTTGTTCCACACCTTCTGCCGCAGGTGCATCGGCGTGTTCGCGCTGTCGATGCCGAGCAGGCCGACGCCGCGCAGGATGAACGGCGCCACCGTCGTCGGCAGGTTCATCCCGGCGGCCAGACCCACCGCGCCGACGACTCCACCGACCTTCATCGTCGACAGCAGCCAGGCGAGCAGGTCGCCGCCGAGGTTGTCGACCGCGCCCGCCCACGTCGACTTGTCGAGCGGCTTGATCTTCGTCAGGTCGATCGACTGCCGCAGCAGCACCTCTTTCGCCCCGAGGTCCTTCAGGTATCCCGTCTCCTCGCCCTTGCCGGTGATCGCGACGACGTGGAAGCCCATCTTGGCCAGGATCTCGATCGCCACCGAGCCGACGCCGCCGGTCGCGCCGGTGACGGCGACCGGCCCATGCGCCGGCCGCAGCCCGTTGTGCTCCATCAGCATGATCGCCTGGGCGGCGGTGTAGCCGGCGGTGCCCATCGTCATCGCGTCGAACGCCGTCATGCTCTCGGGCCGGCGGACGACCCAATCGGCGGGAACGCGGACGAGCTCGGCGTAGCCGCCGTCGTGGGCGACGCCCATGTCGTAGCCGTGGACGATGACCTTGTCGCCGCGCTTCCATTTCGGGCTGGCCGACGATTCCACGGTGCCCGCCATGTCGATGCCGGCGTTGGTCGGGTACTTGCGCATGATCCTGCCGGTCCCGTTGTGCGACAGCGCGTCCTTGTAGTTGATCGTCGAATACTTGGTGCGGACGACGACGTCGCCGGCGTCGAGTTCGTCCGCCGTCATCTCGACGAAGCGGCTCGAGACGACGTTGTTTTCCTCGAACGTCCGGTAGGTCTTGAATTTCTGCACGGGGGTCTCCTTGGGAATGCGGTCGCGTGGCGCGGCGAGCGGGATCGGGAACGGGGGCCGGGTATCGCCGCGTCAGGCGGCGGCGACGTGCGGCTCCGCCATGTAATCGTGGGTCTGCATTTCGGCGAGGCGGCTGATGGTCCGCGGGAATTCCCGGCTGTTCGGGCCCGCGGTGTAGAGCGCCTCGGGCGGGACGGCGGCCGCGACGATCAGCTTCACCCGGTGATCGTACAGGATGTCGATGAGCCAGGTGAAGCGCCGCGCGCGGTCGCCCATGTCGGCGGTCATCCGGGGCACGCCCGACAGGAACACCACCGCGAACCGGCGCGCGAGCTCGAGGTAGTCGCGCTGCGACCGCGGGCCGTCGCACAGCGTCGCGAAGTCGAACCAGACCGCGCTGCCGGCACGTTTCTTCGCCTGCAGCATCCGTCCCTCGACCGCGAGCTTCACGTCCTCGTCGGGCCCGGGCCGCGTCTTCTCGAATGCCGCGGCCATCGCGGCGTCGCTGTCCGGGCCGAGCGGCGTGTGGTACGCCTTCACCTGCTCCAGCGCCCGCAGCCGGTAGTCGATGCCGCCGTCGACCTCGATCACGTCGAGCCAGGTCTTCATGACCGCGATCGCCGGCATGAAGCGCTCGCGCTGGATGCCGTCGGGCCACAGCCCGTCGGGCGGATAGTTCGACGTCATCACGAACACGACACCGTGCGTGAACAGCGCATCCAGCAGCCGGCCGAGGATCATCGCGTCGGCGATGTCCGACACGTGGAACTCGTCGAAGCAGACCAACCGCCATTTCTGCGCAATCCGCCCGGCGACCGTCGCCAGCGGGTCCTCTTCGTGCTTCAGCCGGGCGAGCTCCTCGTGGACGTCGCGCATGAACGCGTGGAAGTGGACGCGGGTCTTGCGGCGGATGCCGACGGTGGCGAAGAAGCTGTCCATCAGGAAGCTCTTGCCGCGCCCGACGCCGCCCCACAGGTACACACCGCGCGGCACGTCCGGCGGCGCGAAGATCCGCGTCAGCGTCGATTGCCGCGCGCTGCGGAAGCGGGCGAGCTCGCCGGCGAGATGCTCCAGCCGGTCGAGTGCGGCCGCCTGCGCGTGGTCGAGCGTGGTGCCACGGGCGGCGAGCAGCGGCAGGAGATACGCGATCAGCGCGCTCTGGCGCTGCCAGACGTTGCCGGGGACGACCGCCTCGCTCATCCGGTCGTCCCCACAGTGGCGCCCGCTTCGGCGCCGTCCTCCGCGGCCACGTCGATCATCGCGTCCTTCGCGGTGCTAGAGGTTGAGCGTCCGGTCGGCGACGGCGAGCGCCGCCTCCTTCGTCGCCTCCGACAGCGACGGATGGGCGTGGCAGATTCGCGCCAGGTCCTCGCTGGAGGCGCCGAACTCCATCGCCACGACGCCTTCGGCGATCAGCTCCGACGCGTACGGCCCGATGACATGCATGCCGAGGATGCGGTCGGTCGTCGCGTCGGCGAGGATCTTGACGAAGCCCGTCGTGTCGCCGAGCGCGCGTGCCCGGCCGTTGGCCGAGAACGGGAACTTGCCCGCCCGGTATGCGACGCCGTCCGCCTTCAACTGCTGCTCGGTGCGGCCAACCCACGCGATCTCCGGCGACGTGTAGATCACCCACGGCACGGTGTTGAAGTCGACGTGGCCGTGCTGGCCGGCGATGCGCTCGGCGACGGCCACACCCTCTTCTTCCGCCTTGTGCGCGAGCATCGGCCCGCGGACGACGTCGCCGACGGCCCAGACGTTCGCCAGATTGGTCCGGCAGTCGGCATCCACCGCAACGAAACCGCGCTCGTCCAGCACCAGCCCGACGGCGTCGGCTCCTAGCCCGGCCGTGTGCGGCAGTCGGCCGATCGAGACGATCAGCCGGTCGAACACCGCCGAGTGCGGCTTGCCCGCGGCGTCGTTCCACGCGACGGCGACGTCTTCCTTGCCCGGCTTCACGCTCGTGATCGCAATGCCGCAGTGAATCGCGAGGCCCTGCTTCGCGAACACCCTGGCCGCCTCTTTCGCCACCGCCTCGTCGGCGGCACCGAGAAACACCGGCAGCGCTTCGAGCACGACGACGTCTGCGCCGAGCCGCCGCCAGACGCTGCCCATCTCGAGGCCGATGACGCCGGCGCCGATGACGCCCAGCCGCTTCGGCACCGCGGGCAGTGCCAGCGCGCCGGCGTTGTCGAGGACGAGCCGGTTGTCGATGGGCGTGCCCGGCAGCGCGCGCGGCTTCGAGCCGGTGGCGACGATCACGTGCTTCGCGACGAGGTTGGCCGGCTTCGCGCCGTCGACCTTGACGTTCCACCCGGCGGCGGCGCTGCCGCCGGCGAACGCGCCGGTGCCGTGGAAGAACGCGACCTTGTTCTTCTTGAACAGGTACAGGATGCCGTCGTTGTTCTGCGCGACGACCTTGTCCTTGCGCGCCTGCATCCGGCCAACGTCGATGGCAAGTCCCTTGACGTCGATGCCGTGGTCGGCGAACGCGTGGCCGGCGTGATCGAAGTGCTCGGACGATTGCAGCAGCGCCTTCGACGGGATGCAGCCGACGTTGGTGCAGGTGCCGCCCGGCGCCGGCTTGCCGCCGGCGCGCGTCCAGTCGTCGATGCAGGCGGCGGAAAGGCCGAGCTGGGCAGCGCGGATCGCGGCGATGTAGCCGCCGGGACCGCCCCCGATCACCACCACGTCGAACTGTTCGGCCATGCTCGTCTCGGTCGCCGGGTCACAGGTCCAGCAGCAGCCGCGCCGGGTCTTCCAGCGCTTCCTTGATCGCGACCAGCGACAGCACGGCCTCGCGACCGTCGATGATCCGGTGGTCGTACGACTGCGCGAGGTAATTCATCGGCCGCACGACGACCTGGCCGTTCTCGACGACGGCGCGGTCCTTCGTCGCGTGGACGCCGAGGATTGCCGACTGCGGCGGATTGATGATCGGCGTCGACAGCATCGAGCCGAAAACCCCGCCGTTGGAGATCGTGTAGGTGCCGCCGGTGAGGTCTTCGACCGACAGCTTGCCGTCCTGCGCCCGCTTGCCGAAGTCGGCGACTTTCGCCTCGATCTCGGCGATCGAGAGCTGGTCGGCGTCGCGCAGGATCGGCACGACGAGGCCGCGCGGGCTGCCCACCGCGATGCCGATGTCGAAGTAGCCGTGATAGACGATGTCGGTGCCGTCGATCGACGCGTTGACGGCGGGGAACTTCTTCAGCGCATGCACCGCCGCCTTGACGAAGAAGCCCATGAAGCCCAGCTTGACGCCGTGCTCCTTCTCGAACCGGTCCTTGTACCGGTTGCGCAGGTCGATCACCGGCTGCATGTTGACTTCGTTGAACGTGGTCAGGATCGCGGCGGTCGATTGCGACGCAACGAGGCGCTCGGCGACGCGCTGGCGCAGCCGCGACATCGGCACCCGCTGCTCGGGCCGGTTGCCGAGCGCTGCAGGCAGCGGCACCGTGGGGGCCGGCGGCGCCTTCGCCGCGGGCGCCGGCTGCGCCGACGCAGGCTGTGCCGCCGTCGCGGCGATGACGTCGCCCTTGGTGATGCGGCCGCCGCGACCGGTGCCGTCGACGGTCGCCGGATCGACGCCCTGCTCGACCATCATCTTGCGCGCCGCGGGCAGCGCGGTGGCGGATGCGGTCGCGAGGGCTGCGGCCGGTGCCGCGGACGGGACGGCAGGCGCCGCCGCGGCCGTAGCGGGCGCCGCGGTGACCGTGGCCTTGGCCTCGGTGTCGATGACGGCGATCACCTCCTGCGCAAGCACCGTCGTGCCGTCCCCCTTCCTCACCTCGACCAGCACGCCGCCGTCGGGCGCGGGCAATTCGAGCACCACCTTGTCCGTCTCGACGTCGATCAGGTTCTCGTCGCGCTTGACCGCCTCGCCGGGCTTCTTGTGCCAGGTGACCAGCGTGGCCTCGGCCACCGATTCGGGCAGTTGCGGGACTTTGACTTCGATGCGCATGGGCTGCTTCCTGTCAGGTTCCGACGAGCATTTCGCCCTCGCCGAGGTCCGGCCCGAACGCCGCCCCGACTAGCGCCTTTTGCTGCGCGAGATGTTTGGACATGTAGCCGACGGCCGTCGACGCCGACACCGGGCGGCCGGCGTAGGCGACCGTCTGCTTCGGCAGCGCGTCGGCGCGGAAATAGGCGCGCAGCCGGTACCACGCGCCCTGGTTCTGCGGCTCTTCCTGGCACCAGACGATGTCGGTGGCGTTCGGAAACTGCGCCAGCGCCGCCTTGAACTCGTCGTGCGGGAACGGATACTGCTGCTCGAGCCGGATGATCGCGGCGTCGGTGAGCTTGTGCTCGCGGCGGTGCGCGGCAAGCTCGTAGTAAACCTTGCCGGAACACGCGATCACTCGCTTGACGCCCTTGGCCGCGATCTTCTCCACCTCGGGGATCACGTTCTGGAACCGTCCGCGTGCGAGGTCGTCGAGCGAGGACACGGCCTCCTTGTGGCGCAGCAGGCTCTTCGGGCTCATCACCACCAGCGGCTTCTTGAACTTGCGCACCATCTGCCGCCGCAGGAGGTGGAAGACCTGCGCCGGCGTCGAAGGCACGCACACCTGCATGTTGTGCTCGGCGCAAAGCTGCAGGTAACGCTCGGGCCGCGCCGACGAGTGCTCCGGGCCCTGGCCTTCGTAACCGTGCGGCAGCAGCAGCACGAGATCGCAGATCCGGCCCCACTTGACTTCGCCGGAGGCTATGAACTGGTCGATGACGACCTGCGCGCCGTTGGCGAAGTCGCCGAACTGCGCTTCCCAGATGACGAGCCGGTTGGGCTCCGACGTCGTGTAGCCGTACTCGAAGCCGAGCACGCCGTATTCGGTGAGCACCGAGTCGATCGCCTCGAACTCGGGCTGGCCGTCCTTGATGTGCTCGAGCGGCACCCAGGTGCCGGAGTCCCACTTCTCGCGGTTCTGGTCGTGCAGCACCGCGTGGCGGTGGCTGAACGTGCCGCGGCCGATGTCCTCGCCGGACAGCCGCACGCCGTAATCGTCGTGGAGCAGCGACGCGTAGGCGAGCGTCTCCGCCATCCCCCAGTCGAGCGGCTGCTTGCCGTCGGCCATCGCCCGCCGGTCGGCGATCACCTTCTCGACGCGCGGGTGCAGCTTGAAGCCTTCGGGCACCGCGGTGACTTTCTGCCCGAGCGCCTGCAGCGTCTTCAGCGGCACCGCCGAGTCGTACGGCTCGGTCCACGGCCGGCCCTTGTACGCCGACCAGTCGACGGAGAACGGCGGCTTGTAGTTCGACAGGATCGTGGTGTTGGTGTGCAGGCCCTTGTCCATCGCCGTGCGGTACGTCGCCACCATCGCTTCGGCGTCCTCGGCGCTGATCACGCCGGCCTTGACCAGCGTGTCGGCGTAGCGCCGGCGGGTGCCCGGATGCTGGGCGATCCGCTTGTACATCAGCGGCTGCGTCACCATCGGCTCGTCGGCCTCGTTATGGCCGAGCCGGCGGAAGCAGACGAGATCGATGAACACGTCCTTGTGGAACTGCTGGCGGTACTCGAGCGCCATCTCGACAGCGAGCAGGCAGACCTCCGGGTCGTCGCCGTTGACGTGGAAGATCGGCGCCTCGGCCATCTTCGCGATGTCGGTGCAGTACAGCGTGCCGCGGGTGTCGCGCGGGTCCGACGTGGTGAAGCCGATCTGGTTGTTGATGACGATGTGGATGGTGCCGCCCGTGTAATAGCCGCGGGTCTGCGCCATGTTCAGCACTTCCTGGATGATGCCCTGCCCGGCGACGGCGGCGTCGCCGTGGATCAGCACCGGCAGCACCTGGTCGCCTTTCTCGTCGCCGCGGCGGTGCTGGCGCGCGCGCACCGAGCCCTCGACCACGGGGTCGACCGCCTCGAGGTGCGATGGATTGAACGCAAGCGTCAGGTGCATCGGGCCGCCCGGGGTGACGATGTCCGACGAGAATCCCTGGTGGTACTTGACGTCGCCGGCCGACAGCTCCTGGCTGTACTTGCCTTCGAATTCGGAGAACAGGTCGCCGGGCATCTTGCCCAGCGTGTTGACCAGCACGTTGAGCCGGCCGCGGTGCGCCATCCCGATCACCGTCTCCTGGACGCCGGCGGCGCCGGCGCGCTGCAGCAGGTGGTCGAGCATCGGCGTCAGCGTGTCGCCGCCCTCGCCGGAGAAGCGCTTCTGCCCGACGTACTTGGTGTGCAGGTAGCGCTCCAGCGTCTCCGCCGCGGTCAGCCGCTCGAGAATGTGCCGCCGCTGCTCGACGGTGTATGACGGCTGCGACCGGATCGGCTCCAGCCGCTGCTGGATGAAGCGCTTGGTCGCCGTGTCCGAGATGTACATGTACTCGGCGCCGAACGTCCGGCAGTAGGTGTCCTTGAGCGCCTGCACCAGCTCGGACAGCCGCATCCGCTCGCTGCCGGCCTTGAACGAGCCGACGTCGAACTCGGTGTCCATGTCGGCGGCGGTGAAGCCGTACGTCTTCAGGTCGAGGTCGGGGAGGTACATCTTCTCCTGCCGCCCCAGCGGGTCGAGGTCGGCGTTGAACATCCCCAGCGTGCGGAACTTGCCGATCATCGACAGCACCAGCACCTGCTTGTGCATCGTCGCCGCGTCGACCATCGCGCCGGCGACCTTGCGGCTCTTCGCCAGCCGGATGAACGATTCGATGACCGGCGCGTGCGCGACGTCGGCGGCGCCGCCGCGCAGGCTGTCGAAATACACGCGCCAGTCGGCGCCGACGGAGGCCGGGTCGGCGAGGTAGCTCTCGTACTGCTCCTCGATGAACGGCGCGTTGCCGCCGAACAGCGTGCTGGTCGACTCGAAGCTCTTCATCGTTTCCATGGGCGCGCTCTCGCTCTCCTGGGTCCGGCGGCGGGCGGCCGCCGCCGGATGGCGCCGCTACCGCTGCGCGATCGGCTTGACCGAGCGCCGGGTGGCGCCGGTGTACAGTTGCCGCGGGCGGCCGATCTTGTACTCGGGATCGGCGATCATCTCGTTCAGTTGCGCGATCCAGCCGACGGTGCGCGCCAGCGAGAAGATGGCAGTGAACAGCGGCACCGGGATGCCGATCGCCTTCTGCACGATCCCCGAGTAGTAATCGACGTTCGGATAGAGCTTGCGCGACACGAAATAGTCGTCCTCGAGCGCGATCTTCTCCAGCGCCATCGCCAGCTTGAACAGCGGGTCGTCGTGGAGCCCGAGCTCGGTCAGCACCTCATGGCAGGTGTCGCGCATCAGTTTCGCGCGCGGGTCGTAATTCTTGTACACCCGGTGGCCGAACCCCATCAGCTTGACGCTGCTGTTCTTGTCCTTGACCTTGGTGATGAATTCGCCGATCTTCGCCACCCCGCCCTGCTTCTGGATGTCGCCCAGCATGCTGAGGCAGGCCTCGTTCGCTCCCCCGTGCGCGGGACCCCAGAGGCAGGCCACGCCCGCCGCGATCGCCGCAAACGGGTTGGTGCCCGACGACGCGCACAACCGCACCGTCGACGTCGACGCGTTCTGCTCGTGGTCGGCGTGGAGGATGAAGATGCGATCCATCGCCCGCACCAGCGTCTCGTTCGACTGGTATTCCTCGCACGGCGTGGCGAACATCATCCGCATGAAGTTCGCCGCGTACGACAGGTCGTTGTGCGGATACATGTACGGCTGGCCGACCGAATACTTGTAGGCCATCGCCACCATCGTGGGCATCTTGGCGATCAGGCGGATCGCCGAGATGTCGCGCTGGTGCGCGTCGTGCAGGTTGATCGAATCCGGGTAGAACGCCGACAGCGCGCCGACCAGCCCGGTCATCACCGCCATCGGGTGGGAATCCCGGCGGAAGCCGCTCAGGAAGGCCTGCATCTGCTCGTTGACCATCGTGTGCTTGGTCACCCGGCCGGAAAATTCCGTCTTCTGCGCCTCGCCCGGCAGCTCGCCGTAGAGCAGCAGGTGGCAGACTTCCATGAAGTCGCACTTCACCGCCAGCTCCTCGATCGGGTAGCCGCGATAGAGCAGCTCGCCCTTGTCGCCATCGATGAACGTGATCGTCGAGTTGCACGACGCAGTCGACAGAAAGCCCGGGTCGAACGTGAACTTTCCGGTCTTGCCGTAGAGCGTGCGGATGTCGATCACCTGCGGGCCGATGGAGCCGTCGAGAACGGGGAACACGACGGACGGCGATCCATCGGAAAAAGTCAGCGTGGCGGTGCGGTCGTTCGGCATAGCGTCTTCTCCTGGCACGGTGGTACAGGGTCGGGCAGCGGCGATGGTCGGCCGCCCGCCCGGGGATCCGGAATGCAATGCCGCTGTCGGACCGCGCCCGGCGACGGCACCAGCCGCCGCCCGGTCACGCCGCGCGCAGCGCCCGCAGGATCGGTTCGTCGCCGGGCCCGGCAGGCTCGGCACGCCCCGAAAGCAGGTCCCACAATTCGTTGTCGGGCAGGTCGAGCAGCCGGTCCAGCGCCGCCAACTCGCCCTCGGTCAGCTCCTCGCCCCGCGCGTCGAGGAACCGCGTGAGGATAAGGTCGTTCTCCAGCAGCCCCCGGCGGCAACGCCAGCGAAGGCGGTTCAGATCGGTCGGCGTCATTCCTGCGGCCCTACACCGCGCGTTTGACCATGATGTCCTTGATCTTGCCGATCGCCTTCGTCGGGTTGAGCCCCTTGGGACAGACGTCGACGCAGTTCATGATCGTGTGGCAGCGGAACAGCCGGTATGGATCCTCGAGGTTGTCGAGCCGCTCGGCGGTCGCCTGGTCGCGCGAATCGGCGATGAAGCGATAGGCCTGCAGCAGGCCGGCGGGGCCGACGAACTTGTCCGGGTTCCACCAGAACGACGGACACGCCGTCGTGCAGCAGGCGCAGAGGATGCATTCGTAGAGGCCGTCGAGCTCCTCGCGGTCGTCCGGCGACTGCAGCCGCTCCTTCTCCGGCGGCGGCGTGTCGTTGACGAGGTACGGCTTGATCGAATGGTACTGCTTGAAGAACTGGCTCATGTCGACGATCAGGTCGCGGATCACCGGCA
>JBDTVU010000023.1:0-34591 GCA_040007035.1 Betaproteobacteria bacterium | reverse complement strand
CGGGAGCCGCTGGACTTGATTGCGCCTCAGGCTGGTCCGGATTGAGCGAGTACGCACGCTCGCGCTCCTCGCGCCGCTGGTCGCCGTAGCTCATCCCGGCCGGACGCTCGGTGCGCGCCTCGGGGCCGGCCTCGGGGCGAGCTTCGGCGTGAACTTCGGCGTGAACTTCGGCGCGAGCTTCGGCGTGAACTTCGGGGTGAACTTCGGCGTGAACTTCGCGCCGCGGCGCACGCGGTGCGCGCTCGGTGCGCGCTGCACTGCCGGCGCGCGGGGCCCGTTCGCGGGTGGGACGTTCGCGCGGCGAGTGCTCGCGGCGGGCCGCGGCGGCCGCGTCGAAACCGTCGACGGTCATGATCGGGATCGTCTTCTTCAGCATCCGCTCGATGTCGGCGAGATAGCGTTCTTCTTCGGGGGCGACGAACGAGATCGCCTCGCCCGACGCGCCGGCACGGCCGGTGCGGCCGATCCGGTGGATGTAGTCCTCGGGCACGTGCGGCAGCTCATAGTTGACGACGAGCGGCAGGTCGTCGATGTCGAGCCCGCGTGCGGCGACGTCGGTGGCGACCAGCACCTGCAGCTTGCCTTCCTTGAACGCGGCCAGTGCCTCCATCCGCGTCTGCTGCGTCTTGTCGCCGTGGATCGCGTCGGTGACGAGGCCGTCCTTCTCGAGCTGCCGGGCGAGCCGCGACACGCCGTGCTTGGTGCGCATGAAGCACAGCACCTGGTTCAGGTTGCGCGAGCGGACGAGGTGCTCGAGCAGGCCGCGCTTCGCTTCCGCGGGCACCTTGTACGCGAATTGCGACACGGTATCCGCAGCGGTGTTGCGCTTGGCGACCTCGATCAACTGCGGCGCATTCAGCAACTGGTCGGCGAGCTTCTTGATTTCACCGGAGAACGTGGCCGACCACAGCAGGTTCTGCCGCTTGGCGGTGACCGGCAGCAGCGCCATGATCCGCTTGATGTCCGGAATGAAGCCCATGTCGAGCATCCGGTCGGCTTCGTCGAGGACGAAGATCTCGACCTGGCCGAGATAGACGCTCTTCTGCTCGATGTGGTCGAGCAGCCGGCCCGGCGTGGCGACGAGGATCTCGACACCGCCGCGGACGATCGCCAGCTGCTGTTTGATGTCGACGCCGCCGAAGACGACGGTGGAGCGGAGCTTGGTGTACTTGCCGTAGGTGCGGAACGATTCCTCGACCTGGACGGCGAGCTCGCGGGTCGGGGTGAGGATCAGCGCCCGAACCGGATGCCGCGCCGGCGACGGGCTGCTGTTCGCCATCGGCGAGAGTTTCTGCAGGATCGGCAGCGCGAAGCCCGCCGTCTTGCCGGTGCCCGTCTGGGCGCCGCCCATGACGTCCTTGCCCGCCAGAACGACGGGTATCGCCTGCACCTGGATCGGTGTGGGCGTCGTATAGCCGGCCTCTTCCACGGCCCGCAACAGTTCGGGTCGCAGTCCGAGCTCGGCAAAGCTCGATACACTCATTGAAGCTCCTGGTCGCGGCCCATCCCACGGGGGGATTTCCGGTCCAGGCTGCGGGGTACGGGTTGGAACGCGGGATGCGCTCCACGACCCTCCGGGTCGCGTGCATCCCACGATCTGTGTGGGCGGTGACCGGAACGGCCGCCCGAAACGGCATTATAGGCTAAGTTTCGGATTTTGCGAAATAATTGTGGCGTCGCCGGCCCTGCGGCGGCTATAATTACAGGTTTTCCACGCGCACGGCGGCACCCGAGCCGGTGCCCCGTGGACCCCAACCCGAGCCCATCTTCCGACCCCGCGACCCGCACCCCATGTCCCCGCCGCCCAACGCCCTGCGCAACATCGCCATCATCGCCCACGTCGACCACGGCAAGACGACGCTCGTCGACAAGCTGCTGGTCCAGGCGGGGACGTTCGCCAAGCACTTCCACGTCGGCGAGCGAATGATGGACACCAACGACCTCGAGCGCGAACGTGGGATCACGATCCTGGCCAAGAACTGCTCGATCCGGTACGGAAATGCCAGCGGCGAGACGCAGATCAACATCGTCGACACGCCTGGCCATGCCGACTTCGGCGGCGAGGTCGAGCGCGTGCTCGGGATGGTCGACGGCGTGCTGCTGCTGGTGGACGCGGTCGAAGGTCCGATGCCGCAGACGCGGTTCGTCACGATGAAGGCGCTGCAGTTGGGCCTCGCGCCGATTGTCGTCGTCAACAAGGTCGACCGCCCGGGCGCCCGGCCGGAGTGGGTCGTCAACCAGACGTTCGAGCTGTTCGACAAGCTGGGCGCCAACGAAGAGCAGCTCGATTTCGCGGTCGTCTACGCGTCGGCGCTCAACGGCTGGGCGACGCTCGACGTCAACGTGGCGAAGGCGCACACGCCTCCCGAAGGCGCCGACATGCGGCCGCTGTTCGAGACGGTCCTCGCCAGCGTGCCGGCGCCCGTCGGCGACCCCGACGGTCCGCTGCAGTTCCAGGTCAGCGCGCTCGACTACTCGAGCTACGTCGGGCGGCTGGGCATCGGCCGCATCCGCCGCGGTCGCCTCGCGCCGGGGCAGGAGGTGGCGGTTCTCAACGGCCCGCTCGCCGAAGGGCAGGTGCCGGCGAAGGCGAAGATCGCCCAGTTGCTCGCGTTCCAGGGAATGGAGCGGGTGCCGGTCGAGTCGGCGCAGGCGGGCGACATCGTGCTCGTCACCGGCATCGACGACCTGACGATCGGCACCACGCTGGCGGCGCTCGACGCGCCCGAGGCGCTGCCGCCGATCTCGGTCGACGAGCCGACGCTGTCGATGTACTTCCAGGTGAACACGTCGCCGCTCGCCGGGCGCGAGGGCAAGTACGTCACGTCGCGTAACCTGCGCGACCGCCTCGCCAAGGAGCTCCTCACCAACGTCGCGCTGAAGGTCGAGGACACCGGCGATACCGACGCGTTCCTCGTTTCCGGTCGCGGCGAGCTGCACCTCACGATCCTGATCGAGAACATGCGGCGCGAGGGCTTCGAGCTCGCCGTGTCGCGGCCGCGCGTCGTGCTGCGCGAGATCGACGGCGTCACCTGCGAGCCGTTCGAGGCGCTGTCGGTCGACGTCGAGGAGCAGCATCAGGGCGCGGTGATGGAAACGCTGGGGCCGCGCCGCGGCGACCTCGTCAACATGGAGTCGGACAGCCGCGGCCGCGCCCGGCTCGAGTACCGGATTCCCGCGCGCGGGCTGATCGGCTTCCAGGGCGAGTTCATGAACCTGACCCGCGGCACCGGCCTGATGAGCCACGTGTTCGACGGCTACGCGCCGCTGAAGGGCGAGATCCCCGAGCGCCGCAACGGCGTACTGGTGTCGCAGGAGGAAGGCGAGGCCGTCGCCTACGCGCTGTGGAAGCTGCAGGACCGCGGGCGGATGTTCGTCTCGCCCGGCGACAAGCTATACGAGGGCATGGTCATCGGCATCCACAGCCGCGATAACGACCTCGTCGTCAATCCGATCAAGGGCAAGCAGCTCACCAACGTCCGCGCGTCGGGAACCGACGAGGCGGTGCGGCTGGTGCCGCCGATCCAGCTCAACCTCGAATACGCGGTCGAGTTCATCGCCGACGACGAGCTGGTCGAGGTGACGCCGAAGTCGATCCGCATCCGCAAGCGCTTCCTCAAGGAGCACGAGCGGAAGAAGGCGAGCAGGGAAGCGGCATAATCGCTCGCCCGGTGGCGACGATCGCGCCGATTGCCGTGGTGCGGACGCTCACCGCCGACGTCGCCTCCTGCTTCGCCGACGTTGCGCTCGCCAACGTCGTCCGCGAATTTCCGAACAAGCCCGACCACGCGCTGGGCTCGGGCGCCGATTTCCTGTCGCCGACGCTGATCGACGCCGGGATGGCGGCGCTCGATGGCGACGCGTACGTCGGCGCGCACTGGCTTGCATCGTTCGCGACGCTCTCGATGGCCGGGGAAGCAGCGTAGTAAACTCGGCGGGCCATGCCGGACATCGTGTTGCCGATCGCCGTTCTCGCCGCCCTCGTCGTCGTGGCGCTGCTGGTTGCCGTCGCGCTCGGCCGGCTTTCGATTCTCGTTGCGGCGCGCGACGCCGCCGTCCGCGAGACTGCCGACCTGCGTGCGCGGCTCGACGTGATGGCCGCGCAGGGTGTCGACTTCGAGCGCGACTTGCGGCAGGACCTCGCCAATGCCCGGACGGAGCAGGCGACGGCGGCAAAGGAGGGACGCTCCGAGCTCGGCGGAACGCTCGCCCGGAACGCGCAGACGATGCAGCAGCAGTTGACCGGCATGGCCGGCACGCAAAACGACCAGCTCAAGCATTTCGGCGAGCGGCTGGCCGCGTTGACCAAGTCCAGCGACGAGCGGCTCGAGGCGGTGCGGGTGACCGTCGAGCAGAAGCTGGAAGCGCTGCGCGTGGACAACACGCATAAGCTCGAACAGATGCGGGCGACGGTCGACGAGAAGCTGCAGACGACGCTCGAGCAGCGGCTCGGCGCATCGTTCAAGCAGGTGTCGGACCGGCTGGAGCAGGTGCACAAGGGGCTGGGTGAGATGCAGACGCTCGCGTCCGGCGTCGGCGACTTGAAGCGCGTGCTGACCAACGTCAAGAGCCGCGGCGGCTGGGGCGAAGTGCAGCTAGGCACGCTGCTCGGCGAAATGCTGACGCCGTCGCAATACGCGCAGAACGTCGCGACACGACCGGGGAGTCGGGAGCGCGTCGAGTTCGCGGTGAAATTTCCGGGACGTAGCGAGGATGGCGCGCCGTGCTGGCTGCCGATCGACGCCAAGTTTCCGCTCGAGGACTATCAGCGGCTGCAGGAAGCGATCGAGAACGCCGACCCCGTCGCCGTAGAGGCGAGCCGCAAGGCGATGGAGGTGTTCTTCAAGGCCGAGGCCCGGTCGATCCGCGAAAAATACATCGAGCCACCGCACACGCTCGACTTCGCGATCCTGTTCGTGCCGACCGAGGGGTTGTACGCGGAGGCGGTTTCGCGCCCCGGGCTCGCCGACACGCTGCAGCGCGACTTCCGCGTCATGCTCGCAGGGCCGATGAACCTGCAGGCGATGTTGAACAGCCTGCAGCTCGGGTTCCGTACCCTCGCGATCGAGCAACGTTCGACCGAGGTCTGGCGCGTGCTCGGCGCGGTCAAGACCGAGTTTGGCAAGTTCGGCGAGATCCTCGCCAAGACGAAGGAAAAGCTCGACCAGGTCGGCCGCACGCTCGACGACGCCGGCCGCAAGAGCACGACGATTGCGCGCAAACTGCGCGACGTCGAGGCGCTGCCCGAGGCCGAAGCCGACCGGCTGCTGACCAGCGACGGCGCCGGAGCATTGCTCGAAGGCGACGTGGCCGTCGTGCCGACCGCGCCGGTCGACGACTGACCGCCGCGACGCGATGTTCGACGCGATCCGGAAGTGGCGGCGGGAGCGCGTGCTGCGCAAGGCGGCCATTCCGGAAACGCTGTGGCGCGAGGCGCTCGAGTCGCTGCCGTTCCTCACCATCTGCACCGAGCACGAACTCGAGCGGCTGCGCGTGCTCGTCGTGCTGTTCCTCGACGCGAAAGGCATCGTCGGCGCCGGCGGGCACCACGTCACGCCGCTGCAGCGCGTGATCATCGCGCTGCAGGCCTGCGTGCTGATCCTCAACCTCGACCTCGCGTACTACGACGGCTGGGAGAGCGTCATCGTCTATCCGGACGAGTTCGTCCCGGGCCTCGAATGGGAGGACGACGCTGGTGTGGTCCATCGCGACGACGGCCCGCTGGCCGGCGAGGCGATGCCGCGCGGGCCGGTCGTGCTGTCGTGGCACGACGTGGAGGCGAGCGCCGACTGGAAAGCGACCGGGATGAACCTCGTTGTCCACGAGTTCGCGCACAAGCTGGACATGCGCAGCGGCGACGCCAACGGCTGCCCGCCGCTGCCCTCGTCAATGTCGCCGAAGGAATGGCAGCGGACGCTCAGTGCTGCGTTCGAGCATTTTCGCCGTCGCGTCGATGCCGGCGCGCGCACGGTGATCGATCCGTACGCTGCCGAGAATCCGGCCGAGTTCTTCGCCGTGCTGTCGGAAGTGTTCTTCGCCGAGCCGGCGCTGCTGAAGCACGAATACCCGGACGTGTACGGCCAGTTCCGGGCGTTCTACCGGCAGGACCCCGCGACCCGCGCGGAGCTTCTGCTCGAGGACGCCTGAGCGAAGCGGGCGAGGCCGCAAGGCCGAGCCAAGGCCGGCTGCCAATATCCGCGGGGAGTTGAACTTTGTCGGCAGCGGCGTAAGCTTCGCCGCTTCGGGTGACCCGCCCGAGCCACCCGCCGGCATGGCCGGTACTCGACTGGAGGAGGTCCCATGCATTTGCGCAACTCCGCGCTGTTCCTGGCCACGATGTTCGCCGCCGGGTCCGCGCTCGCGTTCCACTGCCCGCAGGACATGGCGAAGATCGACGCCGCGCTCGCAAAGAAACCGGCGCTGTCGGCGAGCCAGATGGCCGACGTTACGAAAGCGCGCGCCGACGGCGAGGCGCTGCACAAGGCCGGCAAGCATCAGGAGTCGGTCGACACGCTGGCGAAGGCGATGAAGATCCTCGACGTCAAGTAACGTCGCGGAACGACACTCTGACGGACGCCGGCGCGGCCACCGCGCCGGCTTTTTTTTGCCGGCGATCCGGCGCGCCTACATGTGCGCGCCACCGTTGACGTTGATCTGCTGGCCCGTCACGTAGTCGCCGTCGGCCACCAGCCAGAGCACTGCCTTGGCAATCTCCTCAGGGTGCGCAAAGCGGGCAGCCGGAATCTTCGACTTGATCTGCGTCTGGATCGCCGGCGGCACTGCCGCGAACATGTCGGTGTCCGTGAAGCCCGGCGCGACGACGTTGACGGTGATGCCGTAGCGCGCGAGTTCGAGTGCCGCGGTCCGCGTGAACGCGATGATGCCGCCCTTGCTCGCGCTGTAGTTGGCCTGGCCCATCGCCGGCATCTGTCCGTTCATCGAGCTGATGTTGACGATCCGGCCGAAGCTCTGCGCGGTCATGTACGGAATCGCCGCCGAGGTGCAGAAGAAGCAGCTGTTGAGGTTGGTCTGGATCACTTCCAGCCACTGCTCGTCGGTCATCCTCGGCAGCAGGCTGTCGCGCGTGATGCCGGCGTTGTTGACGAGCACGTCGAGGTGGCCGAACCGCTCGGCGACCTCCTTGACCATGGCGCGCGCCTCCTTGGCCACTGCGAGGTTCGCCTTCACCAGCATCGCCGTGCCGCCGAGCTGCTCGATCTCGCGAGCGACCTCCTGCGCCTTCGCCTCGTTCGACGCGTAGTTCACGGCGACCTTGGCGCCCTCGCGGGCCAGTTCCACGGCGATCGCGCGTCCGATCCCCCGCGAGGCGCCGGTCACCAGCGCCGTCTTGCCTTCGACTCGTCCCATGTTTCGTCTCCGTATTGTTCTTTTCGTGGTCGAGGGGTCAACCGCGCTCGAAAATGGCGGCGATGCCCTGGCCGCCGCCGATGCACATCGTCACCAGCGCGCGCTTGCCGCCGGTGCGCGCGAGTTCGTAGAGCGCCTTGATGACGAGGATCGCGCCCGTCGCGCCGAGCGGATGGCCGAGCGAGATGCCGCTGCCGTTGGGATTGGTGCGTTCCATCGGCAGCTTGAGTTCGCGGCAGACGGCGAGTGCCTGCGCGGCGAAGGCCTCGTTGACCTCGAATACGTCGATGTCGTCGAGGCCGAGCCCGGTCTTCGCGAGCAGCTTCTGGACCGCCGGCACGGGTCCGATGCCCATGAATTTCGGATCGACCCCGGCGTACGTGTATCCGACGAGGCGACCCATCGGCTTCAGCCCGCGCTTTGCCGCCAGCTCGCGGTCCATCAGCACCACCGCCGCGGCCGCATCGTTGATGCTGGACGCGTTGCCGGCCGTCACCGATCCCGCCGGGTCGAACACCGGCCGCATCTTCGAAAGCTTGTCCACTGTCGTTCCGGGACGTGGTGATTCGTCCGTCTCGAACGGCACCTTGTCCCTCTTCACCTGGATCTCGACCGGCACGATCTGCGCCCGGAAGTAGCCGTGATCGAGCGCGAGCCCGGCGCGGCGATGGCTCTCGGCGGCGAGCGCATCCTGATCCTCGCGCGAGATCGCGTATTTCTTCGCGACGTTCTCCGCGGTGATGCCCATGTGGCAGTCGTCGAACGGGTCCGAAAGTGCACCGACCATCATGTCGACCATCTTGGCGTCGTTCATCCGCGCGCCCCAGCGCATCGCCGGCACGGAGTACGGACTGCGGCTCATGTTCTCGGCGCCGCCGGCGACCGCGACGTCGGCATCGCCGAGCATGATCGCCTGCGACGCGGTGATGATCGCCTGCAGGCCGCTGCCGCACAGCCGATTGAGCGTGAGCGCCGGCGTCTCGACCGGAAGGCCGCCGTGGATTCCCGCGACGCGCGCCAGGTAGTGATCGTGCGCATCGGTGTGGATGATGTTGCCGAAGACGACGTGCCCGACTTCGGCCGGCTTCACGCCGGAACGCTTGACGGCTTCGCGCACGCATTTCGCGGCGAGCTCGCTCGGCGGAATGTCCTTCAGGCTGCCGCCGTAGCTTCCGATCGCCGTACGTGCACCACTGAGCACCACCACTTCACGTGCCATCGCGCTCCTCCTTCATCGTTGTCGAGTCGTGCAAGTACAGCGGCCGCCGCGCGCTCTGCGGGCGCAGCCTCCGCGCGCTGACAGCGGGGCGTCGAGGCCGACGCTGCGTCGGGACATCGACCTGTAAAAGTACATCGTTCCTTGCCCTCGCGCCAGCCCGCCCATGAATGCACGCGACAATCTGTCGCAGGTGCGATCAACCCTCGCGGGCTGCGGTGGGCGCAGGTGCTTGATTTCGCCTCGGCGGCGGGTTCGCGTCAGCGGCATCGGGCCGCGGGCCCGCGCGTCGAAGTCAGGCGGCCGCAGGCTC
The DNA here is from genome assembly GCA_040007035.1 of Betaproteobacteria bacterium. Taxonomy (GTDB): domain Bacteria; phylum Pseudomonadota; class Gammaproteobacteria; order Burkholderiales; family Casimicrobiaceae; genus CAIWHR01. The sequence goes on along the minus strand of JBDTVU010000023.1, from coordinate 25,694 downwards.
GGCGTGTGCCCGCGCGAGCAGGACGACGGCGCCGAGGATCAGCGCGCCGCCGGCCTGCTGCACCGGCGCGATCGTCTCGCCGAGCAGCGCCGCCGCGAGCGTCACCGTGACCAGCGGCTCGACGGTGGACAGCGTCGACGCGCGGGTCGGGCCGATCCGCTCGAGTCCCGCGAAGAACAGCGTGATCGCAGCCACCGTCGACACCAGCGCGATGCCGGCGATCGCGAGCCAGCCGGCGGGCGCCTGCGGCCACACCGGCCCGCGGACGAGCGCCGCGACGGCGAACAGTGCGCCGGCACTGCCGATGACGACGGTGCTCATCGCCAGCGCCGGCACCGTGCGGCCGAGGCGGGCGCCGGCGACGATGTAGACGGCGTAGATCGCCGCTGCGGCGACGGCGAACGCGATTCCCGCGGGCTGCGCAGCGGGCGCCGCGCCGCCGAGCGACGGGCCGACGGTGAGCGCCATGCCGGCGAGCGCTGCGGCAAGCGCGGCCAGTTTTGCCGGCGTCAGCCGTTCGTGGAGGAAGGCCGCCGACAGCAGCGCGACGGCCGCCGGGTGCAGGTAGAGCAGCAGTGCGACGAGTCCCGCCGGCGCCAGCGTCAGCGCGGTGAAGAACGCGAACGCCTGTCCGCCGTAACCCAGCGCGCCGAGCGCGACGAGCGCGGCCAGCATCCTGCCACGCGGCAACGCCAGTCCGCGCGCGCGAACGAGCGCCGCCATCACCACCGCCGCGATGCCGAAGCGCAACGCCAGCAGCGTCACCGTGTCGACGCCGGACGCGTACGCAACGCGCGCCATGATCGCCATCGTGCCGAACGCGACCGCCGACGCGACGATGCACGCGACGCCCGCCGCGCGGCGCGACCGCTCGCTCACGCCGTCACGTCCTCACTTGCCGGGTGGCCGCAGCGCGCTCTTCGGCCGGAACGCCTTGCAGACGCCTTCGTGGGTCTCGATGTACGGGCCGCCGATCAGGTCGATGCAATACGGCACCGCCGGGAATACGCCGTCGAGCGTTTCCTTGATCGCCTTCGGCTGGCCAGGCAGGTTGAGGATCAGCGCGCGGCCGCGGACGACGCCGACCTGCCGCGACAGGATCGCCGTCGGCACGTACTTCAGGCTCACCTGCCGCATCTGCTCGCCGAACCCCGGCAGCACCTTGTGGGCGACGGCGAGCGTTGCCTCGGGCGTGACGTCGCGCGGCGCCGGGCCCGTGCCGCCGGTGGTCAGCACGAGGTGGCAACCAACGGAGTCGACGAGCTCGACCAGCGTGCGCTCGATCGTCGGCTGTTCGTCGGGAATCAGTCGCGTCTCCATCCGCCACGGCGACGCGAGCGCGGCGGTGAACCATTCGGTGAGGCCCGGGATGCCCTTGTCGTCATAGACGCCGGCCGAGGCGCGATCGGAGATCGAGACGAGGCCGATCAGCAGCGGTTCGGGTGTTGTCATGACGGAAGGCATGGGCTGGACGGAAACGTTGCCGGTGGCAGGTGACGGGGCGGCATGGTCAGGGTGCTTCGTCGTCGAGCGCCTTCAACGCGCGGAACAGCTCGCGGTACGCATGCGGCGGGGCTTCGCGCGTGCGCTCGTCCTGCGCCTTCGCGATCAGCGCCCGGAACCGCGGCCGGTCGAGCCGCGGGTGCGCCGCGACGAGTGCGTCGAGCGCGTCGGGCTCGGCGAGGAGGCGGTCGCGCCAGCGCTCCAGCGCGTGCTGGCGCGCGGCGTCCATCGAGTGCCCCTGCGCCCATGCGGCGAGGCGGCGCCGGACCGGCTCGGGGTCGATCTCGCGCATCAGCTTGCCGACGAACTGGAGCTGGCGCTTGCGGCCGCCCCACGCGGTGATCTTGCGGGCCTCGACGACGGCGTCGACGAGGCGATCGGGCAGGGCTGCGTCGGCGGCGAGCTCGGCCAGACGGGCGGGCTCGAGCGCGACCAGCTCCTCGCCCAGGTCCCGCAGCGAATGCATCTCGGCCTTTCGCTGCGTCTTGGAGGCGGGGCGCGGGCCGTCGGCCGGCCCGGCATCCGGCGGCACCGGCACATCGGGACGCGGGCGGCGGCGCTGCAGTTCGTCGGACCGTGGCATCGTTTCGGCGGAATTCGTGGGCAACGCGGGGCGGGTCGCGGGGGAAGCGGGGATTCGCTTTGCTATGATAGCCGACACGCTGCGCCGAGCCCGGAACGGGGCCCCGCGCCGCGAGGGAGAGTCCGTCGATGACCGCCGCCGCAAGCACCACCCACGAGCTTCGGGATCCCCGCACGATGACGACCACCGCTCGCCACGGCGACGACGACAGCTTTCCGCTACCGACCGCCGAACTCGAGCGCGTGGCGGCGGTGGTGCTCGACGCGGCGCGGGCCGGAGGCGCGTCGGCAGCCGAGACCGAGGTGTCGCAGGCGGTCGGCCAGAGCGTGACCGTGCGCAAGGGCGAAGTGGAAACGATCGCGTACAACCGCGACAAGGGGATCGGCGTCACCGTCTACCTCGGCCAGCGGCGCGGCCATGCGAGCAGCGCCGACTTCGCGCCGGAGTCCGTCCGCGCCACCGTCGCCAAGGCGCTCGCGATCGCCCGCTATACGGCCGAGGACCCGGCGGCCGGCCTCGCCGATCCGGCAAGGCTTGCCCGAGACGTTCGGGAGCTCGATCTTTATCACCCGTGGGACCTTCCGGTCGAGGCGGCGATCGAGCTCGGCCGCGAGGCCGAAGCCGCCGCGCTCGCCGTCGATCCGCGACTGACCAACACCGAGGGCTCGACCGTCGCCCGCGGCGAGTCCGAGTTCGTCTACGCCAACACCAACGGATTCGCGGGCGGCTACAGGAGCTCGCGCCACCACATCGACTGCTCGGTGATCGGCGACGACGAGGCGGGGATGCAGCGCGACTACTGGTACACGGCTGCGCGCGCGCAGGAGGACTTGCAGCCGGCGCGCGACGTCGGCCGCACTGCCGGCCAGCGCACTGCGCGCCGCCTCGACGCGCGCCAGCTCGGCACGCTCGAATGCCCGGTGGTATTCGAGGCGCCCGAGGCCGCCGACCTGATCGGCTTCTTCGTCGGCGCCGTGTCGGGCGGGTCGCTGTATCGCAAGTCGAGCTTCCTGCAGGATTCGCTGGGCCAGCCGGTGTTCTCGCCGCAGGTGTCGATCCGCGAGGAGCCGCATCTCCTTCGCGGCCGGGGCAGCGCGCCGTTCGACAACGAGGGTGTCGCGACCGCGCCGCGCGACGTCGTCCGGGATGGTGTGGTCCGCGGCTATTTCCTCGGCAGCTATTCGGCGCGCAAGCTGGGGATGGCGACGACCGGCAATGCCGGCGGCAACCACAACCTCGTCGTCTCGCACGGCGACGACGACCTGCCCGCGCTGCTGGCGCGGATGGGCCGCGGCCTCCTCGTCACCGAGCAACTGGGCCAGGGCGTCAACGCGGTGACCGGCGATTTCTCGCGCGGCGCCGCCGGCTTCTGGGTCGACGGCGGCGAAATCGCGTACCCGGTCGAGGAGATCACGATCGCCGGCAACCTGAAGGACATGTTCCGCGACATCGTCGCGATCGGCCGCGACGTCGACCGCCGCGGGTCGCGCCACGTCGGGTCGATCCTCGTCGGCCGGATGACGGTCGCGGGACGCTGATCGGCGATCGCCCGGCCATGTTCGAGCCCATCCTCAACTGGTTCCGGACGCTCAACGATCCGCTGCGCGGCGCCGGCACCGCGACGCGCTGGATCGCAGCGCTGCCCCCCAACGACGCCATTGCGCTGCAGAAGGAAGTGCTCGACCTCGTCGTCGACTTCCCCGGCAGGCGCCGCGACGTCGGGCCGGGGCAGGTCGAGGCGCTGCTGCGGATCGACGCCCGGCTGGAGCCGGTGCTCGCGAACCTGACGCAGCAGTACACGGTGAACTACCAGAAGAGCACCGGCGTCGAGTCGCGGCTGTGGCACGCGGTTTTCGACCTGGTGAAGGCGTTCTCGTCGGCCTACAACCAGGCGCTCAAGGCCGGCTACCCGCGTGCCGACAACAAGCGCTGGCGCGCGGTGCTGCCGTGGGTGCTGGTGAGGCTTGCCCACTACAAGGGGCTCGATGGCAAGTTCCGTCTGTTCCGCTACGGGCACTGGATCCCGGCGCAGTGGCGCGAGTTCCATGAGCTCTACGAGTTCGCCCGGATGCGCGGCTGGCAGCGAGAGCAGCTCGTGTTCGGCGCGGGGACTTTTTCGCGGCCGGGCGTGTGCGTCGAGCAGGAGTACCTGAAGACGCTGCTGCTGATGCGCCTTGACTCCGGCAACTTCACGCCGGACCAGGTCGAGTGGGTCGCACGGCAGGTCGAGGACTGGTCGCCGTCGCTGGCGCTGACCCCGCCGCCGGGCGCGGGCGCCGGGTTCTACGTCGACCTGACCGGGATGCAGGGGCTGCGGCGGCAGGATCGGGTGCACACCGGAGGTCGCGTGCTGTATCTGGACGCCAGTCCGGTCTACGCGCGGATCGTCGAGCGGATGCGGTGGCTGCCCGAGCAGGAGGACGAGGTGCCGAAGGCGGGCGACCTGCCGGCGCGCGAGCAGAAGCTGCTGCTGATGCGGCTCGCGTCGCTGTTCGGCCCCGAGGCGATCGCGCACGCGCCGCGGGCGGAGCGGTACTCGACGGAGAACGACATTCGCGTGGTCGTCGGCCTGCAGGCGCTGACCCGCGCCGTCGCCGAGATCGAACGGCTGCCGGAGGCCGCGCGGACGCCGGGCATCGCCGCCGCGTACGACGAAGTGACGCAGATGGTGAATCCGAGCGCGAACCCGGAGTCGGTTGCGCGCCGGATCCGCGGCTCGAATTGGAAGATGATCGACCGCAGCGAAACGGGCTGCCGGCTGACGGCGCCGTCCAAGGAGGCGCCGACGCGGCTCGGCGAGCTGCTGGCGATCAAGGACGGCGATTCCTGGTCGCTGGCCGTTGTCCGGCGGATGCAGCGGCAGCAGGTCGACGAGGTCACCGTCGGCGTCGAGATGGTCGCGCGCCGGCTCGTCCGGGTCCTGCTGCGCAACTGGGTCACGCCCGCGGACGCCGGCCGGCCGGGCGCCGACCGGCCCTTCTTCGGCATCTACCTGCCGGCCCATCCCGAGAACCGCCAGTCGGCGCAGCGAAGCCTGATCGGCCCGGACGACCGGTTCCTGCCGGGCGGAATGGTCGAGCTCGATACCGGCAACGCGCGCTACCTGATCCGCTTCACGCAGACGCTCGAACGCCAGTCCGGGTGGGCCTGGGCGCTGTTCTCGGCGGTACGCAAGCTGACGCCCTGAGCATGCGGGCCGGCGCGGTGGCGGCGCCGGTCGAGGCTCGTCGGCCGACGCCGCGCGGCGCGCCCTGAACCGGCCCGGAGTGGGTTAGAATCCCGCGTCAACGAAGAGCGGGCCCGCCGGCGGCTGCCGGCGCCAATCGCCCCCTGATGAATCCGCCGGTGGACTGCGGCCAGTTCGGATCGGCATGCACGCATCGGCGCAACCGGATCGCTCACGCACAACCGCTTGTTCGCGTACCGTCGGCTTGCCCGACACCCATCCCTAGAGAGGAGATCCAGATGGAACGTCGTTCCTTCCTGAAAAACACGGGCCTTGCCGGCATACTCGCGGCGGGTTCGGCGCCGGCCTTCGGCCAGGGCACGCAGCCCGAGGTCAAGTGGCGTCTCGCCTCGAGCTTCCCGAAGAGTCTGGACACGATCTACGGCGCCGCCGAGGTGATTTCGAAGCGCGTTGCCGCCGGCACCAACGGCAAGTTCCAGATCCAGGTCTTCGCCGGCGGCGAGATCGTGCCGCCGTTCGGCGTCGTCGACGCCGTGCAGAACGCGACCGTGCAGTGCTGCCACACGGCCCCGTACTACTTCTTCGGCAAGGATCCGACGTTCGCGTTCGGCTGCGCGATTCCGTTCGGAATGAACAATCGGCAGCAGAACGCGTGGATGATGCACGGCGGCGGACGCGCGCTGTACAACGATTTCCTCAAGGATTACAACATCGTCAGCTTCGGCGCCGGCAACACGGGGGCGCAGATGGGCGGCTGGTTCCGCAAGGAGATCAAGACCGTCGCCGACCTGAAGGGCCTCAAGATGCGCATCGGGGGCACCGGCGGATTGCCGCTGCAGAAGCTCGGCGTCGTGCCGCAGCAGATCCCGGGCGGCGACATCTACCCGTCGCTGGAAAAGGGCACCATTGACGCCGCCGAATGGGTGGGACCGTACGACGACGAGAAGCTCGGCTTCTACAAGGTCGCCAAGTACTACTACTACCCGGGCTGGTGGGAAGGCGGTCCCGAGCTCGACCTGTTCGTCAACACCAAGGCCTTTGCCGACTTGCCGAAGGACTACCAGTCGATCCTGGAATCGGCGTGCGCCGAGGCCAATGTCGACATGATGGCCAAGTACGACGCGCTCAACCCGCCGGCACTTAAGCGCCTGATCGCCAGCGGCGTCAAGCTGCTGCCGTTCTCCAACGAGATCCTGGCCGCGTGCTACAAGGCGACGCAGGAAGTCTACGAGGACATCGCAACCAAGAACGAAAAGTTTAAGAAGATCTACGACCCGTGGAAGAAGTTCCGCAGCGAACAGGTCGAGTGGTTCGCGGTCGCAGAAAGCCGCTTCGACAACTTCATGATCGCGGCCGAGCGGATGGGCCAGAAGAAGTAGCGCCGGGGCGGCCCTCCGCGCCGCGACGAAAAACGCGCCGGGCGAGTGATCGCCAGGCGCGTTTTTCATTCCGGAGCAAGACGCGGCGTACCGCGACGGAAGCCCGTCCCGCGGCGGCCGTCGCTGCCGTGTCTACTTGGGCGCCGCCGGCGACGCGGCCTCGGGGGCGTTCGGCACCGCCTCGGGCGCCTTCCCGGCGGCCGGTTCCTCGCTGCCGAACGCTTCCTCGAGGGCCTTGGAGGCGTCGTCCTGCTCGAGGCTGCCACGGGTCCTGCGCCCGCCGGGTCCCAGTTGCTCGGTGGGCACTTCGATCCGGATGTTACGGATGTCGATCTTTTCCTTGGTGGCGAGACCACCGGAGACGAGCCCCGGGAACCCGATGATCAGGCCGACCATGACGACCTGGATCAGCACGAACGGCACCGCTCCCCAGTAGATCTGCCCGGTCGTCACCGGCGCCGTCAGGCGGCCGGTGACGCGGTCCTTGTATTCCTTGGCCGGTGCGACGCTGCGCAGGAAGAAGAGCGCGAACCCGAACGGCGGATGCATGAACGAGGTCTGCATGTTGACCGCGAGCAGGATGCCGAACCACACCAGGTCGATGCCGAGCTTGTCGGCCACCGGGCCGATCAGCGGGATGATGATGAACGACAGCTCGAAGAAGTCGAGGAAGAACGCCAGCACGAAGATCAGGATGTTGACGACGATGAGGAACCCGAGCTGGCCGCCGGGAAGGCCGGTGAGCAGGTGCTCGACCCAGACGTGGCCGTTGACGCCGTAGAAGGTCAGGCTGAACACGCGCGCGCCGATCAGGATGAACACGACGAACGTCGCCAGCTTGGCGGTCGTGTTCATCGCCTGCCTGAGCAGCGACAACGACAGCCGCCGCCGCCCCAATGCCATGATCAGCGCGCCGGTGGCGCCCATCGCGCCGCCTTCGGTCGGCGTGGCCACGCCGAGGAAGATGGTGCCGAGCACCAGGAAGATGAGGGCGAGCGGCGGAATCAGCACGAACGTCGCCCGCTCGGCGATCTTCGACAGCAGACCGAACCCCAGGAGCCTGTTGACAACCGAAGCGAAGAACGCGGTGCCCACGCCGACCGCCATGGTCATGACGACGCGCTCGTCGGTCGCCGTGTCCGGGTTGTATTGGTCGTAGTAGATCAGCCAGTAGGCCGCGGCGGCGGCGACCGAGAGGATCGTCAGCACCAGCAGCGAGCGGTTGCCCGACGAACCGTCCGGCTCCCTCATCGTCCGCGCCTCCACGGGCAGCGCCGGCGCCCATTCCGGCTTGACGATCGTGCAGCCGATCACATACGCCGCGTACATTCCCGCGAGCGTCAGCCCGGGGATGAACGCGCCCGCGTACATGTCGCCGACCGAGCGGCCGAGCTGGTCGGCCATGATGATCAGGACCAGCGACGGCGGAATGATCTGCGCCAGCGTTCCCGACGCCGCGATCACGCCGGAGGCGAGCCGGCGGTCGTAGCCGTAGCGCAGCATGATCGGCAGCGAGATCAGGCCCATCGAAATCACCGACGCGGCGACGACTCCGGTGGTCGCGGCGAGCAGCGCGCCGACGAAGATCACCGCGTAGCCGAGCCCGCCGCGGACCGGCCCGAACAGCTGGCCGATCGTGTCGAGCAGGTCCTCGGCCATCCCGCTTCGCTCCAGGATCAGCCCCATGAACGTGAAGAACGGGACGGCGAGCAGCGTTTCGTTGGACATCACGCCCCAGATCCGCTCGGGCAGCGCCTGCAGCAGCGTCGGCTGCAGCAGGCCGAGCTCGATGCCGAGCAGGCCGAAGCCGATGCCGACGGCGCCCAGCGCGAACGAGACCGGATAGCCGATCAGCAGCACGACGACCAGCGCCGCGAACATCAGCGGTGCGATGTTGGCGATGAGAAACGCCGTCATGACTTGTCCTCCCGACCCACGCCGATGTCCTCGATTTCCTCGGCGATCGCGAGGTCGCCCCGCGAGCGGAGAATCTCCGCGGCGAGCTCCTCCTCTGCCGTTCTCTCGGCGTGCTTTTCACTGGGATCGGGAATCATCCCCTTGAGGAACGCGATGCGCTTGATCAGTTCCGAAAGCCCCTGCAGGATCAGCAGCAAGAACCCGATCGGCACCATGAGCCGGGCGGGCCAGATGATGAGGCCGCCGGCGTTGGTCGACACCTCGTGCCGCGTCCAGGCGTCGACGAAGACGGGCCACGACAGGTACATGAGCAGCGCTGCCATCGGCAGCAGGAACACCAGCGTGCCGAAGATGTCGATGCTCGCGCGGGCGCGCGCCGACAGCCGGCCGGTGATGATGTCGATCCGGACGTGCTCGTTGTGTTTCAGCGTGTACCCGGCGCAGAACAGGAAGATCAGCGAGAACAGGTACCACTGGATCTCGAGGAACGAGTTCGAGCTGTAATTGAAGATCTTGCGCACCGTCGCGTTGGCGGCGCTGATCAGCACCGCCACCAGGACCAGCCAGTAAATGGTGTGGCCGACCCGCTCGCTCAAGCGGTCGATCAGCCGGGAGAGGGCGAGCAGGGCGTTCACAGGTATCTCCTCCTCGGGGGTCGGCAGCTCTTGGGCTGCGTCCGTTGCGTCGAGTGCCGCCATCGGGAGAATGCATCCCCGGCATCGGCCGCCGAATTATAAGGGTTTTGCCGTCGGCGGGTCCGTTCCGCCGGCCGGGTGCGGCGGGCGACGAGGCGTTCCGGGGCGGCAGCAGGACGCTGCCCTGCCGCGGTGGGCGCGCCGGGTCCGGGTGCTAAACTAGCCTTCTTTCACCGACCTTTCCTCCTGCCTCCGCCATGTTCTCCCGTTCGCTGACGCTCGCCCAATCCGACCCCGACCTGTGGGCCGCCATCGCCGCCGAGAACGAGCGGCAGGAAGCCCACATCGAGCTCATCGCGTCGGAGAACTACGCCAGCCCGGCGGTGATGGCCGCGCAGGGCTCGCAGCTCACCAACAAGTACGCCGAGGGCTACCCCGGCAAGCGCTACTACGGCGGCTGCGAGCACGTCGACGCCGCGGAGCTGCTCGCGATCGCGCGGGTGAAGGAACTGTTTGGCGCCGAGGCGGCCAACGTCCAGCCTCACTCCGGTGCGCAGGCGAATCAGGCGGTCTTCTTCGCCGCGCTGAAGCCCGGCGACACGATTCTCGGGATGAGCCTCCCGCACGGCGGGCACCTGACCCACGGCTCGCCGGTCAACATCAGCGGCAAGTGGTTCAACGTCGTTCCCTACGGCCTCCATCCTGAGACCGAGCTGATCGACTACGACGCGGCGGAACGGCTTGCCCACGAGCACCGGCCGAAGCTCATCATCGCCGGCGCGTCGGCGTATTCGCGCGTCATCGACTGGAAGCGCTTCCGGGCGATCGCCGACGCCGTCGGCGCGCAACTGATGGTCGACATGGCTCACTACGCGGGGTTGATCGCCGCAAAGGTCTACCCGAGCCCGGTCGGCATCGCACAGTTCGTCACCAGCACGACGCACAAGACGCTGCGTGGCCCGCGCGGCGGGTTCGTGCTGACCACGGCTGAGCACGAGAAGGCGATCAACTCGGCAGTGTTCCCGGGGTTGCAGGGCGGGCCGTTGATGCACGTGATCGCGGCCAAGGCCGTCGCGTTCGGCGAGGCGCTGGGCAAGGACTTCCGCCGCTACCAGGAGCAGGTCATCGAGAACGCGCGGGTGCTGGCCAAGGTGATGCAGGAGCGGGGCTTGAGGATCGTGTCCGGCGGCACCGACAGCCACCTGTTCCTCGTCGACCTGCGGGCGAAGCGGATCACCGGCAAGGACGCCGAGGCGGCGCTGGCGAAGGCCCACATCACCGTCAACAAGAATTCGATCCCGAACGACCCGGAGAAACCGTTCGTCACGTCCGGCATCCGGATCGGCAGCCCGGCGGCCACGACCCGCGGCTTTTCGGAGATCGAGATCGAGGAGCTGGGCCACCTGATCGCCGATGTGCTCGACGCGCCGCAGGATGACGCGAAGATCGCACGGGTTCGCGCCGGCGTCGGTGCGCTGACGAGGAAATTCCCCGTCTACGGCTAGCGCGCGCGGCACGCGGCCGCGCGCCTTCCGCAGCGTCGAATCCGTCCTCCGACCCCGACGATGAAGTGCCCCTTCTGCGCCAGCGTCGAGACCCAGGTGATCGACTCCCGGGTGTCCGAGTCCGGCGATTCGATCCGTCGCCGCCGCCGCTGCCTCGCCTGCCAGAAGCGGTTCACGACGTACGAGACCGTCGAGCTGAGGCTGCCGCAGGTGGTGAAGACCCACGGCACCCGCTCCGACTTCGACGTCGGCAGGTTGCGCAACGGCTTCCAGCGCGCGCTGCACAAGCGCCCGGTGCCGACCGAGTTCGTCGACCAGGCGATCGACCGGATCGTCGGCCAGGTGCTGGCGCTCGGCGAGCGCGAGGTCACGTCGCGGCAGATCGGCGAGATGGTGATGCAGGAGCTCTACAAGCTCGACAAGGTCGCCTATATCCGCTTCGCGTCGGTCTACCGGAGCTTCCAGGACGTGTCCGACTTCCGCGACGCGCTGAAGGAAGTCGAGACCCCGCCGAAGCGCCCGCGCCGTTGAGGCGCCGGGAATCCGCGCCGCCTGCCCGATGACCGCGTTCAGCGACGCCGACCGCGGCTTCATGGCCCGCGCGCTGACGCTGGCGGAGCGCGGGCTGTTCACGACGTCGCCCAATCCGCGCGTCGGCTGCGTCGTCGTCCGCGACGGCGCCATCGTCGGCGAGGGCTGGCACGAGCGCGCCGGCCTCGCCCATGCCGAAACGCTCGCGCTCGCCGACGCCCGCGCGCGCGGCCACGACCCGCGCGGCGCGACGCTGTACGTGACGCTCGAGCCGTGCAACCACACCGGGCGCACGCCGCCGTGCACGGACGCGGTGCTCGCGGCCGGCATCGCCCGCGTCGTCGCCGCGATGGCGGATCCGAATCCGGCGGCAGGCGGCGGCGCCGCGCGCCTGCGCGCCGCGGGCGTTGCCGTCGACGTCGGGCTGATGGAGGACGACGCGCGGGAGTTCAACATCGGGTTCGTCTCGCGGCTCGCGCGCGGGCGACCGTGGGTGCGGATGAAGGCGGCGGCGAGCCTCGACGGGCGGACCGCGCTCGACGACGGCGAGTCGCAGTGGATCACCGGTGAGGCGGCGCGGGCCGACGGCCACCGCTGGCGCGCCCGCGCCTGCGCGGTGCTGACCGGCATCGGTACCGTGATGCGGGACGATCCGCAACTGACGGTGCGCGCGGTGGAGACGTCGCGGCAGCCGCACCGGATCGTCGTCGACCGGCACGGGGAAACGCCGGCAGGCGCGCGCGTGCTCGCCGGGGGCGACGCGCTGATCGTCACCGCAGGCGCGCGCAATCCGGCTTGGCCGGCCGGTGTGGAAACGCTGGCGCTACCCGACGGCGATGGCCGTGTCGACCTTCGCGCGCTGATGGCGGAACTCGCCCGGCGCGAGATCAACGAGCTGCACGTCGAGGCCGGCGCGAAGCTCAACGGCGCCTTGCTGGCCGCCGGTGTCGTCGACGAGCTGCTGCTGTATGTGGCGCCTTCGCTGATCGGCGACCCGGCGCGCGGCATCGCGGCATTCCCCGGCGGGCTCGCGCGACTCGCTGACCGCATCCGGCTCACGCTCGTCGACGTCGCGCGCGTCGGCGACGACCTGCGCATCGTCGCGCGCGTCGAGGAGGGAGAACGCTGATGTTCACGGGAATCGTGCAGGCAGTCGGGACGATCGCCGCCGTCGCGCCGAAAGGCGACGGGCTTCGGCTGGCGATCTCGCCGGGCGGGCTCGACGTTGCCGACGTCGGCATCGGCGACAGCATCGCCGTCAACGGTTGCTGCCTCACCGTCGTCGCGAAAGAAGGTGAGGGCGGCGCCGCGCGGCTGGCGTTCGACGTCTCCGCCGAGACGCTGGCCTGCACCGCGGGGCTCGACGGCCGCGCGGCCGTCAACCTCGAGAAGGCGCTGCGGCTCTCCGACCGCCTCGGCGGGCACCTGATGACCGGGCACGTCGACGGCGTGGGCACCGTCACGGGATTCGCGCCGGTTGCCGCCGCCGGCACCGACGACGGGAGCTGGCGGCTCGAGATCGACGTGCCCGCGGCGCTCGCGCGATTCGTCGCCGCCAAGGGTTCGATCGCCGTGCAGGGCGTCAGCCTCACGGTGAACGGCGTCGCCGGCGCGCGCTTCCACGTCAACCTGATTCCGCACACGCTCGCGGCGACCACGCTGGTGTCGCTTGCCCCGGGCGCCGCGGTCAACCTCGAAGTGGATCTCGTCGCCCGTTACGTCGCGCGGTTGAACGAGGCGTAACCGCTGCCGGCGACGCAACACCGGCGGATCCGGTCACGGGAATTTCGGCGGGCCTTCGACCTCGAAGTGGAACGCCAGCACCGTCCACGAGCGGACCGGCCGGCCGGCGCGCGTCGCGGGAACGAACCGCGCCGTCGCCAGAGCGGCGTCGATCAGCGGAGCAAACAGCGCGTCGTCGAAGCTCTTTTTCGTCGACTCGATCTCTCCATTCTCGCCGACGACGACGAGCACGCCGACCTGCATCTGCCGGCGTGCGGTCAGCGCTCCGCGGGGATAGACGACGGCGAGCTCAGACTCCAGCCGCGGCGGCTCGGTCACCGGCCCGCGGAATTCGGCGGCGAGGCGCTCACGCAGCCCGCTGTCGACGAGCGCGATGTCGTCGGATTGCGAAACGATGACCACACCCTTGAGATCCGATGCCGGCGTGGTTGCGGCTGACCGTTTGCCGGTGCCGGCAGGTTCGGCGCTCGCCGCGGCGGGTCCCGGCCCGGCGGGCGTGCCCGCGGGCCGAACGCGCAGGCTCCCGGGATCGTCGACGGCGGCGGACAGGTCGACGAAGAGCACCGCAGGCAGGCCGACGTCCGGCGACGATTCGACGTCGCCGGTGGGCCACCACGCGCCGCCCGACCGCATGCCCGCGATCAGCGCCAGGTGGCAGGCGACCGACGCGGCCAGCGCGAGCGCCAGCGCGCGCTCCGGAAGCAAAGGCGTGCCGGGCGTGGAGCCGGCGTCGGCCGCAGCCACGAGCCGGCGCATCGACTGAACGGCGCGGGGAAGGAGAAGCATCGGCGTCATTGTAGCGAGGGCGGCCCCGCGGCCGTCGCGACGCAGCCGCGCGGGCAGCGGATTCGCAACGGCAACGCGCAGCCGTTGCGCGGTCGCGCCACGGCGCGGCAGCCGCGGAAAGAACTACGGCCGCCCCGGGTTGCCGAGGCGGCCGATGGACGTCGTGCCGTTCTCCGGAGCGTCGTGTCGCCGGGCGCCCTATTCCCCGAGCTGGCGCCAGTTCATCCGGTGTGCGCCGATGGCATCCGGCAGCTTCACCTTCAGCGGAATCACCGTCGCGTCGTTGGAGGTCGTGATGACCATCCGGATGTCCGGGATCGTCGCGTAGCTTCCCCCGCCGCCACTCGCATCCAGCGCGACGACGTCGATCCCGGCACCGCCTTCGGCCACATACATGCTGGCCATGAAGGCAATGCCCTTCGGATCGTCCGGATCCAGCAACCGCGAATTGCCGCGCGCGAACTCGCGGACAAAGACCCGCGACGGCGCCGAGGTGCTGCAGGGGTCGGTCGGCGGGCTGGTCGCGATGTAGCCGACGAGCCCCAGCTCCGCCTGCGGCGCGACGACGATCCGGCTGCCGGACTCGTCCTTGAGGTCCTCGAACCAGCCGTTGGTCGGACGCGCGTTCAGGCCTTCGATGCCCGCGGCGTCATCCTTGCGGACGTCTTCGAGGTCGTCACGCGTCAAGGCCTTGGCGGCACCCGACGGCGCGAGGTTGGTGCCGTCGCGGAACGCATACATCGTCTGCACGTCGGTGTTCTTCAGGTCGTCGTTGTCGAGCAGCCGCCCGGTGCCGACGAACACCCAGCGGTCGACGCCATTCTGGATGTCGACCTCGATCTGCGGCGGCGTGGTCACCGGCTGCCCCTTGCCGCCGTCGGTCAGGCTGGCGAACTTGATCGCCTTGCCGCCGTTCCATTTCGACGTGTCTGCATCCGACACGTCCCAGCGCCAGAAATCGCCGTTGAGGTCGCCCGCATAGATCTGCTCGATGATCTGGTTGCGGAAGTCCTTTGTGTAGCCGGCGAAGTGGACGAGACCGCTGGGCGCGGCCGCGGTGCCCGAGCTGGTGGTAAGCGTGTGCAGCAGCTTTCCCTTCTCCGGGTCGAGGATGTAGAGCTTGCCGACGCCGGTCGAGTTGTTGTATCCGGCGGAAACAATGACGACCCAGCCGTAGGCGCGCAGCTTCGCGACCAGCGGCTTGCCCGACGTGTAGCCGATGTCGGCGCCGTTGTCGCCGTCGCGGAACTCCCACAGCACCTTCGACGCCGCGTCGCCCTCCGACTTGATCGAGGCAGGATCGGTGATGTCGAGCGCGTAGTAGCTCCTGCCGCCCTTGCCCAGCCCGCCGACGAGGATCGAGTGCCAGTTGCCGGCGTAGTAGACGTCCGACGCCCGGGGCGGCGCGTCGACGAGCATGTGGTGGTCGAACAGCGGCTGGACCGACAGCCCGAAAAGGCCGTCGGTCGCGAGCGGGCCGCGATAGAGGTCGTGCGGAATGTACGCCCAGGCTTCGTCGCCGGTCGCGTCGTCGAAGGCGTGGACCATGCCGTCGTTGGCGGTGACAAATATGCGCGTCGGGCGAATGCTGTACGCCGCATCCTTCTTGAACGCGTCGTAGCCCGGGTCGTTGCCGTCCAGGAACGGGGCGTTCGGCGGGCTGACGACGACGGCCTGCGAGTTGACGATGTCGCCGAGGGGTGAGACGCGGATGCGGAACGAATCCTCGTCGGTGC
This sequence comes from Betaproteobacteria bacterium, assembly GCA_040007035.1. Taxonomy (GTDB): domain Bacteria; phylum Pseudomonadota; class Gammaproteobacteria; order Burkholderiales; family Casimicrobiaceae; genus CAIWHR01. The sequence goes on along the minus strand of JBDTVU010000023.1, from coordinate 10,189 downwards.
CCTCGCCGTCGCGTCGTCCGCGCAGGTATTCGAGCACGGAAAGGCGTGTCGCGTCGTCGCCGCCGAGGGTGTTGAACTGCGCGTTGGAGATGCTGCCCTTGAGGAACGGCACCGCCTTGCGGCTGTCGTCCATCGTGACGATCTTGCGCAGGTCGTACCATGGCGTCCCGGCCTTCGCCATCGCCGTCGTCAGGTTGTCCTGCGCATCCCACACCGGATTCGGGCCTATCGGCTTGATGTCCAGCGGCTCGGCCGTGGCCGGGTCGACGTCGATCTTCTGCAGCGATCCGCCCCAACCCGGGATGAACCTCACGCTGTAAACGTAGTGGTTGGTGAGGCTGAAGTTCGGATTCGACACGGTCGTGCCGGCGCGCGAGCCCTGGTTGTTCGTGATGTCCTGCAGGATGTCCTCGAAGCCGTTGCGGAGCTGCCTCGAGTTCTGCGCGTTGACGAAGCGGCCGCGGCCGTTGAGGGCGGCGTGCCAGAGATCGTCGACGCCGGTCGCGTTGGGCTTGTACTGATTCGGCGTCGGCGCCGGCCAGGTCAACGTTCCCGCCTCGAGCTTGTTCTCGGTCGCCTTCGGCTGTGCGGAAGCCAGCGTCCCCTCCGTCCCGAGCGACAGCGCGGCGAAATTGAGGTGCTGCCAGCTCGCCGGATCGCGCAACGTCGCCGGCACGTCGTCGTCCCACCCGGCCCGCAATTTGGTGACCCAGTAATAGGTCGTGTAGTCGGACGCCGTATCGTTGATCGGCGTCGGGCCTTCCTGATACAGCTTCGGCCACGGAAAGCCGGCAGTGATCGACGGCGTCACCCATGCAGGCATCGGCACGGGCAGCGGCGGAACGAGGACGTCGACGTTGCCAACCGTCGTCGTCGGCAATGCGGATTGGTTGGTGATGCCGTCGGTGAACAGGATGTGGTAGTTCTTCTGGCATGTCAGCTTCGGGTCGAACAGCGGGTCGGTGGAGCCGCTGAGGCTGCCGCTGGCGCCGGTCCTGAACCACTCGCCGATGCGGACGATCGCGTCGAGGTTGGGCGTCTCGACACCCATCGCGATGTTGACCTTGAACAGCGCGTCGTACCAGGTCTTCCGGTGCCCCGCGGGGTCGAACGCCGCCAGGTTGACGAACGACGACTGCGCAAAACCGTTGGACAGCGTCTGCAGCGACATCCGGAAGTCGTCGAGGTTCGCGCTCTGGTAGGCGAGCGACGTCGTCGTCTTGGTGGCGAGGATCCGCGTCCGGTAGTAGGTGAACCAGTTCGCGTAGTTCGTCATCTCGGCGTCGAAGCCGCGGGTGACGTTCTTCGGCCCTTTTGCCGTGGACCAGTCGTGCTTGTAGCAGGGCGTCCCGTTGCACGCGGCGCGGTTGGTGATGTCGAGGTCGACGCGCTCGAACGCCGGGTTGGCGACGTTATCCGCATACTCCGGGTCGGCCTTCGTCTTGCCGAACGTGTAGAAGCGCGGGTAGATGTGCGTCGCGTCGTGCGTGTCCTGGCAGGTGCCGTCGGACAGGCCGAACCTCTCCCACTTGTCGTTGGCGGTGACAATCCGCGTGGTGCACCACTCGACGCTGGTCTTCCAGTAGTGGCGCGGGATCGACACCGTCGACGGCACCGTTCCGCAGTTGCTGCTGTTGGCCGTGTACGCGTTGTACGGTGCCGCCGGATAGTTGAACGGTGCCGAGTTCGGCGCGCCGGCGTAGTTCTGGTTGTTGTGCCGGCACAGGATCCCGGCGCCGTTCGAGTCAGCGAGGATCGTCGTCGCCGACGGCTTGTTGCCCACGGGATCCCACAACACGTTGGTGCAAGTAGGGCTCGCGACCTTCGCGCAGACGGTCGCACGGACCGGGGCCGACGCGTCGGAACACGTCGGCGTGCCGCTGTTGTACTTGGCGCAGGCGACTGCGGTGATGTCGCAGCCGGCCGGAGTGCAGCTGCACCCGGCGCCGCTGCCGCCGAGGCCGGTGGACTTCAGGCGACAGAGGCCATTCTTGCCGGTGACGGGCGGCGTGCAGCCGAGGTTCGTGCACACCTTGCATTCGGACCCGGTGCAGCCGCCGAGGTCGTAGGCGGGGTTGGTGTTGCAGCCGGCCGGGCTGTACACGTTGGCGCAGGCGCCGGTCTTGTTGCTCGAGAAGACGCACTTCTGGTCCTGGTCGGGTGCCGGGACCAGCGTGCCGGTATTGCACGACCACGCCCCCGTCGCCGCGCATGTCTGCGGCCATTCCGCCGCGGCGTTGGACTTGCAGTAGACGAGCTTGTTGCCGCCGATGCGGTTGAAGTACTTCGGGTCCTTGAGCCCGGGAACGGCAGGGCCCCACGGGTACTGGTATTCGGCGTTCACCGCCGGCGCGCCGGTGGAGGCAGGCGCTGCGGGGGCGGGGTCGTACGCGGTGCCATTGATCCGGCAGTGATAGCCCTTGCCCGCCGTATAGCGGCCGAGCGTGCCGATCGACGTGTCCGTCGGCCAGTCGTTGTTGCAGAACAGCGGCACCGCGACCAGCGCCGCCAGATTGACCTTCTTCTGCTGATTGGTGGGCGCGGTAGGCGCCCAGATGTCGGTGAGGATGTCCTGCCAGGTCTTCAGCGTGCCTGCACTGGCGTCCTGTTGCGGATACGGCGTGCGCGCGGCGTCGTTCTGGATCGGCGTGTCGTAGGTGTAGCGCGGGTTGTAGTACTGCTTGTTGAAGTCGCCGGAATGCACGGGCGGCGCCCAGAGCTGGTAGCTGGTCGGCACCGAGCTGGTGGTGTACGCAAACGGATTCGGCGGGTTGCCGGGAGCGTAGTTGGGATACGGGACGTTGGTGGTGCTGTAGATGTACCCCGGCGACTTGGCGGCGCCGCCGTTGCCGCAGGCCACGGTCATCGAGCCGGTGCTGCTGCGACAGTAGTTGCCGATGACGAAATCGGGCAGGTAGTCGGCCAGCATGCTCGACGAGTCGTCGAGCGTCAGCACGACGTTCGGCGGCGCAGTCACCTTCGACTGCAGCGGCTCGTTGGCGAGGCAGGTCGGGTCCAGAGTAGGGGCGCCGGCGCAGGGCGCGGCGCCGGCCGGCATTGCGATCGGCGCGAGCCCGAATGCGGCGACGAGCAGCGCGAGCAACGTCAGGCGCGGACGGTTCATGGGGGTGCGGGTGGCGGTCATGGCGGCAATCCTTGGCTGAAGGTCGCTTCAGCGGAGCGTGGCCTGCGAAAATGCGACGGTGTTGTTCGGGCCATCGACACGGATGGTGACCCGGTAAAAGGGGATGCGCGGCAACGCGACCTTGATGAGCTCCCCGGTCGTGGTGCCGAGGGTCTGTTTCGGCGGCATCAGGTCGCAGTACTTGTTCGGCGGGGCAAACTTGTCGGCGTAGGCCGGGGCGGTGTTGAGGCACATCCGCTCGATGATGTAGCGCGCGGTGTTGCCGGTGGCGGTGTCGGTGATCTTCTGGGCATCGACCGGGTAGCCGGACAGGTCGCCCTGCAGCGGCTTGGGGATCCCGTACTGGTCGTCGGTGCGCTTCCACGCCGCGTAGTAATTCTTGGAGGTGTCGTCTTCGTCCTTCTTGAGGATCCCGATGCCCTTCGCAGGCCCTTCGAACAGGTCGACCGTCGATTTTTCGACGGCGGAGGTGCTGACCGGCACCGACCCCTGCCGGAACGCGAGGTTGCCCGCGACCAGCGTCGCCGTCTCGACCGACCGGACGAGTGCGATGCCGGCGAGCGAAAGCGCGACCATCACGATCAGCGCGACGAAGAGGACGACGCCGCGCTGCCGCGCCGGCGTGGCCACCGGCGCGTGCCGGCGAAATGCCCGTTGACAGCTCATCACTTGTTCCATATCGCGTTGCGCAGCGGGATGACCTGCTCGTAGGTCCGGTAGCGGAAGTACTGGCCCTTGTAGGCGCCGAGCGTCCCGGTCAGGCGGCCGACGCATTTGGCGTCGTGCGTGCTGCAGTCGAACAGCGTCCAGTTGTAGCCGCTCTGCACGTAGGCCTGCCAGTCGCTGCCCTCGGCGTCCAACTTGGTCACCGGCTGGTCGGTGCGGACGATGACGCCGATCCGCACGGCGCGGATCTGGGCCAGCGTGGCCTGCGGCGAGCCCATCACCGTCGCCGGATCCCACGGCCCGTCCTTGTCGGAGCCGCGCACCCATTCGATGATGCCGTCGTTGTTGGTCTCGACGCCGTACTGGATCTTCAGCAACGCGATGTTGCTGGCGACCGGGTTGACCGGCTCCGCCGCCGACGGCTGCCCGTCGCTGTCGAGCAGCGACTGGCTGCGCAGGATGTCCTTGTCGATGTCGTAGCGCACCTTCTGCACGCGATTGGCCGGGCCGAAGTTCATCAGCACCGAGCTGTCGGAGAAGTCGTCGGCGACCGCCGAGTGCTCGATGGTGACGAGGCCGCTGGCGTCCGGATCGGAGACCTTGCTCGTCTTCGAGGCGGCGCATTTGCCGGCGCCGTCGATGGCGACGATCAGGTCGCCGCCGGCCTTGTCGAAGCCGTTGGGGCTCTGCGCGACGAAATCGGCGCCCGCCTTGAACGCGCCGGGCCCGAACAGCGCCGGGCTGATCAGCGTGCGGGCGACGGTGTAGAACACGACGACGTTGTCGGACACGTCGTCCGCGCCGCCGTCGGTGATCAGGACCGGCACCGGCCGCATGAGCGTCTTGATGTCGCCGGTGTTGGTGCAGGTCGCGAGGTCGATCCCCGAGACGGCGAGCCCGGCGCCGCCGTTGCCTATCTCCTGTCCCAGCAGGAACGTCGTGAACAGTCCGGCCGTCTGCGCGTCGCCGGCCGCCGTCGTGTTGCGCTTCAGGCCCTCGGACACGGCGAAGACCTGGTAGATCACCAGCACCGCGACCAGGCCGATCACGACGCCGACCAGGATTTCGACGAGGCTGAAGCCGCGGTGGCGCGCGGGGCGGTGCAGGCGGGGGGGGCGGGTGGCGTGCATGGGCTCAGTTGAAGCCGATGACCGACGTGGCGACGTAGCGGTGGCCCTTCTTGTCGACCGGGTCGACGAGCGCGGCATCCTCGCCGGGAAGCAGCCACCAGATCGTCACCACGGCAAGGCTGCTCGTCGTCGACAGCGTGATCTCGCCGACGGTCGCCGGCCCGTTGGTGAGGTCGATCTTCGGGTTGCCGGCGATCCCCGAGGCGCCGGGAAGCTGGGCATCGATCATCTTCTTGAATTCTTCGGCCGGCGTGCCCGCCGCTGCCGGGTCCTGGTAATCCGCCCAGCTCGCCTTGTCGGTCGACCACATCTTCGCCAGGTACGAATTGGCGAGGTACGTCGCCTCGCCGCGATATTGCGCGTCGCTGACGTGGCGGATGCTCTGCGCCTGCAGCCCGACCATCCCGAGGATGCCGAACGAGAAGATCAGGATCGCGACCAGCGCCTCGAGCAGGAATCCGCCCGCCTGTCGCGACGCCGGTGCGCGGCGTGCCGGCGTCATCGCACGTCGTTGGCGGCGGCTCATGACGGGCACCCCTTGGGATCGTCGCTCGGCAGCGCCGGGTCGCACATCTTGATGCCGCCGGTTCCGACGATCATGACGCGAAGGTCGTGATGGGAACCGGGCAGCGCCGTGCTGACATCGATCTGCGTCAGCGGGTCGGTGCCGTCGACGTTCTTCGCCAGCATGCGGCCGAGCCCCGAGAACGTCACGCCGGGGGACTTCGCCGGCGTGGCGCTGACGACGGCCCTGCGGGATCCCTCGACGAACACGACGCTGTCGATCACTTTTGGCGGCTTGCTGGTCTTCGGGTCGTCCGCGTTGGGGTCGACGACCTGCCAGCCGACGGCCGGGTCGAGCAGGAACTGGATCGGCGTGTTCTGCTTCAGCGCCTCGACCTGTGCACGCCGGACGCCCTCGTGGATCGACTCGGTCGCCGTGCGGATGTTGGTGTTGGTCAGGAACGTGGTCAATGAGGGCAGGGAAAGCAGCGTCAGGACGGCGGCCAGCGTCAACGCGACCATCAGCTCGATCAGGGTGAAGCCACCTTCGCGATGCATCGTCATCCGCACGTTCCATCCTTGCGCGTCGTCCAGCAGTTCTTGGCCGCCGTCCAGCCGGCGGGCACCTTGTCGGTGGCCCGCGTCACCCCTGCCGCATCGACCGTCAGCGAGTAGATGAAACCTTCCGTGATCGTTGTCGCCTTGCCCGTGGCCGTGACGGAATACGATGCCGCTGTCGGCCCGTTGCTGTCGCAATCGACGACGAACGCGTCGTTGGCGGCCGCGACAGACGCGGCGACACCGCACTTGGTGCCGCCGGCGTCGAGGTAGGTCCGGTTGTCCTGGAACCACTGCTCCATCTTGACGCGGAAATCGGACAGCCTCGTGGTCGCCTCGATGATCCTGCCGCGCTGGACGAAGGAGGTGTAGTTCGGATACGCGATCGCCGCGAGGATCCCCACGATTGCGACCGTGACCATCACCTCGATCAGCGTGAAACCGCGGTCCCGGATCGGATTGCGCGAGCAGGGCAGATGCATAGAACCCCCCTTTTTGACACCCCAATGCTAGGGCGGCCACGAGGGGGCTGCAACGCGGCCCGACCAGTGGCGCGCAGTCGGGAATGGACGGTGCGAGCGGTGGCGACACTCCGTCGCGACTGTCCACGCGCGCGTCCGGCCGCGCCGGTGTTTCAGGTGCAGGCCACCCCGGTCTTTTCGATGCGTACGCGGCCGGTGTTCGCCAGCACGACCTTGATCAGCCGCTGCCCGGGCCGGCACAGCGAGAACGTCCCCATCTGCAGCGCGCCGTCGAGCCGGCGGGCCTCGCCGAAACTTGTGTACGACACGTAATCGGCGAGCGGGCGATTCGCGTGCACGGTGACGCCCGACGGCGTGGGTTCCGACACCGCGAGCACCGGCTCGTCGTCGTCGATCCGGCCGTCGTGGTTCTGGTCGACCCAGACGATCCATCCGGCGTCCCAGCTCCCGCTCGCGGCGCACTGGCGGCGGTCGACCGTGCGGCAGAGATTGACGCGGTAACTGCGCTTGACGGCCTCCGATCGCGCGCGGGTCATGTTTCCGGCGAGGTACTGCGCGTGGGTCGCGAGTTCGTAGCCACGATGCCAGTCCCGCATCGACGGCAGCGCCATCGCGAACAGCGCAACGGCGATCGTAATCGCGATCAGAGTCTCGATCAGCGTGAAGCCGCCGGCCGGGGCGAGCAGCCCGCCGGACGGACACACAGGCGTGGGGGCGACGGGGCGCGTGGACGGCGCGGTTGCGGATCGGCCCATCGACATGACGATCTCCCGGAGACGTTGCGGCGCCCGTGATCGATGGTCGCCTCGGTCCGCAGCGTCGGCGCAATCGGCCTGGCGGGGAATCAGCCGGATGGGCTAAGTCATTGGAATGAAGCCGGTTTTCAACTACTCACTGGAGCGGGCTTGACGGCATTTATTTCAGGTCTAATATATTCACATCGAAAACGAATGCGGGCCGGCGTCGGCGATTCTGCGCGCGGCGGCCCCGACGCGGGTACCCATGCGCATCCTCTGCATCGGCGGCGGTCCGGCAGGCCTTTACTTCGCGCTCCTGATGAAGCGGGCGGACCCGACGCACGTGATCCGCGTGGTCGAGCGCAACCGGCCGTACGACACGTTCGGCTGGGGCGTGGTGTTCTCGGACAACACGCTCGGCAACCTCGAGGCCGCCGACCCGGAGACGGCGCGCGAGATCGTCGGCGCGTTCAACCACTGGGACGACATCGACGTCCATTTCAAGGGCCGCACGATCACCTCCGGCGGCCACGGCTTCTGCGGCATCGGCCGCAAGCGGCTGCTCAACATCCTGCAGCAGCGGTGCGAGAAACTCGGCGTCGAGCTGGTGTTCGACACCGACGTCGCCGACGACGAAACGGCGGCACGCGAGTTCAGCGCCGACCTCGTCATCGCCTCCGACGGGATCAACAGCCGGATCCGGGCGAAGTACCTGCCAACGTACGCGCCCGACGTCGACGTCCGTCGCTGCCGGTTCGTCTGGCTCGGCACCAAGCGGCTGTTCAAGGCGTTCACGTTCGCGTTCGTCGAGACGCCGCACGGCTGGTTCCAGGCGCACGCGTACCAGTACGACGGCGACACGTCGACGTTCATCGTCGAGACGCCGGAGGAAACGTGGCAGCGCGCCGGCCTCGACCGGATGAGCGCGGAGGAGGGCATCGCGTTCTGCGAGCGCCTGTTCGCGTCGTGGCTCGGCGGCGAGCGGCTCATGTCAAACGCCTCCCACCTGCGCGGCTCGGCGAGCTGGATCCGCTTCCCGCGTATCGTCTGCCGGACCTGGGTCCACTGGAACGAGATCGACGGCCGGCGGGTGCCGGTGGTGCTGATGGGCGACGCCGCGCACACCGCGCACTTCTCGATCGGCTCCGGCACCAAGCTGGCGCTCGAGGACGCCATCGCGCTCGCCAACGCGCTCGCGCGCCACGACGGGCTGCCGGCGGCGATGGACGCGTACGAGGCGGAGCGCTCGGTCGAGGTGCTGAAGATCCAGAACGCGGCGCGCAACTCGACCGAATGGTTCGAGAGCGTCGAGCGCTACACGGCGTTCGAGGCCGAGCAGTTCGCGTACAGCCTGCTGACGCGCAGCCAGCGGATCTCGCACGAGAACCTGCGTCTGCGCGACCCGGCGTTCGTCGCCCGGATCGAGGCCTGGTACGCGCAGCGCGGCGGGCTGCCGCCGCAGGCCGTGCCGCCGATGTTCACGCCGTTCGAACTGCGCGGGCTGACGCTTCCGAATCGCGTCGTCGTCTCGCCGATGGCGCAGTACTCGTGCACCGACGGCACGCCCGACGACTACTACCTCGTCCATCTGGGCAGCCGCGCGCACGGCGGCGCCGGCCTCGTCTTCACCGAGATGACGTGCCCGTCGGCCGGCGCACGGATCTCGCCGGGCTGCGCCGGAATGTACGCGCCGGAGCATCGCGGCGCGTGGAAGCGCATCGTCGACTACGTCCATGCGCGAACCGGATCGAAGGTCGCGCTGCAGCTTGGCCATGCCGGCCCCAAGGGGTCCACCCAGCTCGGCTGGGAGCAGGCCGAGGAGCCGCTGGCCTCCGGCAACTGGCCGCTGATCGCGCCGTCCGCGATTGCCTACGGACCGCACAACCAGGTGCCGCGGGCGATGACCCGCGCCGACATGGACCGGGTGACCGCCGACTTCGTCCGCGCCGCGCAATGGGGCGACGAATGCGGCTTCGACTGGCTCGAGCTGCACTGCGCTCACGGCTACCTGCTGTCGGCGTTCATCTGCCCGCTCACCAACCGGCGCGACGACGTGTATGGCGGCACGCTGGAAAACCGTTGCCGCTATCCGCTCGAAGTGTTCCGTGCGTTGCGCGCCGTGTGGCCCGCGGGCAAGCCGATGTCGGTGCGGATCTCGGCGCACGACTGGGCGGAGGGCGGCAACACCGCCGACGATGCCGTCGTCGTCGCGCGGTTGTTCAAGGACTCCGGCGCCGACCTGATCGACGTGTCGTCGGGACAGACGACGCGCGACGCGAGGCCGGTCTACGGCCGGATGTACCAGACGCCGTTCGCTGACCGCATCCGCAACGAGGTCGGCATCGCGACGATGGCCGTCGGCGCGATCTACGAGCCGGATCACGTCAACAGCATCCTGATGGCGGGCCGTGCCGACCTCTGCGCGATCGCGCGGCCGCATCTCGCCGATCCTTACTGGACGCTGCACGCGGCGGCCGGGCTCGGCTACCGCGACGCGCCGTGGCCGGTCCAGTACCTTTCCGGCCGCGACCAGCTCGAGCGCAATCTCGCCCGCGCGGCGCAACTTGCGGCCGAGCAACCGGAGGCGAACGGATGAGCGCGTCACACCCGCTGGCCGGAACGCACGCCGTCGTCACCGGCGGCGCGCGCGGGATCGGCCGTGCGATTGCGGCGCGGCTGGGCGAGCTGGGCGCGACGCTCACGCTGGTCGGCCGCGACGAGGCGGCGCTCACGGTGGCTGCGTCGGCGCTATCGGCAACGACGCGCTGCGCGTGGCGCGCCTGCGACGTCGGCGACGGTGCGGCGGTGGCGCGGACGTTTGCGGCGATCGCCGACGGCGGCGACGGGATCGCGATCCTCGTCAACAATGCCGGCACTGCGAAGAGCGCGAAGTTCGCGGCGACCGAGCCGGCGCTGTGGGACGAGATGCTGAGGGTCAACCTCACCGGCGCGTACCTGTGCACGCGC
>JBDTVU010000022.1:0-35554 GCA_040007035.1 Betaproteobacteria bacterium | reverse complement strand
CGACACTCGCCAATGTCGACTTCGGAGCGCAATTGTGGCCGTCCGGTTCTGGCCGGCTCCGGCCTATCGGGCGGGATTCTCGGATGACTGCTTCCTGTTCTGAGCTGCTCAAGCGACTACAGCCATAGCCGAGGATGACCGCCAGCTGGCCACCGGGTTCATCTACTGGTGACGCAGATCAACGCTGACACTGTCTGTTAGGTCGGAACTCAGTTTCAACACGTCAGGATTGCTGCTGCACGCCGGCGACCGGCCGCATCCGTATCGGCATCCGCCGCCGGCCCCACTGGCCGTCGAACGCGCCGAAGCGCCCGGGAACCTGCGTTGCGCAATAGACGCAGCGGCCCACCGGCGTGAGGTCGTAGGCGCGGATCTCGTGCCAGTCGCGGACGACGAGCGGCTTGCGGCAGCCGGGGCAGAACGTCGTCCCGCCCTCGCGGTCGTGGACGTTGCCGGTGTACACGTGGTGCAGGCCCTCTCCGAGCGCGATGTTGCGGGCGCGGACGAGCGTGGCTTTCGGCGTCGACGCGATGTCGGTGACCTTGTAGTCCGGGTGGAACGCGGTGAAGTGCAGCGGCACGTCGGGGCCGAGCTCGCGTAGGATCCACCGGCACATCGCCGTCAGCTCGGCGTCGGAATCGTTCTTGTCCGGGATCAGCAGTGTCGTGATCTCGAACCAGCAGTCGGTTTCGTGCTTCAGGTAAACCAGCGTATCGAGCACCGGCTGCAGGTGCGCGCCGCAGAGCTTCACGTAGAACTCGTCGGTGAAGCCCTTGAGGTCGACGTTGGCGGCGTCCATCTTCGCGTAGAACTCGCGCCGCGCGTCGACGCCGATGTAGCCGGCCGTCACCGCGACCGTCTGCACGCCGTGCGCGTGGCAGGCGTCCGCCGTGTCCATCGCGTATTCGGCGAAGATCACCGGATCGTTGTAGGTGAAGGCGACGCTCCGGCAGCCCGAGTCGACCGCCGCGACGGCAATCGCTTCCGGCGACGCCGCGTCCATCAGCGTGTCCATCTCGCGCGACTTCGAGATGTCCCAGTTCTGGCAGAACTTGCAGGCGAGGTTGCAGCCGGCGGTGCCGAACGAGAACACGGCGGAGCCCGGGTAGAAGTGGTTGAGCGGCTTCTTCTCGATCGGGTCGATGCAGAAACCGGACGAGCGGCCGTACGTCGTCAGCACGATTGCGTCGTTCTTGCGCTGGCGGACGAAGCACGCGCCGCGCTGGCCCTCGTGCAGCCGGCAGTCGCGCGGGCACAGGTCGCACTGGATGCGGCCGTCGTCCAGCGCATGCCACCAGCGGCCCGGAAAATCGCTCATCGCTCCACCCTGTCCTCAACGAAATCGCTCTCCTTCCATTTGATCACCGCGTAGCGGCGAACGTTCATCGCGGCATCCCGGAAGTCGACCGGCAGCCCGGCCTTGCGCTTCAGCGCGGCGAGAAAATCGCCCGGCGACGGGAGCGCATCCCAGACCTGCGGCAGGAACGTCGCGCGATGGCGGCCGTATTCGAGGATCACGCCGTCGACGCCGGGCCGCAACTGCGCCATCAGGTGCGCCTCGTCGACGAACACGACCGGCTCGCTCGCGGACAGCAGCGACACCTCGACCGCGGTCGCCTCGAATTCGTCCGCCCGCATCGGCTCGAACCGCGGGTCGCGGAACGCGGCGGCAAGCGCGTTCTCGCGAACGTCGATCCCGAGCGGCCGCACCGGCTCCAGCGTGCCGATGCAGCCGCGCAGCTCGTCGTCCTGCATCAGCGTGACGAACGTCGCGCCCGGGCGGTCCAGCGCCGCGTGTCCCGGCACGGCATCGCCACCTGCGCCAAGCCGCGAGCCGATCGCCGCGCGGGCGATCCGGACCAGCGCCAGCCCGAGATCGCGATGGAATATCGTCGTACCTTCGTGCTGCACACTCCGGTATTCGCCCTTGGGGCGGCCCGGCGGGCTCATGACGACACCTTTGCGCCAGCGCCGCCCTCGACGAACGCGAACGACGCGTAGCCGACGACGCGCGACCTGTCGCCGGCGGTGTCGCCCGAATTGCGCAGGTCGAGCAGCTCGGGAACGAGCCCGCGGCGGCGGGCGCAGCGCAGGAGTCCGTTCACCGGCGTCGCGCCGCAGGCCTGCTCGTGGTCGAGCGTCGGGTCGAGCGCGAGGATGCCGTCCGCTGTGTCGCGGTCGATCCGCTGCGCCTCGTCGTAACGATGGTAGTGCGAAAGGTCCGAGCTGACGACGATCAGCGTTTCCGGACCGCCCCAGAGCAGATCGAGCACGGCGGCAACATCCATGGCCGATGCTTCGCCGACGGCAAACGGCACGATGGAGAAGTCTCCGAGCACCGCCTGCAGGAACGGCAACTGGACTTCGAGCGAGTGCTCCTGCGCATGCGCGGCGTCGGACTCGCGCACCTGCGGCAACGTCAGCGCCAGTGCTGCCGCCTCGGCGTCGACGGCGACGGTGCCGAGTGGCGTGGCGAAGGCGCGCGCGGTGGGCAGCGCAAGGCCGCGCACCGGCACCCGGTGCGTCGGGCCGAGCAGCACGACGCGGCGGATCGTCCCGCGGCCGGCCGCGAGCCGCGCATAGGCGGCGGCCGCGACCGGACCCGAGTAGACATAGCCGGCGTGCGGAACCACGACCGCCTTCGGCAGCGGTGCCGCAGCGGCAGGCGCCGGCGACGCGGCGAGATGCGCGCGCACGTCGGCGGCCAGCGCCAAGGAAGTTCCGGGGTAAAAGAGGCCGGCCACCGCGGCCGGTCGGACGTCGTGCATCGGGACACCTCGCCTTGAACCAGGGGAGGCGGAAGACGGGCTTTGGCACGCGCCCCGCCTCCCGGGCGCGCCGCGCCCTTGCCCTGTGTTATGGGGGCGCCGGCAACCGAATCAATGGCGCGCGCGTCATTCCTCGCCGGCCTCCAGCCGGACGATATAGCCGCCGGACTTCTCGTCGCGCTCGAGGCTGAGGTTGCCGCGCCGCTCGGCTTCCTCGAGCATCCCGTTGAACGAGCGGAAGCCGTAGTACGACTCGTTGAAGCCGGGCTTCCGGCGTTTGAGCGCCTGCTTGATCATCGATCCCCAGATCTTCTCGTCGTCGCCGCGCTCGGCGATCAGCGCCTCGAGCGTTTCGCCGACCAGGTCGAGCGCCTCCTGCCGCCGCTCCTCGTCGCCCTTCTTGCCGGGAGCGGGCGCTTCTTCGGACGGGGCCTTGGCGACGGGCTTGCCGTTGCCGCCGGCGGCGGCCTTCGCCGGTGCCGGCGCCTTCCGCGCCACCTGCTTCCGCTTCTCGCGCACGAGGTCGTCGTAGAAGATGAACTCGTCGCAGTTCGCGATCAGCAGGTCCGACGTCGAGTTCTTGACGCCGACGCCGATGACGACCTTGTTGTTCTCGCGCAGCTTGGAGACCAGCGGCGAGAAATCCGAGTCGCCGCTGATGATGACGAACGTCTCGACGTGCGACTTGGTGTAGCAGAGGTCGAGCGCGTCGACGACCATCCGGATGTCGGCCGAGTTCTTGCCCGACTGCCGCACGTGCGGGATCTCGATCAGCTCGAAGCTCGCCTCGTGCATCGGCGCCTTGAACGCCTTGTAGCGCTCCCAGTCGCAATACGCCTTCTTGACGACGATGCTGCCTTTGAGCAGCAGCCGTTCGAGCACCTTGCCGATGTCGAACTTCTCGTAGTTGGCGTCGCGGACGCCGAGCGCGATGTTCTCGAAATCGCAGAACAGCGCCATGTTGGTGATTTCGGGGGCATTCGCCATGCGGGGGGCTCCGGGCGCGCTGCGCCGTGGGGTCGAGGTGGCGGCGGCGGGGCCGTCGCGTGCGCCATCACGATACCAGCACCGGCGCCGGCCGGCGCAGCGTCCGCCGCACGGGCACTCCGAACCTCTCCCCCGCGCCATCCCTTGATCCCGGACAAACGCCCGGCTCGCGCCGCTGCCCACAATTCCGCAGAGGGGCGTCCTGCGGCACCGGCGGCAGGCGCCCCGCCCGTCACCGCCGGGAAAGGACCCGCCCATGCGCACACCGCTTCTCATCGCCGTCGCCGCCCTGGCTGCCGCCGCAGGCCCCGCGCTCGCGGCCACCGACTGGCAGTCGCTCGGCGAGAACGCCAACGGCAACCGGATCTTCGTCGACAAGGGCAGCGTGAAAGCCGGCGCCGGCTTCACCGCGGTGACCTTCCGCACCGAATTGAAGGCGGCGCTCGACACGCCGGGCGGCGCCATCACCAGCATGCGCTCGCAGATGCGCGTCGACTGCAAGAACATGACGGCCGCCGGCGTCGAGGTCGTGCTCTACGAGGACGAGGCGAAGAACAAGGCGTTCTCGCGCAACAAGGCGCAGAAGATCGAGTACCTGAAGGAGCCGGCGGGCAGCTCCGCCGACCTCGTGATCCGGCACGTCTGCAAGTAGTAGCACGACCGCCGGCACATTCTCCGGTCGAGCGGAGGCGGGTAAGATGTGGGCCCGATCCGCCGACCGTCACGCGAGGAGCCCCATGCGCCGCTACGCCCTCATCGCCGCCCTGCTGTTCCCGCTCTGCGCGACGGCGGCCGGCAAGTTCGCCGTCGAGTCCGGCGAGGTCAAACGGAATGCGAAGATCGGGCCGGCGCAGGTGTTCAACGGTTTCGGCTGCGACGGCGGCAACGTGTCGCCCTCGCTGGTCTGGAAGCGGGCGCCGGCCGGCACGAAGAGCTTCGCCGTCACCGTCTACGACCCCGACGCGCCGACCGGCAGCGGCTGGTGGCACTGGGTCGTGTTCAACATCCCCGCCGACGTCGTCACGCTGCCGCTCGGCGCCGGCGACCCGGCCTCCGGCAAGGCGCCGCGCGGCGCGATCCAGTCGCAGACCGACTTCGGCAAGCCCGGTTACGGCGGACCCTGCCCGCCGCAGGGCGACAAGCCGCATCGCTACATCTTCACCGTCCACGCGCTGAAGACCGAGAAGCTCGACCTCGACGACAAGACGATGCCGGCGATGGTCGGCTTCATGATCAACGCCAATCGCCTCGACAAGGCGAGCTTCAACGCAACCTACGGCCGCAAGTAGGCCTCGACCTGCCACGATGCTCACCGCACTGCCGACACTGTCGCTGCTCGAAACCCGCGTGCTCGGCGTGCTGGTCGAGAAGCAGCACACGGTTCCCGACACCTACCCGCTGACGCTCAACGCGCTCGTCGCCGGCTGCAACCAGAAGACCAGCCGCGAACCGATTCTCGACGCGTCCGACGCCGTGGTGCAGGCCACCGTCGACCGGCTGAAGGCATTGTCGCTCGCCGTCGAGTCGAGCGGCGGCCGCGTGATGCGCTACGCGCACAACGTCGAGCGCGTGCTGCAGGTGCCGGCGCAGGCGGTCGCGCTGCTGGCGGCGCTGATGCTGCGCGGCCCGCAGACCGTCGGCGAGCTGCGGATCAACAGCGACCGGCTGCACCGGTTCGCCGATCTCTCGGCGGTCGAGGGCTTCCTGCACGAGCTTGTGGCGCGTCCCGCCGGCGCGCTCGTCGTCCTGCTGCCGCGCCAGCCGGGCTCGCGCGAGGCGCGGTGGGCGCATCTGCTGTCCGGCGCGCCGGCCGTCGAATCCGTGGTGGCTCCCGCCGCCACGAGCCCGGGACTGTCCGGCGACGCCGTCACCGTGTCGGAGCTTGCCGCGATGAAGGCCAACGTCGCGCATCTCGGCGACGAAATCGCGGCGCTGAAGGCGACGGTGGCGAAGCTCTGCGCCGAGCTCGGCGTGGGCGGGTCGTAGCGCAGCCCACCTCCGCGACACGTTCGGCGCCGCGGCGTATCCTTCCGCCGAAGCGCATCTTCACGTCCGGACCCGCGCTGCGTAGCCAACGGGATCGGGCGCGGCGACAACGACGACAACGAGGAGGACGACCATGGGACTGCTGGACGGGTTGCTGGGCAACGTGCTGGGCGGGATGATGGGCGGCGGCGCCGCGGCCGGACAACAGGGGCAGAATCCGCTGCTGCAGGCCGCGCTGCAGATGCTGCAACAGAACGGCGGGCTGCAGGGGATCCTCGGCAAGTTCCAGCGGGCGGGCTACGGCGCGCAGGCGGACTCATGGGTGTCGACGGGGCAGAACCAGCCGATCGACGCGAACGCGCTGCAGCAGGTGCTGGGCCAGGGCCAGCTCGAGCAGATCGCGCAGCAGCTCGGCATGTCGCACGGCGACGCGGCCGGCGGGCTCGCGTCGATGCTGCCGCAGCTCATCGACCAGATGACGCCGCAAGGGCAGGTTCCGGGCAACCACAACGACATGGTGTCGCAGGCGCTGGCGATGCTGACGAAGAAGTCCGCCTGACAACGCGACGCGCAGCCAGATTCATGCGCGGGCGCAGGGTACTTCCCGTCAATCGACGTCCGCAATGATCGCGGTATTCGGTGCGAGCGGTCGCCTCGGTCGCGCCGTAGCGCGGTTGCTGATCGACGACCGGCGGCCCGTGCGTGCGGTGACGCGCAACCCGGCTTCGCTCGCCGACTTCGCGCAACTCGGCGTGGAAGTCGTCGTCGCCGACCTGCGCGACACGGCATCCACCGCGCGGGCCTGTGCCGGCGCGACCCATGTCGTCGCGGCGACCCATGGATTCCCTGGCCAACGTGGCAATGATCCGCCGGCCGTCGATCGGGACGGCAATCGGAGGCTCGTCGACGCCGCGCGCGGCGCGGGCATCGAGCGTTTTGTCTTCGTTTCCGCGGCGATCGCCTCTGCCGACAACCCCGTCGACTTCTTCCGCTTCAAGCAGGAATCGGAGAACTATCTGCGCGACAGCGGAATGGAGTTCACGATCCTCCGCGCGGCTGCATTCATGGAGTTCTGGGCGGCGATGATCGGCGATGGCATCCTGAAGGACGGCAAGGCAAAGATTTTCGGCGTCGGCGAAAACCCGATCAACTTTGTGAGCGTCGCGGACGTCGCACGCTACGTCGTCGCGTCACTCGACGACCCGCGCCTGCGCAATCGAACGATCACGGTCGGCGGCCCGCAGGACCTGTCGTTCCTCGACGTCGTGGCGACGTTCGAGCGCGTCACGGGCCGGACCGCGGTGGTGAGCCACGTGCCTCTGGCCGTCATGCGCGCCATCGCGGCAGTCACGCGGCGGATCAACGCGCCGCTTTGGCGCCAGGTGCAGGCCGGCATCCAGTTCGACACAACCGACCAGCGCTGCGACATGGCCGCGACAGCGCGCGAATTCGGTTTCCCGATGACGCGTCTCGACGATCTCGTCCAGCAGCAGCTCGCCGCGGCGAATCGCCCCGTTGCGCGCGGTTGACCCGAAAGTACGTCCGCGCACATGGACCATCCGACCCTTCTCACCGCGCTCCTCCTCGGCATCGTCGAGGGCCTCACCGAATTCCTTCCCGTCTCGTCGACCGGCCATCTGATCGTCGCCGGCTCGCTCGTCGGCTACACCGGCGACCAGGCGAAGATGTTCGAGATCGTGATCCAGGCCGGCGCGATCCTCGCCGTCGTTTGGGAATATCGCGCGCGGTTCGCGCGGGTGCTCGCGGGCCTCGGCTCCGATGCCGCCGCGCAGCGCTTCGTCGTCAACCTCGCCGTCGCATTCCTGCCCGCCGCGGTGCTGGGCCTCGCGTTCGGCAAGGCGATCAAGGCGCACCTGTTCGCGCCGGTGCCGGTCGCGATCGCGTTCGTCGCCGGCGCCTTCGTGATCCTGTGGGCCGAACGGCGGCAGCGGACGCGGCCCGGCACCGTCCGCGTCGCCGCCGTCGACGACATGACGTGGGTGGACGCGCTGAAGGTCGGCTGCGCGCAGGCGTTCGCGCTTTTCCCCGGCACCTCGCGCTCGGGTGCGACGATCATCGGCGGGATGCTGTTCGGGCTGTCGCGGATCGCGGCGACCGAGTTCTCGTTCTTTCTCGCCGTGCCGACGCTCTTCGCCGCGACGGGTTATTCGCTGTGGAAGGATGCGCCGCTGCTCGCGGCGGGAGACCTCCCCGCGTTCGGCGTCGGCTTCGCCGCGGCGTTCGTGTCGGCATTCGCCTGCGTCCGCTGGCTGATCCGCTACGTCAGCCACCATGACTTCATCCCGTTCGCCTGGTACCGGATCGTGTTCGGCGCGGTGATCCTCGTCACCGCGTACACCGGCCTCGTCAAGTGGGATTGACCGTCGCCGGTACGCTGCTGCGCCGGCGCCTATAATCGTGTTCCAGCGCGGGTGACGCCGCGCCATCCGACCGCAGCAAGGACGCACGCCATGGCTCCCGACACCCTCGAACGTTCCGTTCCGCCGCTCCACGACCCGGCGCTGCTGCGCCAGCAGTGCTACATCGACGGCAAGTGGCACGACGCCGACGGCGGTGCAACACACCCGGTCGTCAACCCGGCGACCGGCAAGCTGATCGGCACGTCTCCCGTGATGGGGGCGGCCGAGACCAAGCGTGCGATCGACGCGGCGAACGCCGCTTGGCCGGCGTGGCGAGCGAAGCTGCCGAAGGAGCGCAGCGCCGTTCTGCGCAAGTGGTTCGAGCTGATGATCGCCAACGTCGACGATCTCGCGCTCATTCTCACCACCGAGCAGGGCAAGCCGCTCGCCGAATCGAAGGGCGAGGTCACGATCGGCGCGTGGTACGTCGAGTGGTTCGCCGAGGAGGCGCGACGCGTCTACGGCGACGTGATTCCGACGATCGGCAACGACCGCCGTCTCATCGTCATCAAGGAGCCGGTCGGCGTCTGCGCGGCGATCACGCCATGGAACTTCCCGTCGTCGATGATCACCCGCAAGGTCGCGCCGGCGCTCGCCGCGGGTTGCACCGTCGTCATCAAGCCGGCCGAGGCCACGCCGTTTTCCGCGCTGGTGCTGGCCGAGCTCGCGCACCGCGCCGGCTTCCCGCCCGGCGTGCTCAACGTGATCACCGGGAACGCGAGGGCGATCGGCGGCGAGATGTGCGCCAATCCGATCGTGCGCAAGCTTTCGTTCACCGGCTCCACCGAGGTCGGCCGGCTGCTGATGAAGCAGGTCGCGCCGACGATCAAGAAGCTGTCGCTCGAACTGGGCGGCAACGCGCCGTTCATCGTGTTCGACGACGCCGACCTCGACGCGGCGGCCGATGGCGCGATCATCTCCAAGTACCGCAACGCGGGCCAGACCTGTGTGTGCGCGAACCGCTTCTTCGTCCACGACAAGGTCTACGACGCGTTCGCAGCGAAGCTCGCCGCGAAGGTGAAGGCGCTCAAGGTCGGCCCCGGCACCGAAGCGGGCGTCGCCCAGGGCCCGTTGATCGACGCCGCCGCGCTGGCGAAGGTCGAGGAGCACGTCGCCGACGCCACCGGGCACGGCGCGACGGTCGTCACCGGCGGCCGGCGCCACGCGCTCGGCGGCACGTTCTACGAGCCGACGGTACTCACCGGCGTCACCGCCGACATGCTGATCTTCCGCGAGGAGACGTTCGGGCCCGTCGCGCCGCTGATCCGGTTTTCGTCGGACGCCGAAGTGATCGAGCTCGCCAACCGCACCGAGTTCGGGCTTGCGTCGTACTTCTACGCCCGCGACATCGGCCGCATCTGGCGCGTCGCCGAAGCGCTGGAGTACGGGATGGTCGGCGTCAACACCGGCCTCATCACGACCGAAGTCGCGCCGTTCGGCGGCGTCAAGCAGTCAGGGCTCGGCCGCGAGGGATCGAAGTACGGGATCGAGGAGTTCGTCGAGGTGAAGTACATCTGCATGGGCGGGCTCGACCGCTGACCCGCGCACCTTCGCGCGGCGACAAGAAAACGGCGCCCACGGGCGCCGTTTTCGTCGGCGGCTTCCGGCATCGACCGGTGCCGGTCCCGCCTCTGCTGCGGTTCAGAACGTCGCCGGCAGCGGCTCTCCCCGCGCCCCCACAACGGTGTCGGCGGACGGCACCGACGGATCCACGGCGACCGGGCGTTGCGCCGGCGCCGCCGGGCGACGAGGGCTCGACGTACCGCTCTCGGACGGACGGTCCCACGCGATCATCGGGATTTCGATTGTCGGCAGAGTTGTCGGGGCCGCCATCGCGGCGGAAACGCTCGTCCCGCCGATGAGCGGGATGGCGTGCGGCGCCGTGAGCACCACGTCGACGAAGAGCGCGACGATGCCGAGCACTACGACCAGCACCGCCGTCTTGACACCGGCGGCGATCCGCGCGGACGGAGCCGGCGCTTGAATGGATTGGTTCATCTGGATCTCCTCGAGGGCAGCGGTTCGGGTCGGGGCGGCGGCAGGCCGGACAGCGATCCGGGGTGCCTCCGCTTCGCCGGTGAAGGTGCTGTTCGCCTCGCCGGTGACGCCAACTGTAGGCGCCGTCGGCGCCCGGGGAGATGGAACAATCCGGGCCGCGAATGCGGAATATTCACGTGCCGGCCGCCCGCGAACGGGGCGGCGCCTGCAACCTCCGGAAGCGCCCGGGCCGGCTACCAGGCGGGCGGCAGCTTGCGCAGGATCGCGATCGTCCTGCCCTCGACTGCGAGATAGCCGCCGGCGACGAGGTCTTTCAGCAGCCGGCCGACCATGTCGCGCGAGGCACCGATCCGCTCGGCGATGTCCTGCTGCGTCAGCTTGCCGGGAACGACCTGCCGACCGTCGACGTCGTGCGCGAGCGAGGTCAGCAGCCGGACCAGCCGCCCGTAGACGTCGGACAGCGCGAGGCTCTTCACGTTCTCGGTCGCGCGGCGCATGCGGTCGATCAGCTTCTCGATCAGGTGCAGCGCGAAATCGGGATACGCGAGGATGAACTCGCGGACGTGGACGCGGCCGACGACGGCGCAGGTCGTCGGCTCGACCGTCATCACCGACGCCGACCGCGGCGCGCCGAACAGCGACATCTCACCGACGTACTCGCCCGGGCCGTGGAAGTCGATGACGACCTCCTTGCCCTCGTCGTTGCTGGCGTACACCTTGAGCTTGCCCGACAGCACGACGAACAGCGAATCGCCGGTGTCTCCCTCGTGGATCAGCACCGTGTTCTTCGGGAACGTGCGGACGACGCCGGAGGACGCCATCGCGCGCAGCGTGTCGCGCGTCAGCGGCGCGAACGGGTCGGCGGGAGGCGCGGCGGAAGGCACGGGGCGCGGACGATGGGTGGGGCGGCCGCATGATCCTAGCATGCGCGCGGCACCCGGCCTGGGCCGCGCGCAGCGGAGAAGGCGTGCCTGCTCGCGCAGCGCGCTGCAAGTCGCCTGGCGGCGCCGGCAAGCAGCCGACACCGGACACCACACCGCGAATGGAGATCAGTCGGGCGCGGGATCGTCCGCCAGCCAACGCCTGATTCGCGCATACGCCTGCTTGCGGCCGAGGAGGTCGATGTGACCCGTCCCGTATGCGGTCCAGCGATGCGTTTCGGGCAGCCCGAGATCGCATGCAGCGTCTCGGTGGCAGCCCAGCGCACTGTTCACCGGCACCAGTTCGTCACCGCGGACCTTCGCTCCGTGTGTGCGCGGCCGTTCCTGCCGGCTCGCCGCCATCGCGTAGCAGCGAACCCCGGCGGGCAGCGGCATCGGGTCGTGGGCAGCGCGCGATCGCGCCGCGCCCGTCACCTGCCAGTCATCGTCGCGCAGATTGGCGTGGCCGAGATCGGTGATCCCTGCGCTGCGAACTTTGCCCAGGCGCGCGAACGGCGCGGTCCAGGGGCTGATCCCGATCACGAAATCCACGCGCTTGCCTGCGCGCTCGAGCGGTGCGCCGAAGTGCGGCGTGCCGAGGAAGACGAGGTCGTCGAGGCGCTTCGTCCACCCGTGGCCGGCGAGCGCCGCGTAGTGGCAGGCGCTGCGCGCGACCAGTCCGCCCATGCTGTGGCCGAGGATCGACAGCCGCTCGATCGGGTGCGGCCATTCGCGGACGAGCGTTTCCATCAGGTCGGCGAATTCACGGCCGTTGGTGGAGATGTGCAGGCCGCTGTTGTAGTGCAGGTACACCGGCGTGTAGCCGAGGTCGCGCGCGAGTGCCGCGCCGTGATCGTGACGCTCGCGGGCCCACTGCAGATCGTTCATGCACAGTCCGTGCATCAGGACCAGCAGCTTTTGCCCCGGTTCCGGAAACGCGGCGGCGAGCGCCGTCCTGGAAATCTCGAGCGGCACCCCGCACGTGCGGAAGCGCATCGAAATTGCCAGCGGATTCCCCGTCGCGGCCAGATAGTCGCCGAGCACGCCGTTGAGCGCCGCCAGCACCGCTTGCCGCTCCGGCGACGAGCGCTGCTCCGCGATCAGCGGCGCGAGCGCGCCGAGGAGCGCGTCGATGCTGCCGCCGACGAAGCGGGTCACGCCGCGGACCGACCGGTAGACCAGCCCGGTAATGCCTCCGGTCCGTCCCTTCGGCGACTTGCCGAGGACGCCCGGCGTCCGCAGAACGGTGTGGTGCATCGCCTCGACGAGGTCGGTGATGCCCACGGTGGCGGCGTTGGCCAGCCGCTGGATGCCCCGCAGGTCCGCCAGGTGCAGGTGGGTTGGTTTCTTCATCCCGGGCGCGAAGTGCGCGAGCAACGGCGTCGCCCGCCCGCGTGGATCAGCACCGTGTTCTTCGGGAATGCGCGGACGACACCGGAGGACGCCATCGCGCGCAGCGTGTCGCGCGTCAGCGGCGCGAACGGGTCGACGGGGGGCGCGACGGCAGGCACAGGCGAAGGCGGCGGGCAGGGTGGCGGAACGATCCTAGCACGCGCGCGAGGGTCCGGTGGCGAGCGGGGTGGCGAAGCGAGCGCAAGCTTCCCCGAACCCGGACGCTGCGACGCGAAGATCGCGCGAGCCTATTGTTGCGCCGTCAGCTGCGCCCGCCGCGCCAGACCGCGATAGAGCGCGGTTTCGGCACGGACGGTTTCGCCCAGCGCCTCCGGGGTGCTGCTCTCCGGTAGCGTCCCCAGCGCCAACAGCTTCTCGCGCAGCTCCGGGTGCTCGAGCGCGCGCGCGATCACGGGCTGCAGCCGGGCGACAATCTCGGCGGGCGTGCCGGCCGGGGCGAACATCGCGATCCACAGCATCACGTCCGCCCCCGGGACGCCCGCCTCGGCCAGCGTCGGCACATCGGCGAGGAACGGCACCCGGCGCGGCGTCGTGACCGCGAGCGCCCTGATCCTGCCGGCGCTGATCAGGGGCAGCGCCGACGGAACATCCATGATCGCCATCTGGATGTCCCCGGCCAGCAGCGCGGTCAGCGCCTGCGCGGTGCCTTTGTAGGGAATGCGCTGGATGTCGACCCTGGCGGCTTGCTTGAACAGCTCGGTCGCGAAGACGAAGCCGCCGGTGTTCGCGCCGTAATTGAGGACTCCCGGGTGCGCCCTCGCCTCGCCGATCAGTTCCGCGACCGAACGCATCGGGGCCGAGCTGCCGACCACCAGCACCAGCGGACTGCGCGAAATCATCGACACCGGCTGGAAATCGCGGGCCGGATCGTAAGGCAGGTGGTCATTGAGCACCGGGGTCATCGTCATCTGGCTCGTCACCGCCGCCAGCAGCGTGTAGCCGTCGGGGGCAGCCTTGGCCACCAGGTCCGCGGAAACCACGCCGTCGGCACCGGGCTTGTTGTCGACGACGACCGGCTGCGCCAGCGCTTCCTGCATTCGCTCGGCAATCAGGCGCGCGGTGACGTCCCAGCCGCCGCCGGCCGAACCGCCGATCACCAGACGAATCGGTCGGTTCGGGTAGCTCTGGCTCCACGCGATTCCCGAGGACGACGCGAGCGCGACCGCCACCACGATCGCCCGTCGCGCGCGCCACACGGCGGCTGCAATGGCGATCGCCACGCGAGGTCCCGAGCGACCGCTACGCGGCGAATCACCCATCTGAGATAATGGCAGCTTCACGAACGCTCCCTGACGCCACACGAAGACCGGAACCTGGCGGAAACAAGCGCGGCATCGACACGCGCCGTCGGTAACGGCTGCGGGTCCGGGCACCGGCAAACGGCGGCCACCCGCACCGGCCGCGTGACCGAGCCGCAGGCCGGCGCGATCGCCGCACAGACAGCGAAGAGTCTACCCGACCCGAACCCTCCGCCAATGAACATTGCCGATCCGATCCACCGCCACGCCCGATCGGACCCCCACGCGACCGCGGTGATTCGGCGGCGCGGTGACACCGCCTCCTACCGGGACCTCGACCGCACCATCGATGCGTTGGCACAACGGGCGCGCGACTCGGGTCTCGCGCCCGGAGACGTGGCGGTCATCGCGATCGCCAGTACGTACCGCCTTCTCGTCTGGTCGCTCGCCCTCGCGCGCCTCGGCGTCGCGAGCGCGGCGGCGAGCCTCCCGCCGGAGCATGCGGATGCCTGTCTCGCCGAACGCGGTCGGGAACCGGTGGGTCGCGCTGACGTCACGCTCGTCGAAGCGGAGTGGACGGAGACACCGGCGGCGGCAGCCTCGGTGCCGCCGGTGCCCGCGCACGATGACGGCACGGCGATCTGCCGGATCTTCGCGACGTCCGGGACGACGGGGACCCCGAAGCACGTCGCGATCAGTCACGACCTGATCGGCCGCCGGGTCGCCGCGCGGCAGCACACTGTGCTGCCCGACGAGCCTTCGGTGCTGATGTGCCTGATCGGACTCTCGACGACCTTCGGATTCGTCAGCATCCTGAGGACGCTCTGGGCCGGCGGACGGCTCGTGCTCGCGCGGAAGCCGGACGAGATCATTGCCGCGATCGATCGGCATCGGGTTCGCTGCCTGGTGACCGCCCCGGCGACACTGGCCGACGTCCTCGCGGCACTGCCGCCGGCGCGCGGCCCTCTGTCATCGCTCGCGCGGATCGAGGTCGGAGGAAGTCCGCTGCCGTCGCGGTTGTGCCGGGATGTTCGCATGCGGCTCTGCGCGAACGTCGATTCCTGTTACGGCTCGGTCGAGGCCGGCGCCGTCGCCGGGGCGCCGATGACCGCCGTCGAAGGTCGACCGGGAGCGGTCGGTTTCCTGCTACCCGGCGTTCTGGTCCAGGCGGTTGACGACGACGGTCGGCCGCTGCCTCCGGGCGTCGAGGGCGAACTGCGGATGCGCAGCGACAGCGGCGTGCGCGGCTACGTCGGAGGCGGACCGACGGACGCCGGCGCCTTCGAGGGCGGGTGGTTTTGTTCCGGCGACGTCGGCAGCGTGGCCGACGATGGAATGCTCCTGGTGACCGGGCGCAAGGGCGACGTCATCAACAGCAGCGGCCAGAAGATCGACCCGCAGGCCATCGAGGACGTCCTGCTGTCGATGAGTTCGATACGGGAGGCCGCCGCGTTCGGCGTGCCCGATACGTCGGGTGTCACCCAGATCTGGGCGGCCATCGTCGCCGACGCAGACCTCGACGTTGCGGTGCTCGATGCGGTCTGCCGCAACCGGCTGCAGAACCGTGCGCCGAAGATGGTCCTGAACATGGCAAGCCTGCCGCGCAACGAGGGAGGCAAGGTCATGCGCGATGAGCTGGTTGCCATGGCGCTTGCGGCAAGCCGCAACCCGCCCGGCGCCGGCCGGTGACCGCACCGTTCGGTCAGCCGCCTCGGCCCGTCTCGGCGGCATTCCCGGCTTTTCTCCGCCGGACGACACCGGTTGGCTTCGGAGGGTGCGCCTTCGCCGTCCCCGCCGCGCCCCTGGCTCGCGCCGCGAGCGCGAGCCTGCGCACCCGGCGAATGTCCGCATCGGAGAATGGCCCGTTGACGCCCGAGATCGCGGCCAGCCTCATGCCGTGCTTGCGCCCGAGCCGGTAGATTTCCCGCACCTTCTCCCACTCGATGTTGCGGCCGACGGTGAAATTCTCGAACTTGCCTTCCAGCGCCAGCACGATGGTTTCGGCCAGGCACGCGTACGCGACGTTCTTCGGCAACCCGATGTTGTTCATCGACACGCTTCCGGGCATCAGGATCTCGCCCGACTCGATCACCAGCACGTCCGGCCGCTTGGCGACTTCGTCGGGAGGCAGATCGAGCGGCCGCGCCACGTCGGTGATCACGCACCCTGGCTTCACCTTCATGATGTCGAGGATCTTCTTGCCGGCCCCCGACGTCGCCGTCACGATCATGTCCATGTCGGCGATGTCCTTGTCGGCGCGCGAAGACAGGAACAACCGGGCGTCGGGCGTTTCCTTCAGGATCGAGCCCTTGAGCGAGAGCAGCTTGGCGGTCTCCGGGGAGACCATGTAGACCTCCTCGGCGACCATCGCCAGCATCCGTGCGCACACCGAGCCGATGGCCCCGGTGGCCCCCACCACCATCGCCTTGAGCTTCACCTTCTGCCCGGGCTTCGCCGCCGGCACCAGCGCCAGCCGGATCACGGCGTCGTGCGCCGCCCACAGCGCACCGGAAGCGCTGTAGCTGTTGCCGGTGGTGATGGGCAGCGGAGCGCGCTTTGCGACGGTGAGTCCCGCGTCGCCGACGACCTTGGTGAAGGCGCCGAGCCCCATGATCTGCGCGCCGAGGCTCCTCGCGATCCGCGCCGCATCGAGCAGGCGGCGGTAGGTGAACTCCGGATCGTGATTCATGATTTCCCTGGGCGTCCCGCCGACGGAAATCAGCCAGCCTTCGGCCTCGACGCCGGTGGGCGACTTGATGCCGCTCACCTTCGAATAGACGAACGGAGGCGCATACGCCATCACCTTTTCCAGCGTGTTCATGAAGACCGGCGGCGACACGTGGGAGAGCAGCTCGATGGGCTTGATGTTCTTGAAATACTCCTGCGACAGCGGATGGATGACGAACGCGAAGCGGTTGACCCGCTTGAACCCGCCGGGATAGAGGATCCGCGGCTCGAGCTCCAGGTCGGCGATGATTTCCAGGTAGTCGTCCTCGAGGATGTCGTCGGGGTCCTTGCCGGTCGCGGCGATGATCATCGCGTCGAGGACGCTCGGGCTCAGCACATGGTCGAACATCGACGGCGCGCCGTCGATCACCACGCTGACGCCCTTCTTCCTGAACTGCGCGATGCGCCGGTCGTTGACGGTCGACGTGATGATCGTCTTGCCGGCCAGCTCTCCTGCGTCGAAGTCGTCCAGCTCATGGATCGGCGCCACGATGACGGTCGCGTCCTGCATCGCCTTGTGCAGCACGTAATTCGTCCATTCCTTGACCGGCGCCGACGACATCACGACCGACGGCGTCCAGTCCAGCACGTAGTGCGCGCCGCTGGTGTAGAGCTCGAGCGCGTCGAGCGAGCCCAGCAGCTTCGGCACGCCGAGCTGCAGCACCGGATCGGCGAACCGGAGGTTCTGCGTGTATTCCGACATTGCCAGCGCGAGCTTGTAGTCGGTCATCCCCGAAAAGAACAGGACCTTGGCGTTGTTGAAGTAGTCGCCCAGCTTCGCCTGGACCTGGCGCAGCGCCCATTCCTGCAGGATGTCGTTCAACCGTCCGCCGGTGGTGACCGGAATGCGCGTCACCACGCTCTTCAGCCGCGTGCTGTCCTTCTCGACGTAGCGTCGCGAGCCGACGGTGTAGCTGTCCTTGACCACGCCCAGCCCGATGGCGTCGGCGTGCCGCGACCAGTGCTTGAGCAGCTTAATCGCGGTCGCGGTGCTGCCGTTCGTGCCGAGCCTCCGGACGTCGAAACGCTGGCCCAGGAAGCGGGCGCTGAACTCGAAATCCTGATTGCCCGCCCCCAGGCTGATGCCGACCACTTTTTTCATTCCGACCTCGTGCAAAGGACGCCCGTTGGCGGCGGTCCCGACCGGGCTGCCGGATCGCCGTGGCGCCGCTCCGGATCGGGGGTCCGGCGCCGGAAACTCCCGCCTGCTCGAATGTCTTCCGCGATCCATGCAAATTGTACGGCGGCGCACTTGCCACCAAACCCGCGGTTCTTTGACCTGTGTCGAGGAACCTGTTCGCGAGCCTCGCCCGGGAAGGCGGCTTGGTTCATGCTGATGGGTCCGAACGACAACCCGGGAGCGGGAAGATGATCGAGATGCCGAGTGTCGTCGGCGACGTGGTGCGGTCCGTCGGACTGTCGACGGCGATGCGCGCGGCCGGCATGGTGACGGGGTTGCTGCCGATTCCGCAGCCGATGCTGTTGATCGGTCCGGGGGCAAGCCGCCGGCTGGGGGAGGCAATTTGTCGCTTCGGCCACCGGAAGGTGCTGATCGTCACGGACCGCGTCGTCGCCGGGATGGGCCTGCCCGATGCGCTGATCGAGGCGTTGACGGAGGGCGGCACCGCGCATGTCGTGTTCGACGCGATCACGCCGGATGCGCCGATCCCGTTGATCGAAAAAGGCATTGCGTTCTACGAGAAGCACGGCTGCGATGCCGTCGTGGCGTTCGGCGGCGGCTCGCCGATGGACGCCGCGAAGACGATCGCGCTGGCCGTGACGAACAAGAAGCATCCGCGCAAGCTGGTCGGGTACTTCAAGGGCTTGCGCACGCCGGCGCCGATCTATGCGGTGCCGACGACCGCCGGGACGGGCTCCGAGGTGACCGTGGCCGCCGTGATCTCCGACCCGCAGACCAACCGCAAGCTGGTGATCGCCGACACCCGCCTCGTTCCGGCGATGGCGGCGCTCGACCCGTCGCTGATGACCGGGTTGCCGCGCCACGTGACCGCTTCAACCGGCATGGACGCCTTGACGCACGCCGTCGAAGCGTTCGTCGGCCACTGGTCGACCGCCCATACGGACCGGATGGCGCTGGCGGCCGTCGGCATGATCTACGGCAACTTGCGCATCGCTTACCGGAATGGCAGGAACCTCGCAGCGCGCGAGCAGATGGCGCTGGCCGCGACCTGCGCCGGCTTCGCGTTCACGCGCGCCAACGTCGGCTACGTCCACGCGATCGCACATCAACTGGGCGGCAAATACCACACCCCGCACGGTTTGGCGAACGCGATCATGCTGCCGCACGTGCTGAAGTTCCTGAGCCCGGCGATCACGAAGAAGCTGGCCGTACTGGCGGTTCGCGCCGGAGTCGGAAAGGCGGGGGACCGGCCGGTGACGCTGGCGAAGAAGTTCATCGACTCTGTCGAGATGCTGAACCGGGATCTGGGGATTCCGCAGCAACTGGACGCGCTGCGCGAAGCGGACATCCCCGAGCTGGCCAAAGCCGCCTGCTGGGAGGCCGACACCAACTATCCGGTGCCGCGCTACATGTCGCCGCAAACCTGCGAGGAGATTCTCCGTCAGGTCCTGCCCAAGGCCGCGCCACGCGGGAAGCGCCAGACCCGGGTGTAACGGGCGCCGCTCGAACCGCGACGCTCCGCTTCGATCGAAACGCGTGCTACGCGGGCGCGTGCCAGCCTGCGTCCGCCCACAGCTCGCCGCTGACCGCCGAGTTGGCGAGCATGAAGCAGATCGCGTCGGCGATTTCCTCCGGGCGAATCAGCCGGCTCAACTGCGTGAACGGCAGGATGTGCTTGCTGATGTAGTCGTCACCCATCGCGCGCACCATCGGCGTGTCGGTGAACCCCGGGTGGATCAGCCCGCAGCGCACGCCGTAGAAAATGGCTTCCTTCATGATCGTCGCCGCCGCGCCCTCGAGGCCGGCCTTGGTGCTGGCGTACGAGATCTGGCCGCGGTTGCCCTGCGAAGACACGGAGCCGATGAACACGATCGATCCCTGCATCCCCTCTTCCGGCTGCCACCGCTTGAGCCCGCAGGCGGCGCGATTCTCGGCGATGCGTCCGATCATCTCCAGCGCCCAGTAGACCGGCGCCACGAGGTTGACGTCGAGGACCTGCTTGAACCGGTCGACGGGATAGATGCGCGCCTTGCCCGTGTTCTTGTCGATGCGGACCGCGAGATCGTCGCGCGTGATGCCGGCGGCCGGCACGCACATGGTGACGGTGTCGAACTGGCTGCTGATCGAATCGAAGACCGACGCGCGGAATGCCTCGTCGGTCGTATCGCCGCGATACGGGAAGGCGACCTGCCGACCGGCCACCACATTCACTTCGGCGGTGACGTCAGCGATGTTCTCCCCCATGTCGACGAGCGCCATCGCGCGTACGTTGCGGCGCGCCAATTCGGCAGCGACTGCCCGCCCGATGCCGCTGGCGGCACCGGTGATCACTGCAACTTTTCCTGCGATGTCCATTCTGGCTCCTGACTGACGGATTGCTGCACCGCACAATCCTAACCGGTTTGGGTGTCGGTGTCACGCGAAAGACGCCTGCGCCGGAGCGCGGCGAATCACCCCGTTTCGCGCCTCGGGACGGCGTTGGGTCGCGAGAGTAGTTAGCTGGCGCTTACTCCTTTGCGAAGCTTCGGTCTTCGCGCTGGCTCGAACCGGCGCGGGGGTGGCGGCCCTCCCCGGAAGATGGCGCATTTGGGGGCCAGGACGTGCCGTTGACCTGCGTCAACATCGGGCCCGCGACGGGGGCCGCGGCGATCCGGGCGATCCGCTCAGAGCACGCGGTACCTGGCGAAGACGTCGGCGAGCTTCGCGCCCGCAGCCAGCTCGTCGCGCGTCGTGTTCTCCCCGGCGACCTTGACGAACGCCCCGCGCAGCGCCTCATCCTCGACCGCCCGCGGCACGATGACGACGCCGTCGGCATCGCCCACCACCAGATCGCCGGAGGCGACGGCGACGCCGCCGCAGCGGATCGGCGTGTCGATCTCGACGACCTTGCCGCGGCCTTTCGAATCGAGCGGCGCGATGCCGCCGTGAAAGACCGGGAAACGCAGCGCGCGGATCGCGCAGATGTCGCGCACCATGCCGTCGGTCACGCACCCGGCAGCGCCGCGGGCGCGGGATGCGGTCGACAGCAGCTCGCCCCACGGCGCGATGCGACGCGAGCCGCCGCATCCGAACACCGCGACGTCGCCGGGCTTCAGATCGTCGACCAGCGCAATCTCGAGCTCGTACGGGTTCTCGCCGGCGACGGCGTCGAACACCTCGCGATAGAGACCGGTCCGCGCGAAGCCGGCGAGCACGAGGCTCTCGTCGAGCGGCCGGATCGACGGCAGCATCGCCTGATCGCGGAAACCGAGCTCGTCGAGCACATCGGACAGCACCGCGGTGTAGAGGGACCGGCGGATCTCGTCGAGGAATCGGGAATCGTTCCGTTGCACCATGCGTCGCTCCTCGACGAATCGGTCGCCGTTTGGGCGCTGGCGAAAGGCGTGCGGGGCCGGCCCCTCGGCGCACCGGTCTCGCCGCGGCCGTCAGCCGTACTTGCGGACGTCGTCGATCACCTTGCCGTCGTTCGGCAGCTCGCCCGCTACGCGGTGCATCACTTCGCCGCGCAGCTTCGTGATGTCGCGGATCGACGCCACGATCGCGTCGGCCTGCGCCAGCGCGCCGTCGGCTGTCTCGACGTGCAGCGTCATCCGGTCGTTGCCGTCGGGATTGTCGACGACGAGCCGCGCCTTCACGATCTCCGGATGGCGCTTGACGATCGCCGCGATCTGCCCGGGATGGACGAACATCCCCTTGACCTTCGTCGTCTGGTCGGCGCGTCCCATCCAACCCTTGATCCGCGTATTGGTGCGCCCGCAGGGACTCGCGCCCGGCAGCAGCGCCGAGAGGTCGCCGGTGCCGAAGCGGACCAGCGGATAGTGCGCGTTGAAGAGCGACGTGACGACGACCTCGCCGACCTCGCCCGGCGCGACCGGATCGCCGGTCCCCGGCCGAACCAGCTCCAGCAGCACGCCCTCGTCGACGACAAGGCCCTCGCGCGCCGGCGTCTCGTACGCGATCGAGCCGAGGTCGGCGGACGCATACGCCTGATAGCCGGCGATCCCGTGCGCGGCGAGCGCGTCGCGCAGGCTCGGCGGGAACGCTTCGCCCGACACCAGCGCCTTGGTGAGGCGCGGCAGCTTCACGCCCATCTCGTCGGCCTTGTCGAGGATGATGCGCAGGAACGACGGCGTGCCGACGTAGCCGTCCGGCGCGAGGTCGGCCATCGCCTGCACCTGCTGCTCGGTCTGGCCGATGCCGCCGGGGAACACTGCGCAGCCCAGCGCAAGCGCACCGGTCTCCAGCATCGAACCTGCCGGCGTGAAGTGGTACGCGAAGCAGTTGTGGACCAGATCGCCACGGCGGAAGCCGGCGGCGAAGAGCGCGCGGGCGAGCCGCCAGTAGTCGGGATTGCCGCCTTCCGGCTCGTAGACCGGGCCGGGCGACGCGAACACGCGGACGGCGTCGCCCCAGCGCGCGGCGGCGAGCCCGCCGAACGGCCGCGCCGCCTTCTGCAGCTCGCCCAGCTCGGACTTGCGCGTGACCGGAAGCTGCGCCAGCGCCGCGCGCGACGTCACGGCGGCCGGCTCGACCGCGGCGAGGATCCGAGCGAACGCGGGCGCGTTCGCCTTCGCGTGCGCGATCTGGCGCGGCAACCGCGCGAGCAGCGCGCGCTCGCGAACCTCGGGATCGCGCGTCTCGAGCGTGTCGAAGTGGTCGGGCATTCAGGCAAGCCAGCGCTTGCGGCGCCGATAGTGCTTGACGTCGCGGAAGCTCTTGCGGCCGGCCGTCGACAACCCGAGGTAGAACTCCTTGACGTCCTCGTTCTGCACGAGGTCGGCGGCCTGCCCGTCCATCACCACGCGGCCGTTCTCGAGGATGTAACCGTAATCGGCGAAGCGCAGCGCGACCATCGTGTTCTGCTCGGCGAGCAGGAACGACACCCGCTCCTTCGTGTTGAGATCGCGGACGATCCCGAAGATCTCCTCGACGATCTGCGGTGCGAGACCCATCGACGGCTCGTCGAGCAGAATCATCGACGGCCGCGCCATCAGCGCCCGGCCGACGGCCGTCATCTGCTGCTCGCCGCCCGACGTGTAGCCGGACAGGCTCGCGCGGCGGGTCTTCAGCCGCGGAAAGTAGTGGTAGACACGCTCGAGCTCGGCCTTGAGCTCGGCGCGCGTGACGCCGCGGGTGAACGCGCCGGTGAGGAGGTTCTCCTCGACGGTCAGATGGGCGAAGCAGTGCCGGCCCTCCATCACCTGACACACGCCCATCTTCACCAGCTCGTTGGTCGTCAGCCGGTCAACGCGCTGGCCCTTGAACTCGATGGTGCCCTTGGTCACCTCGCCGCGCTCGGCCGAGAGCAGGTTCGAGATCGATTTCAGCGTCGTGCTCTTGCCCGCGCCGTTGGCGCCGAGCAGCGCCACGATCCTGCCCTCGGGCACCTCGAGCGACACGCCCTTCAGCACCAGGATCACGTGGTCGTAGATGACCTCGATGTTGTTAACCGACAGCCATGGCGTCGCGGCGGCGGCAGGCGCTTCGGGATGAACGGCGGCGGAGGAAGCAGCAGACATGTCAGCAAGAATTCGTTTGGCTCCGGCTCGAGCGAGGATTCATCCACGAACCCTCGCCCGAGCCCTCCGTCGAGGAGGGTCCGCCGGACTGAACGTCGACGCAGCCGACGCCCCAATCCGGCGAGTTAGTACGTCGCGCGAACTCGACGCAGCCGCACGTACGGCCCGTCACGCGCGACGCACTAACTTTCTTTGGAGCAGTCGCGCGGCGTGATGTTCTTCTCCTTGGCGTACTTGGCGGCGGAGTCCTCGATCATGCCGCGGATCATCTGCTTGTCCGGCGCGATCCAGTCGGTGACGATCTTCCACTTTGAGCCATCCCAGGTCTGGAACTTCACCAGGCCGGAGCCTTCGTGGTCGGCGCAGGTGAGCTTCGTCGGCGGCATCATGCCCGCCGCGTTGATCGCCTTCAGCCGCGCGTCGTCGAGGTTCAGGTTCTCGAGGCCCCAGCGAATCTGCTCGCCCGTCATCACCTTGCCCTTGCCGTACTTTTCCTGCGCCTTGCGGATCGCCTCCACGGTGATGATGCCGTGGACGATGCCGCGCACGTGGTACACCGAGCCGACGCGGTCCTTGTCTTCCATGTTGCCCTTGCCGGCGCCGTAGACGACCTTCACGATGTCCTGCACCAGCGACAGGTCCTTGCCGGCGACGTTGAACACCGCCGTCGTGTAGCCCTTCGCCGCAGCGCCCGCCGGGATCACATCCTCCTCGGAGCCCGCCCACCAGACGCCGATCATCTTCTCGCGCGGGAAGCCGATCTTGGCGGCGGCCTTGAGCGCAGTCGGGTTCATCACGCCCCAGCCCCAGAGGATCACGTAGTCGGGCTTGATCTGGCGGATTTGCAGCCACTGCGACTGCTGTTCGTTGCCCGGGTGCGGGACGGCGATTTCGGTCAGTTCGAATCCGTCCTTCTTCGCGTACGCCTGGAACACGGCGATCGGCTCCTTGCCATAGGCCGAGTCGTGGTACAGATGGACGATCTTCTTGCCCTTGAGATTGGCCTCGCCGCCTTCCTTGGACGCGATATACCTGATCATCGCCGAGGCTTGGCTCCAGTACGTCGTGATGGCCGGGAACACCCAGGGGAAGACGCGCCCGTCCGCGGCGTCGGTGCGGCCGTAGCCGATCGTCACCATCGGGATCTTGTCGGTCGCTACGCGGTCGATCAGGCTGTAGGTGATGCCGGTGGACAGCGGCTGCACGACTGACGCGCCGCTGCCGCCCTTCTTGAGCCGCTCGTAGCACTCGACGCCGCGAGAGTTGTTGTACTCCGTCTCGCACTCCTCCCATGCCAGCTTGACGCCGTTGATCCCGCCCTCCTTCAAGTTGATGTAGTTCATGTAGTCGATGTAGCCGCCGAAGATCCCCGAGCCGCCGGCGGCGTAGGCGCCGATGCGATACGAGAGAAGCGGCACATACTGAGTCTGCTGGGCAACGACGGCGCCCGCCGCGGTCGCCACCGCCAAGCCGGCCAGCCACGCGATCACTTTCTTGCGTTGCAGCATGATTCCTCCTTTTTTGCTTCCGTTAGAGCTTCGATAAACGCCCCGGTTCAGGGTGTCGGTGCGATCCATCAGCCGATAAGCATAGCGCCTCAGTGCGGGAACGGCCACAGCCGCAGTTTCTCCTTGCCGATCTGCCAAAGCCGAGCGAGGCCATGCGGCTCGACGATCAGGAAGAAGATGATCAGGCCGCCGAACACCATCAGCTCGAGGTTCGAGGTGATCGAGGCCGGCAAAGACCATTGTACAAGCGCGTACAGAAGTCGGTTCAACGCCGGTATCGAGATGTTGAGCACAATCGGCAGCATGACGATGAACCCGGCGCCGAGGAACGAGCCCAGGACGCTGCCCATGCCGCCGATGATGACCATGAACAGGATCCGGAACGACAGGTCAAGCGTGAACGCCTCCGGCTCGACGGTACCGAGATAGGCGTACGCGAACAACGCGCCGGCCACGCCGCAGTAGAACGAGCTGACGGCGAATGCCGTCAGCTTGGTGTACATGATCCGGATGCCGATCACCTCGGCGGCGACGTCCATGTCGCGCACAGCCATCCACGCGCGGCCGACTTCGCTCCTCACCATGTTCTTCGCCGCCAGTGCCATCAGCGAGACGATGGACAGCACCAGCAGATACTTTTCCAGCGGCGTGTCGAAGGCAACCCCGAAGATCTTCATCTGCTGCGCGGTGATCACCCCGGACGAACTGTAGTTCGAGAACCACGGAAACCGCACCAGCGCCCAGACAATGAAAAACTGCGCGGCGAGCGTCGCGACGGCGAGATAGAAGCCCTTGATGCGCAGGCTCGGCAGGCCGAACACGATGCCGACCAGGGCGGCGCAGCCGCCGGCGAGTGCGAAGGCGACGAGCAGCGGGATCCCGGGCACGCGCAGCACGAAGTTGTACGCCGCGAACGCGCCGACCGCCATGAACGCCGCGGTGCCGAGCGAAAGCTGGCCCGCGTAACCGGTGAGGATGTTGAGGCCGAGCGCCGCCAGCGAGAAGATCAAGAAAGGGATCAGGATCGCCGACAACCAGTACTGGTTGCCGATGACCGGCACAACGAGGAACGCGAACGCGACGACCGCGATCACGGCGACGCGGTCCTGGCGGATCGGGAAGATCTGCTGGTCCGTCGCGTACGCGGTCTTGAACTGTCCGGCTTCGCGGTAAAGCATGAGTAGGGTCAGACCCGGTCGATGTGCTTTTCGCCGAACAGGCCTTCCGGCCGGACGAGCAGGAACAGCAGCGCGATCACGTACGCTACCCAGCTCTCGATGCCACCCCCGACCATGGGGCCGACGTAGACCTCCGCCAGCTTCTCCGACGCGCCGACGATGAGGCCGCCGACGATCGCGCCGGGTACCGACTCGAAGCCGCCGAGGATCAGCACCGGCAGCGCCTTCAACGCGGTGAACGTCAGCGCGAACTGCACGCCGTTGCGCGCGCCCCACATCAGCCCCGACACCAGCGCGACGAAGCCGGCCGTCGCCCACACGATTCCCCAGATCTGCTGCAGCGGGATGCCGATCGACAGCGCCGCCTGGTGGTCGTCGGCGACCGCGCGCAACGCCCGGCCGATCCGTGTTTTCTGGAAGAACACCGCCAGCACCGCGACCAGGATGCCCGCCACCGCCGCCGCGAACAGGTCGAACTGGCTGACGTTGATCCCGGTCTTGTCCATCAGCCAGTCGAGTGGCTGGTCCTGGATTCCGAGCTCGAGGCCGAGCGGCGTGCTGCCCCAGATCATCTGGGTCAGTCCCTCGAGGAAAAACGTGAGGCCGATCGTCGCCATGAACAGCGTGATCTGCGGCTGGTTGACGAGCGGCCGCAGCACGATCCGCTCGGTCAGCAGCGCCCCGACGACCATCACCCCGGTGGTCACCACGAACGCGAGCCAGAAGCCGAGACCGGCCTCGTTCAGTCCGACGAAGGTCATCGCGGCGAAGAAGACCATCGCGCCCTGCGCGAAGTTGAACACGCCAGACGCTTTGTAGATCAGCACGAAGCCGAGCGCGACGAGCGAATACATCACGCCCGAGAGCAAGCCGCCGATCAGCACCTCGAAGAAGAAGGACATCGAAGTCAGGTCCCTTGGTCGATGATGGTGGGCGCGCGCATCAGTGTGCCACACCGAGGTAGGCGTCGATCACCGCCTGGCTCGCGCGGACCTCGTCCGGTGTGCCGTCGCCGATCTTCCTGCCGTAGTCGAGGACGACGACGCGGTCGGAGATGTCCATCACCACGCCCATGTCGTGCTCGATCAGCACTATCGTCGTCCCGTACTGTTCGTTCACGTCGAGGACGAACCGGCACATGTCCTGCTTTTCCTCGACGTTCATCCCAGCCATCGGCTCGTCGAGCAGCAGCATCGACGGCTCGGCGGCGAGCGCCCGGGCGAGCTCGACCCGCTTCTGCAGCCCGTACGGCAGCCGGCCGACCGGCGTCTTGCGGATATGCTGGATCTCGAGGAAGTCGATCACCTCCTCGACCTTGCGCCGGTTGTCGAGCTCCTCGCGGCGCGCGCGGCCGAAGTGGATCGCCTGCTCGAGGATCGACGCCCTCATCTTGAGGTTGCGCCCGGTCATGATGTTGTCGAGCACGCTCATGCCCTTGAACAGCGCGATGTTCTGGAACGTCCGGGCGATCCCCTGCGCCGCCGCCTGGTGCGGCACCATCTCGCGGCGGATCTCGCCGCGGAAGGTGATCGTCCCCTGCTGCGGGTGATAGACGCCGTTGATCACGTTGAGCATCGAGCTCTTGCCGGCGCCGTTGGGGCCGATGATCGCGCGGATCTCGTGCTCGCGGACGTCGAAGCTGACCTCGGACAACGCCTTGACCCCGCCGAACCCGAGCGAAATGCGCTCGAGCGTCAGGATCACGTCGCCGATCGTGCGCCGGCTCGTCGCCACGGCGTCAGGCCGCCTTCTTCACGGCCGCGACGGGCCGGGTCTTGGCGCTCTCGATCCGCAGGTCCGCCGCCACCATGCCGGTGCGGCCGTCCTCGAACCTGACCAGCGTCTCGATGTGCTGAACGGCCTTGCCCCCGTACAGCGCGTCGATCAGCACCGCGTATTTCTCGGCGACGAAGCTGCGGCGGACCTTGCGGGTGCGCGTCAGCTCGTCGTCGTCCGGATCGAGCTCCTTGTGCAGCACCAGGAAGCGGTGCACCTGGGAGTGGCCGAGCTCGCCCTCCTGCGCGAGCTCGGCGTTGACGTTCTCGACGCATTCCTTGATCAGCTGGTAGACCTCGGTTTTCTGCGCGAGGTCGGTGTACCCCGAGTACGCGAGGTTGCGCCGTTCGGCCCAGTTGCCGACGGAGCCCATGTCGATGTTGATGAACGCGCACACCTCGTCACGCTCGTGGCCGAACGCCACCGCCTCCTTGATATGGGCAAAGAACTTGAGCTTGTTCTCGATGTAGTTCGGAGCGTACATCGCCCCGTTCGCGAGCTTGCCGACGTCCTTCGCGCGGTCGATGATCTTGAGGTGCCCGCTGGAGTCGAGGAAGCCGGCGTCGCCGGTGTGGAAGTAGCCGTCCGAGTCGATCGATTCGGCCGTCGCGTCCGGCCGCTTGTAGTACTCCTTGAGCAGCATCGGACCGCGGACCAGCACCTCGCCGCCGGCGGCGATCCTGAGCTCGACGCCCGGTGCCGGGAGGCCGACCGAGTCGAGCTTGACGTCGCCGTCCGGCTGCAGGCAGACGTAGGCGCAGGTCTCGGTTTGGCCGTACAGCTGCTTCAGATTGACGTGGATCGAGCGATAGAAGCGAAACAGGTCAGGGCCGATCGCGGCGCCCGCGGTATAGGCAACGCGGATCCTGCTCATGCCGAGCACGTTGCGCAGCGGCCCGTAGACGAGCAGGTTGCCGAGGAAATACCGGAGCCGGTCGCCGAGCCCCACGGGCTTGCCGTCGAGGATCTCGGCGCCGCAGCGGCGGGCGACCGCCGTCGCCCACTTGTAGATCCAGCGCTTGATCGCGCTGGCGTCCTCCATCCGGATCGTCACCTGCGTCAACAGGTTCTCGAACACCCGCGGCGGCGCGAAGTAGTACGTGGGGCCGATTTCGCGCAGGTCGGTCATCACCGTGTCGCCCGATTCCGGGCAATTGATAGTGAACCCCACGTAGACCCACTGCGCCAGCGAGAACAGGTGGTCGCCGACCCACGCCATCGGCAAGTACGACAGGATGCTGTCGTCGGGAGTCAGGTGGTCGAACTGCGCGCCGCCTCTGGCCGACGCGATGAACGCCGCATGGGTCTGGCACACGCCCTTCGGCTTGCCGGTCGTGCCCGACGTGTACAGCATCACCGACACGTCGTCGGGCCGTCCTTTTGCGATCTCGCCGTCGTAGAAGCCGGGGTTCTCACGGTCGAACTCGCGCCCCAGCGCCTGCAGCCGGTCGAGCGGCAGCATGCCCTCGTAGTTGCGCAGGCCCCGCGGATCGTCGTAGCAGATGTGTTTCAGCGTCGGGACCTGGGGCATCGCCTCAAGCATCTTGTCGACCTGTTCCTGGTCTTCGACGATGGCGTAGGCGATCTCGGCGTCGTTCAGCACGAACACGAAGTCCGCGGCCGGCGCGTCCTGGTACATCGGAACCGCGATGCCGCCCAGCGACTGTGCGGCGAGCATCGACCAGTACAGCCGCGGACGGTTGTCGCCGATGATCGCGAGATGCATCCCGCGGCGGAAGCCTTGGGCGGCGAGGCCGCACGCGAGCGCGCGCACCTCGTCGGCGACCTCGCGCCACGTCCAAGTCTGCCAGATGCCGAGGTCCTTTTCGCGGCACGCGGGATGGCCCCCGCGCACCTCTGCGTGATGCAGCAGGAGCCGCGGGAACGTGTCGAACCGGGCGTCCATCTCCTCCACGGGCCTTTCGCCAAGGGCAGCGCGCCGCCGCTCCGGGGGCCGGGCACGGGACCGCCATCTTATGTTTTGGAAGACTGCAACAACGGCACGGCGCCGATGCCGGCCTATGGTAGCCGGTTCCCGGGCCGCGCGCCCGCAACTTCGCCACCGGCGGGAGGCGCCACCGGCGCGCCGCCGCCCGTAGAATGACGGGGAAGCCGGTCCACTGTAGGGAGTTCCTGCCGGCGAGGTTGTCATTCCGCCGACATTTGCCGCTGCCCGCCGCGATGACCACGCTTTCCGACATGCTCCGCGCGAGCTCCTGGGCGCCCACGCTGACGCCGGCCGAGTTCGCGCGGGTGGAGGCCGAGACGGTGACCCGCGACTGCTCCGCCGGCGGCCTCGTCTGCCGGAAGGGCGAGGCGGTCGAGCACTGGATCGGTGTCGTCGACGGGCTGGTCAAGATGGCGAACGTGTCCGCCGATGGCAAGCCGACGAGCTTCACCGGGATCAGCACCGGCGGCTGGTTCGGCGAGGGCTCGCTGCTGAAGGACGAGCCGCGCCGCTACGACATCGTCGCGCTCCGCGCGTCGCAGATCGCCTACATGCCGCGGGCGACGTTCATGCGGCTCCTCGACTGCAACATGGCATTCAACCGCTTCCTGCTGATCCAGCTGAACGAGCGGCTCGGCCAGTTCATCGGCATGGTCGAGCACGACCGGCTGCTCGGCCCCGACGCGCGGCTCGCGCGCTGTCTCGCCGGGCTGTTCAATCCGCACCTGTATCCGGGCGTCGGGCCGTCGCTGCCGATTTCGCAGGAGGAGCTGGGGCAGCTCGCCGGGCTTTCGCGGCAGCGCGTCAACCAGGCGCTGAAACACCTCGACCAGGAAGGGCTGCTGCGCGTCGAGTACGGCGGCATCACCGTGCTCGATCTCGATCGCATGCGGGGCTTCGAGGAATGACGACGGCGTCCTGGGGCACTGCGCGGCGCGCGCCGGACGGACGGAAGCCGGTGCC
The DNA here is from genome assembly GCA_040007035.1 of Betaproteobacteria bacterium. Taxonomy (GTDB): domain Bacteria; phylum Pseudomonadota; class Gammaproteobacteria; order Burkholderiales; family Casimicrobiaceae; genus CAIWHR01. The sequence continues at coordinate 5,064 of JBDTVU010000022.1, read as the reverse complement.
GGCGTCGCGCTACTTTCCGGTGAACTGCGCCGGCCGCTTGGCGAGGAACGCCGCCATGCCTTCGCGCCGGTCGTCGGTCGCGGACACGTAGCCGAACACGTCGGCCTCCATCGCGTTCGCGTTGGCGAGGTCGATGTCCTGCCCGCGGTGGACGAGGTGCTTCGCCATCTTCACCGCGACCGGGGCTTTCGCCGCGACCATCCGCGCGAGCTTCAGCCCGTGCTCCAGCAGCGCCTCGGGCGCGACGACGTGGTTGACAAGGCCGATCCGCAGTGCCTCGTCGGCCTTCACCTGCCGACCCGTGCAGATCATCTCGAGCGCCAGCGCCTTGCCGACGAGCCGCGAAAGCCGCTGCGTGCCGCCGAATCCGGGGACGATGCCGAGGTTGACTTCGGGCTGGCCGAACGCGGCCTTTTCCGACGCCACGATCCAGTCGCAGGCGAGCGCCAGCTCGCAACCGCCGCCGAGCGCGAAGCCGTTGACCAGCGCGATCACCGGGAACGGCGCGAGCTCGAGCGCGCGCAGCGTCGCGTGGCCCTCAAGCGCGAATTCGCGCCCCTGCAGCGCGGACATGCCGCTCATCACCGCGATGTCGGCGCCGGCGACGAACGCCTTGTCACCGGCGCCGGTGACGAGCAGCGCGCGGACGTCGCCCAGCGCGTTAAGGTGGACGACCGCACGCGCGATCTCGCCCAGCACCTGCGGCGCCAGCGCGTTCAACTGCTTCGGGCGGTTGACCGTCAGCAGCCAGACGCCCGGCTCCTTCTGTTCCAGCAGGATCGTTTCGAAGTTCATCGCGGAGTCTCGTTGAATGCGTCAGGAATACACGTAGAAGCCACGGCCATTCTTCCGGCCGAGGTAGCCGGCGGCGACCATTTCCTTCAGCAGCGGCGCCGGCCGGTACTTCGGGTCGTTGAAGTCGGTATAAAGGACGTTCATCACCGCGAGCAGCACGTCGAGCCCGATCATGTCGGTCAGCGCCAGCGGGCCGATCGGATGGTTGCAGCCGAGCTTCATGCCGTCGTCGATCTCCTGCGCCGTGGCGACCCCTTCCTGCAGCACGAACACCGCTTCGTTCAGCATCGGGCACAGCAGCCGATTGACGACGAAGCCGGGGCTGTTCTTCACCACGATCGGCGTCTTGCCGAGGCACTGCGCGAACGCCCGTGCCGCGTCGATGGTGGCGTCGGACGTCTGCAGCCCGCGAATCAGCTCGACCAGCGCCATCATCGGCACCGGGTTGAAGAAGTGCATGCCGATGAAGCGCTCGCCGCGACCGGTGACGGCGGCGAGCTGCGTGATCGAGATCGACGACGTGTTCGTCGCGACGACTGCGTCGGGCCGGGCCAGCGCGGCGACGTGCTTCAGGATCTTCAGCTTCAGCTCGAGGTTTTCAGTCGCCGCCTCGATGATGAGATCGCAGGGCTTCAGCGCGTCGTAGTCGGTCGTACCCTTGATCCGCCGGATCGCGGTGTCCTTGTCGGCCGCCGAGATCTTCTCCTTCTTCTGCAGCCGGTCGAGGCTGCCCGTGACCGTCGACAGGCCGCGCAGGACGGCGGCCTCGGCGACGTCGACCATCACCACGTCGAGCCCGGCGACCGCGCAAGTCTGTGCGATGCCGTTGCCCATCGTTCCGGCGCCGATGACGCCGACTTTGCCGATCGTGCTCATGGAATACCGAATGGAGAATTGAGGAAAAGCAGACCCGACGCGCTCGGCGAAGCGCCGCCATGCGGCGGGTGCAGCTCGAATTATGCGCGTGCCGGCGTCCTGCGGCGCGCGGCCGCGGTCTTTCGCCGCGGCGGGCATGCCCTGAGCCCCGCGACGAACAGGTCGACCATCGCCGACGCCGTACGCGCCAAGTCGTAGGCCGCCGGATCCTGCACCCACTGGTGCATCACGCCGACCATGAACGAGTTCATCGTCGTCGCCGCGAGGCGCGTGTCGGTGTCCGGCGCCAGCTGCCGGCGCGCGACTGCCTGTTTCAGCAGCCGCTCGATGTTGGTACGGCAACCGCGGTCGGCGCTCTTCTGCCGCTCAACGACCGTCGCCAGCTCGGCGGTGAATTCGCACTTGTGAAAGATGACGTCGAACACCGCGTGCGCGCGGGCGTCGGCGGCCAGCCGCGTCAGGCCGTCGATGGCGAGCGTGCGCAGCGCGGCCAGCGGGTCGTCGTGGCGGGCACCGCCGACGCTGGCCACCATCGCCTCCATCGGCAGCGTCACGCGGGCGCACAGCGCCTCGAACAGGTCGGCCTTGTCGCGGAAGTGCCAGTAGACCGCGCCGCGGGTGAGGCCGGCGGCCTCGGCGACCGCCGCCAGCGACGTGTGGGCGACGCCCTGCTCGCGGAACACGCGCTCGGCGGCGTCGAGCAGCGCTTCGCGGGTCGCGGCAGCCTCGATCTTCGTGCGTCTCGCCATTCGGGTGCGTGTCCCTGTCGTCGATGGGGTTGCAAACATCCATGAATGTATGTAATCTCGGCGCTCCTGTCAAGCCTTGCACGCCTTCCCACCCGGAGGGCGGCGCCGATTCCGGAGCCGACCATGCCTCCCGTCACCGTTTCCGTCCCCCGCGTTTTTCCGTCGTACGTCCATCGGTCGCGCGTGGCGTGGCTCGCCTTCGCGCTGCTCGCAGCCTGCAACCCGGCGCCTCAGGGCGGCTTCCACGGCTTTCCGCCGGCGGCGGTCACCACCCTCGTGCTGCAGCCGAAATCGCTGCCGGTGACCTACGAGTACGTCGGGCAGACCGCCGGCTCCAAGGACGTCGAGGTGCGCGCCCGCGTCACCGGCATCCTCGAGAAGCGGCTCTATGCGGAGGGGACGGCGGTCAGGGCCGGCCAGCCGCTCTTCCTCATCGACCCGAAACCGCTGGAAGCGCAGGCCGCCGCGGCGGAGGCGGAGGTCGCGCGCGCGAAAGCTCAACTCGCGTGGAACGAACGCGAAGCCGCGCGACTGAAACCGCTCGCCGAGCGGCGTGCCGTCGGGCAGAAGGAGGTCGACGATGCCATGGCGACGGCGGACCTCGCCCGCGCATCGTTGAAAGCCACCGAGGCGAAGCTGGCTGAGGTCAGCCTCAGTCTCGGGTACACGCGCGTCAACGCGCCGATCGCCGGGTTGTCCAGCCGCGCCAACAAGTCGGAGGGCAGCCTCGTCAACGCCAACGAGACGCTGCTGACAACGGTCTCACAGGTCGATCCGATCTGGGTCCCGTTCAACGTGTCCGAGAACGAGCGCCTGCTGCTCGACCGCGCGGTGGCCGCCGGCCGGCTGACGCTGCCGAAGGACAACGCGTTCGACGTCTCGGTGAAGCTTTCCGACGGCTCGACGTTTCCGCGCAAGGGCCGGATCAACTTCGCCGACACCCGCGTAAACCCGGCGACCGGCACCTACGAAATGCGCGCCGAGATCGCGAACGGCGACCTTGCGCTGAAGCCCGGCCAGTTCGTCCGCGTCCAGTTGAAGGGCGCCGTGCGCACCAACGCGATCACGGTGCCGCAGGTCGCCGTGCTCGACGGCGCGCAGGGCAAGTTCGTCTACGTGACCGGCAAGGACAAGGACGGCAAGGACGTCGCCGTCGTCCGCCCGGTGACCCTCGGCGAGTGGGTCGACGTCGACGGCGCGCCGCTGTGGCTCGTCGAGTCCGGCCTCGCCGCCGGCGACACGGTGATCGTCGACGGCATCGCGAAGCTGCAACCGGGCGGCGCGATCGTCCTCGGCGCCGGCCCGGGTGCCGCCGGCGGCTCGCCCGGCGCACCGCCGGCAGCGGGCAAGGACGCACCGGCGGCGAAGGACGGGGCGAAATCCGCGCCGCCCGCGAAGTCCTGACCGCGAGCCGCCGCCATGTTCTCGCGCTTCTTCATCGACCGCCCGATCTTCGCGGCGGTCATCTCGATGTTCCTCGTCCTCGCCGGCCTTGCGGCGATGCGCTCGCTGCCGATCGCGCAATACCCGGAGATCGCGCCGCCGGTTGTCACCGTGACGGCGGTCTACCCCGGCGCCTCGGCCGAGGTGCTCGAGCAGACCGTCGCCGCGCCGCTAGAGAACGCAATCAACGGCGTCGAGGGCATGATCTACATGAGCTCGCACTCGACCGCCGCCGGCATCACCCAGATCCAGGTCACGTTCGACATCGGCACCCACGTCGACGACGCGACGATCAACGTCAACAACCGCGTCAAGCAGGTCGAGCCGCGGCTGCCGTTCGAGGTGCGGCGGCAGGGCGTGTCGGTCGAGCGCGGCAGCTCGTCGTTCCTGCAGGTGCTGGCGTTCTACTCGCCGGACGGCCGCTACGACGACCTGTTCACGTCGAACTACGTGACGCTCTACGTCCTCGACGAGCTGAAGCGGTTGCCGGGCACCACCAGCGTCCAGGTCTTCGGCGCCAAGGACTACGCGATGCGGATCTGGCTCCTGCCCGACCGGCTCGCGCAACTGAAGCTGACCCCCGGCGACGTCGCCGCCGCCATCAACGAGCAAAATGCGCAGTTCGCGGCGGGCAAGGTCGGGCAGTCGCCGAGCGGCGGCAAGCAGGACCTCGTCTACACCATCACCACCAAGGGCCGGCTGGCTGACCCGAAGGAATTCGGCCAGATCATCGTCCGCGCAAACGCCGACGGATCGACGGTGCGGCTCACCGACGTCGCGCGGGTCGAGCTCGGCTCGAAGGACTACGACTTCATCGGCCGCTACAACGGCCACGAGGCCACGCTGGTCGGCATCTTCCTTGCCCCGGGCGCCAACGCGCTCGACGTCGCGAAAACCGTCCGCAACCGCGTCGCCGCGCTGGCGCAGAAATTCCCCGAAGGCTTCACCTACGCGGTCCCCTACGACACCACCCGCTTCGTCGAGGTCTCGATTCAGGAGGTAGCGAAGACGCTCGCCGAGGCGATGTTGCTGGTGTTCCTCGTCGTCTACCTGTTCCTGCAGAGCTGGCGCGCGGCGGTGATCCCGTTCATCGCCGTGCCGGTGTCGCTGATCGGGACGTTCGCCGGACTGTACGCGCTCGGCTACTCGATCAACACGCTGACGCTGTTCGGCATGGTGCTGGCGATCGGCATCGTCGTCG
>JBDTVU010000021.1:0-35932 GCA_040007035.1 Betaproteobacteria bacterium | reverse complement strand
GCGCCGGTCTCGCGCCGGGCGTTCGCGGCGCTGTCGTTCGCTGCGTTCGCCAGCGCCGCGTCGATGCGGGTGACCGACGCGCTGCTGCCGCGACTCGCGGCGGAGTTCGACGTCGGGCTCGGCGTTGCGGCGCAGGTCATCACCGGGTTCGCGATCACCTACGGCGTGCTGCAGGCCGTGTACGGCATCGCGGGCGACCGCTTCGGCAAATACCGGCTCGTCGCGTGGGCGTGCGTGGCGTCTGCCGGCGCGTCGCTGCTGTGCGCGCTCGCCCCCGGCTTCGGCGCGCTCGTCGCGGCCCGCTGTCTCGCCGGCGGCACCGTGGCGGCGGTGATCCCGCTGGCCATGGCGTGGATCGGCGACGTTGTCCCCTACGAGCGTCGGCAGCCGGTGATCGCGCGTTTCCTGATCGGCCAGATCTTCGGGCTCGCGTCGGGCCAGTTCGTCGGCGGCCTCGCCGCGGACCTCGGAAGCTGGCGCGCGCCGTTCGTCGCGCTCGCTCTCTGGTTCGCCGTCGCCGGCGTCGTGCTGCTGCGGATGCGCGTCCGCGTCGTCGACCGACGCACGACGCCGGAGACCGGTGCAGTCCGAGCGGGCGCGCTGGCGGGTTTCCGCTACGTGCTGCGGCAGCGCTGGGCACGCGTCGTGCTGGTGACGGTGTTCCTCGAAGGCATCGCGCTGTTCGGGCCGCTGGCGTTCCTCGCGACCCACCTCCATCGCGTCTACGGGCTTCCGCTCGCGGTCGCCGGCGGCATCCTGATGCTGTACGGCGCCGGCGGCCTCGTGTTCGCGTGGCTGTCGCCGCTGCTCGTCCGGCGACTAGGCGAGACGGGATTGGCGGCGGGTGGCGGTGCCCTCCTCTGCGCGGCGCTGCTGGTGATCGGACTCTCGACGCAGTGGCCGCTTGCGGTGGCCGGCGCATTTTTTGCCGGCATCGGTTTCTACATGCTGCACAACACGCTGCAGACGCACGCGACGCAGATGGCGCCGGAGCGCCGCGGCGCGGCCGTCGCGCTGTTCGCGTCGGCGTTCTTCCTCGGGCAGTCGGTCGGCGTCGCACTCGCGAGCGCCGCCGTCGAGCACGTCGCGACGCCGCCGATCATCGTCGCGGGCGCGCTGGCGACGCTCGCGATCGGGCTCGCCTTTTCCCGGCTGCTGGCCGCGCACCGGCCGCACGGCTGATCCGGCCACGCTTCCCACGCGCGGGTTGCGCCGGCGATAATCGCGACGCCTTCCGCCACCGTCATGCACACGCCCATCGGCTTCGTCCCCTCGCACGCGCTGCCGCCCGCGCTGCCGCCCACCGCGCTCGCGTTCGCGTTCCGGGACGCAAAGCTCGCCGTCGGCGGCGCCAACGACGCGCCAGCGATCCCGACGACGGCGGACCTCGATCGTGCCGGGATCAAAGGCGCGGTCCATTATCTGGGCGAACTCGACGGACGGCCGTGCATCGCCGTCGCGCTGCCGGATTCGGTCGACGATGCCGCAGCAGCCGCAGCCGGCCTGCGCTTCGCCGGGCTGCGCTCGCTGTTCTTCACGCTGCCGGAGCCGCTGCTGGCGCTCGCCGCGCGCGCGTACCAGGTCGCCGAGTGGGACCGCACGCACCGCTACTGCGGGCGCTGCGGCACGCCGACGCGCGACAAGCCCGACGAGCGCGCAAAGGAATGTCCGGCCTGCGGCCTCGTCGCATACCCGCGGATCTCGCCGGCGATGATGGTGCTCGTCACCCGCGGCCGCGAGTTGCTGCTCGCCCGCGCGCACCGCTTTCCCGGCGCGATGTACAGCGCGCTCGCCGGCTTCGTCGAGCCCGGCGAGACGATCGAGGACTGCATCCGCCGCGAGGTGCGCGAGGAGGTCGGCGTCGACGTCGACGGCATCGCCTACTTCGCCAGCCAGTCGTGGGCGTTCCCGCACTCGCTGATGATCGCGTACACCGCCGAGTACGCGGGCGGCGAGCTGGCGCCGGACGCCACCGAGATCGCCGACGCGCGCTGGTTCACGCTCGACGCGCTGCCGGCGCTGCCGACGCACGTGTCGATCGCGCGGCGGCTGATCGATGTGACGGTCGCGCGGCTGCGGGACGCACCCGCGGCGCTGCGCTAACGTCGGCCCGCCCCCGCGTCGTCGGTCCCGAGCCCGAGATAGGCGCGGCGGATGTGCGGCTGCGTCCTCAGCACGGCCGGCGTGTCCTCGGCGACGATCCGGCCCTCCTCCAGCACGTACGCGCGGGTCGCGATGTCGAGCGCCAGCGCGACGTTCTGCTCGACCAGCAGCACGGCGACGCCGCCGGCGTTGATCTCGCCGATCATCCGGAACCTCTCCAGCACGATCATCGGCGCCAGGCCGAGCGACGGCTCGTCGAGCAGCAGCAGCCGCGGACGCGCCATCAGCGCCCGCGCGATCGCCACCATCTGCTGCTGGCCACCCGACAGCGAGCCAGCAAACAGGTCCAGCTTCGGCACCAGCGCAGGGAACAGCGCGCAGGCGTGCTCGAGCGACACCCGCCGCCGCGCGCTGGCGCGTCGCCAGCGAGCGATCTTACGTCCATCTTCCCGACGCGCCGACAGAATTCCGGTCCGGCGGACGCGCGCCGCGCGCACACGCCCGGGGGCGCCGGCCGTCGCTGCTGCTAGAATCGCGGCTTCCTGCCGAGCAGCCTGCGCCGTGCCGCCTCGCCCGTCCATCTTCCGCTTCGCCGTTGCCGTGGCCCTGACGCTGCCGTCGGCATTCCCCGCCTTCCGCGACGCCCGAGCGCAGGCGGCCGCGCCGGCGGCTGCCCAGTCGGCCGTGCCGGCGGAGCTGTCCGAAGAAGCGCGCAAGGCGTACCAGCAGGGGCTGAAGGACGCGCGGGAGTCGATCGCGCGCAAGCAGTACCCTGCGGCGACGGCGCGGCTGGATGGCCTGCTCCTCCTACGCCCGCGCGAGCCGCAGGCGCGTTTCCTCAAAGGCGTCGTCGAGACCGAAAGCGGCGACGCCGATGCCGCGATCGCGACGTTCCGCTCGCTGACCGAAGATTTCCCGGAGCTTCCCGAGCCGTACAACAACCTCGCGGTCCTGTATGCGCAGAAGGGCAACTGGGACGGCGCGCGGATTGCGCTCCAGACCGCGCTGACGACGGCGCCCGACTGGGCCGTCGCCCACGAAAACCTCGGCGACGTCTTCGTCCGGCTCGCCGCGATCCACTACGATCGTGCCGCCACGCTCGACCGCGACAACAAGGCGGCCGCCGCCAAGCTGGCGCTCGCGCGCGACCTGCTCGTGCCACGGCCCGCCGCCGCGGCTCCCGCCAAACCCTGATTTCGACCACCCCGATCGTCCAGCCACGAAGGAGCCTCCGATGATGCGCCGTTCCCTGTTCGCCGTACTCGCCGCCTGCGCCGCCGCGCTCGCGCTGCCGGCCCACGCCGCCAATCCGCAGGTCGAGTTCGACACGACCGCCGGCAAGATCAAGGTCGAGCTCTTTGCCGACGCCGTCCCGAAAACGGTGGCCAACTTCCTCGATTACGTGAAGGCAGGCCATTACGACGGCACGCAGTTCCACCGCGTGATCGCCGGCTTCATGATCCAGGGCGGCGGCTTCACGCCCGATTTCAAGCAGAAGCCGACGAAGGCGCCCATCGCGATCGAGTCGGAAGCGTCGAGCAAGGCCGGATTGACGAACGTGCAGGGGACGCTGGCGATGGCCCGCACCGGAGACCCGAACTCGGCCACCGCGCAGTTCTTCATCAACGTCAACGACAACAAGTTCCTCAACTTCCGCTCGCCCGACCCGCAGGGCTACGGCTACACGGTATTCGGCAAGGTGATCGAGGGGATGGACGTCGTCGACAGGATCGGCAAGGCGCCCACCGGCGCCGGCGGGCCGTTCCCCAAGGACGTTCCGGCACAGGCGGTCATCATCAACAAGGCCGTCGTCGTCGGCGCGGCGACGAAATAGGGAGCGCAGATGGTCATCCTGCACACGAACCACGGCGACATTACGCTCGAGCTCGACGCAGCCAACGCGCCGGCGACGGTCGCCAACTTCCTGCAGTACGTCCGCGACGGCCACTACGACAACACGATCTTCCACCGCGTCATCGACGGCTTCATGGTCCAGGGCGGCGGCATGGAGCCCGGGATGAAGCAGAAGCCGACGCGGGCGACGATCGCCAATGAGGCCGGAAACGGCCTGAAGAACAAGCGCTACACGGTGGCGATGGCGCGCACGTCCGAGCCGCATTCGGCGTCGTCGCAGTTCTTCATCAACGTCGCCGACAACGACTTCCTCGACCACAAGGGACCGAGCCCGCAAGGCTGGGGCTATTGCGTGTTCGGCAAGGTCGTCGCCGGGCAGGACGTGGTCGACAAGATCAAGGGCGTGGCGACGGCCAACGCCGGCTTCCACCAGAACGTCCCGCACGAGGACGTCATCCTCGTCCGCGCCGAGGAAACCGCCGCCTGATGTCGGGCCGGGCCCGCGGATGCTGCGCGCGCCGCCGATACCCATGCGCCCCACGCTCTTCCTGTCGGACCTCCACCTCGCGCCGGAGCGGCCGGGGCTGGTTGCGGCGTTCGCGGCGTTCTGCGCCGGTCCGGCGCGCGCTGCCGCGGGCGTCTACGTCCTCGGCGACCTTTTCGATTCGTGGATCGGCGACGACCAGTTGCGCGAGCCGCTGGCCGCCGCCGTCGCGCGCGACCTCCATGCGGTCGCGCAATCCGGCGTCGCCGTCCACCTGATGCGCGGCAACCGCGATTTCCTGCTCGGCGAGCGGTTTGCGCAGGCTGCCGGCGCTACGCTGCTGCCGGAGCAGATCGTCGTCGATCTCTGCGGCATACCGACATTGTTGCTGCACGGCGACAGCCTGTGCACCGACGACGTGCAGTATCAGCGGTACCGGGCGTGGATGCTGGATCCGGCGCATCAGCGACTGTTCCTCGCGCTGCCGTACCCCGTCCGCCGCGGCATCGCGCGGTGGCTGCGCCGCAACAGCCGCAGGAAGACCGCAGGCAAGTCGGAGGACATCCTCGACGTGACCCCGGCCGCGGTCGAGGCTGCGTTCCGCGCGACCGGCGTGTCGCGAATGATCCACGGCCACACCCATCGGCCGGCGCGGCATCACGTCTTCGTCGACGGCCGCGACTGCGAGCGGCGCGTGCTCGCCGACTGGTACGACCGCGGAAGCTGGCTCGAGGTCGACGCCGACGGCGCGCGGACGCAGGACGTGCCGGTCGCCACCTGACCGCTCTGCTTCGCTGCGTATTCGATCCAGATGCCGGCACTCTTCACCCCCGACTGGTGGTCGGCATTGGCCGCGATCGTCATGATCGACCTCGTGCTCGCCGGCGACAACGCGATCGTCATCGGCCTCGCCGCGCGAAACGTGCCGACCGCGCTGCAGCGCCGCGTCGTCCTGTGGGGAACGTTCGGCGCGATCGTCGTCCGCATCCTGCTGACCAGCGTCGTCGTGTGGCTGCTGAAGATCCCCGGCTTCCTCGTCGTCGGCGGCCTCGCGCTGATCTGGATCGGCTACAAGCTGACGGCAGGCAGTGGCGGAGACGGTCACGCAATGGAGTCCGCGCAGACGGTGCGCGGCGCGGTGCAGACGATCGTCGTCGCCGACACGGTGATGGGCGTCGACAACGTGCTCGCGGTCGGCGGCGCCGCGCAGGGCAGCCTGCTGCTCGTCGTCATCGGCCTCGCGATCTCGATCCCGATCGTCGTTTGGGGCTCGACGCTGGTGCTGAAGTGGGTCGACCGGTTCCCGCTGATCCTGTGGGGCGGCGCCGCCGTGCTGGGCTGGACCGCCGCGAAGATGATCGCCAGCGAGCCGCTCGTCGCGCCGTGGCTCGACCTCAACCCGGACGTGCGAACGGCGCTCTACGCGGCGGCCGTCGGCGGGCTGGTTGCGGTGCCGCTGTGGCGGTCGCTGGCGCCGCGGCATCGGACGCAGATGGCCGTGGTAGCGCTGATGGTCGTCTGGGCGACGGTGTTCGGCTGGATCGAGGACCGGATGGCCATCCACTTCAACCTTCTCGACCACTGGCGCTGGGACGACGAGCTGATCGACCTCGTCCGCTGGGTCGGCTGGATTCCCATCGCGATCGCGCTGCACGGCCGGACCGGCCGTCCGCGCTGACCGCGGCGCCGCTATCCGGCGAGCGCCTGCGCGAAATCGGCGATCAGGTCGTCGCGGTCCTCGATCCCGACCGACACCCGGATCAACGAATCGGCGATGCCCATCGCCGCGCGGCGCTCGGCGCCCATTTCCCAGTAGATCGTGTGCGCGACGGGAATCGCCAGCGTCCGGTTGTCGCCGAGGTTCGACGACGCGACGACGAGCCCGAGCCGGTTGAGGAAGTCGAAGCAGTCGAGGCCGGGAGCGAGCTCGAACGAGAACAGCGCGCCGTACGCACGGAACCGTTCGCGGGCGAGCGCGTGTTGCGGATGCGTCGGCAGCCCCGGATAGTGGACCGCGGCTACCTTCGGCTGACCGGCGAGGAATTCGGCAAGCGCCAGCGCGTTCGCGCATTGCCGGTCCATCCGCAGCGCGAGCGTTTCCGCGCCGACGGCAATGTGATGCGCCTGCTCGGCCGTCAGTGTTGCTCCCCAGTCGCGCAGCCCCTTCTTCCTGACCTGCGTGATGCCCCAGAGCGGCGGCTTCTGCGTCCGGTACGCGTCGGCGATGTTCGGGTAGCGAGTCCAGTCGAAAAGACCGGTGTCGGTGAGGCTGCCGCCGAGCGCATTGCCGTGGCCGCCGATGTACTTGGTCAGCGCATTGACGACGAGGCTCGCGCCGACGCTCTTCGGCCGGAACAGCCACGGCGAGGTCATCGTGTTGTCGACGACGTAGACGAGCCCGCGCGCGCGGCAGAGCTCGCCGATCCGCGCCAGGTCGGCGATCTGCGTCCGCGGGTTGGCGATTGTTTCGACGAACACGAGGCGGGTCGCCAGCGTGATCGCGCGCTCCACCTCTCGCACGTCGGTCGCGTCGACCAGCGACACGCCGACGTCGAGTGCGGTGAGCGTGCCGAACAGGCTGTTGGTGTTGCCGAACAGGAACCGGCTCGACACGACGTGGTCGCCCGCCTTCAGCAGCGCCAGCATCGTCGCCCCGACCGCGGCCATGCCGGTGGCGAAGCAGATCGTTGCGATGCCCTCCTCCATCGCCGTCACTTTCGCCTCCAGCGCGGCCGTCGTCGGATTGCCTTGCCGGCCGTAGACGAAGCCCGGCGCGCGGCCCTGGAATACGGCCGCCAGCTCGCGCGCGTCGCGGTAGCCGTAGGCGACCGACAGGTGCAGCGGCTTGTGCAGCGCGCCGTGCTCGATCGCCGCATCGCGGTCGGAGTGCAGGATCGCGGTGGTGAAGCCGCGCGGTTTCGGTGTCGTCATGGCGGTCTCGCAGAAAACAAAAAGCCCGTTCAACGTCCGCTGAACGGGCTTGGCGCGGGGGTCGACGGGTTGCGGCAACCGGGGCGCTCCGGGCCTCGCTTTAGCAGCATTTATCAAGCGCCCGCAAGCTGTGGCTCAAATCGGCGCACCTTTATTATGCGCACGTCGTGCCGAAGCGGTCAATCGGCGTCGTGCCGGCGACGGAGGCGGCACCCGCCGGCCCTGTCGGAGCGGCGAACGCGTTCGCCGCTCAACTCTCCGGCGCGTGCCGGCATACGTTGGTTTCGTGCCAGCAGTTACGGCGGTCGGCATCGCGCCGTGGCTCGGGGTTACCGCTACCTCGCCAGCATCGTCTTCAGGTTCTTCAGCCGCGCGCTGCCGTGCGCCTTCTCCTTCGCCGCCTCGTCGGCGGGCAGCGGCTCGCCCGACCAACGCAGGTCCTCCTGCGCGAACTCGGCGAGGAAGCGCGACGGCTGGCAGTCGACCGCCTCGCCCGCACGCTTTCGCCGGCGGCAGAACGACAGGTGGAGGCTGCGCTGCGCCCGGGTGACGCCGACGTACATCAGCCGCCGCTCCTCGTCGACGTTGCCGGCCGCGATCGCCTCCCGGTGCGGCAGGATGCCTTCCTCCAGCCCGACCATGAACACGTGCGGAAACTCGAGCCCCTTCGCCGCGTGCAGCGTGGACAGCCGCACCGCGTCCGGGTCGTTCGCCTCCTGCCCTTCGAGCATCGTGATCAGCGCGATCGTCTGCGTGAGCTCCAGCAGCGTCTTGCGGTCGGCCTCGCCCTTCTTCGTCAGCCAGTCGATGAAGTCGCGCACGCTTTGCCAGCGCGTCGTCGCCTGCTTCTTGTCGCAGGTCTGCAGCAGGAACTCCTCGTAGCCGATCGCCGCGACGAGCTCCTCCAGCAGCCGCCCCGCGGGCTCGCGCGCGGCGCGGAACCGGAGGCCGTTGATCAGCGCGCAGAACGCGCCGAGGATCTCCCGCTGCCGCGCCGGGATCGTCGTCGCCGCATCGTCGGCGAACACCGCGGCGAAGAGGCTCTGGTGCCGCGCGCCACCGATCGCGCCCAGCCGCTCCAGCGTCGTCGCGCCGATGCCGCGCTTGGGCGTCGTCACCGCGCGGATGAACGCGGGATCGTCGTCGTCGTTGGCGATGAGCCGCAGGTAGGCGACGATATCCTTGATCTCGGTTCGATCGAAGTACGACTGGCCCCCGGAGATGAGGTACGGCATGTTCTGCTCGCGCAGCTTCTCCTCGAAGATCCGCGCTTGGTGGTTGCCGCGGTACAGGACCGCGTAATCGGCGTAGCGGCCGCGGTGCTCAAAACGGTGGGCGAGGAGCCGCCGGACCACACCCTCCGCCTCCGCCTCGTCGTCGGCGGCGGGCGTCACCCGGATCGTGTCGCCGTGGCTGTGCTCGCTCCACAGCTTCTTGTCGTAGAGCTTCGGGTTGTTCGCGATCAGCGCGTTGGCCGAGCGCAGGATGCGCACCGTCGACCGGTAATTCTGCTCGAGCTTGACCACCTTGAGCGCCGGGAAGTCCTGCGGCAACTGCGCGAGGTTGTCGACCGACGCGCCGCGCCAGCCGTAGATCGCCTGGTCGTCGTCGCCGACGGCGGTGAACGCCGCGCGCTCGCCGGCGAGGAGCTTCAACAGCCGGTATTGCGCGGGGTTGGTGTCCTGGTACTCGTCGACCAGCAGGTAGGCGCAGCGTGCGCGCCACTTCGCCGCCGCAGCCGCGTTGCCGGCGAGGAGCGCCACGGGCAGCGCGATCAGGTCGTCGAAGTCGACCGCCTGGTATGCGCGCAGCGTGTCGTCGTAGCGGCGATAGGCGATTGCGGCTGCCGCTTCGTCGTCGTTCTTCGCGGCCTTCGCCGCCGCCGCGGGGCTGACCAGCGCGTTCTTCCATTTGCCGATCGTCCACTGCGCGGCGCGGGCGCGCGCCCGGTCCGTCGTTGCGATCAGCTCGGCGACGATCGGCTCGATGTCGTCCGGGTCGAGGATCGAGAAGCCGGGCTTCAGGCCCAGCGCCGCCGCATCGCCGCGGACGATCCGCAGGCCCAGCGCGTGGAACGTCGAGATCGTGAGGTCGGCGGCCAGCTCGCGTTTGCCCTGCCGCTGCAGCAGCTCGCCGACGCGGTCGCGCATCTCGCGTGCCGCCTTGTTGGTGAATGTGATCGCGGCGATCGTCTTCGGGTCGTGGCCGCGCTCGAGCAGATGGCCGATCTTCGCGGTGATCACCCGCGTCTTGCCGCTGCCCGCGCCGGCGAGCACCAGCAGCGGGCCGTCGAGGTAGCGAACGGCCTCGCGCTGCGCGGGATTCAACGGGAACGACATCGGGGAGGGAAGGAGCGGGACGCGCGGATGCTAAGATTCGCGGCGATTCTAGCATCGGCGGCCACGTGCGGTCCGCCGCACTCGCGACCCCAATCGATGAGCCTCTACGCGATCGGCGACGTCCAGGGCTGCCACGCCGAGTTCTGCCATCTGCTCGACCTGATCGGCTTCTCGCCGGCGACCGATCGGCTGTGGCTCGTCGGCGATCTAGTCAACCGCGGTCCCGGCTCGCTCGCGGTGCTGCGCGAGGTGAAGGCGCTCGGCGATGCCGCGGTCACCGTCCTCGGCAACCACGATTTCCACCTGCTGACCGTCGCCGCCGGTTACACCCGGCCGCACCGGCAGGACACGATCGCGCCGATCCTCGACGCGCCGGACCGCGACGAGCTGCTCGGCTGGCTGCAGCGACGCCCGCTGGTCGTGATCGAAGGCGACCGGCTGCTCGTCCACGCGGGACTGCTGCCGGCATGGACGCCGGCGATGGCGCTGTCGCTCTCGCGCGAAGTCGAGGCGATGCTCGCGAGCGAGCGAGCCGACGCGTTCCTCGCGGCGCTCTACGGCGACGAGCCGCGGATGTGGCGTGACGACCTCGAAGGCTTCGACCGGCTGCGGGTCGTCGTCAACGCCTGTGCGCGGATGCGCTTCTGCGCGGCCGACGGCACGATGGAATTCCGCGAGAAGCGCGG
This sequence comes from Betaproteobacteria bacterium, assembly GCA_040007035.1. Taxonomy (GTDB): domain Bacteria; phylum Pseudomonadota; class Gammaproteobacteria; order Burkholderiales; family Casimicrobiaceae; genus CAIWHR01. The sequence continues at coordinate 25,535 of JBDTVU010000021.1, read as the reverse complement.
GCCGGACCAGGCGCCGGAAGGGTTCCGGCCGTGGTTCGAGCACGAAGCGCGCGCGTCCGCCGGCACGACGATCGTCTGCGGGCACTGGTCGACGCTGGAACTGATGCTCGCGCCGAACCTGCTGATGCTCGATTCCGGCTGCCTGTGGGGCGGCGCGCTGACGGCGGTCAGGCTCGACGACCGCCGGGTTTATCAGGTGCCGGGCCGATCGAAGGTGACGCCAAAGCCGTTCGGATAGCGGCTTCGGCCGCCCGCGACAGCTCGCGCCGATGCCGCGCCCGCGCGGGCAGCGGCTCCGCGAGATGCAGCTCGACGACCAGCGCGCGCTCGCCGGTGACGCGCCAGAACGACTGCATGAAACTCGTCTCGCCGACGTACGCGGGCGCGTCGCTGTGCAGGCCGGCGGCGTCGCGATAACGGATCGCGACCGGCTGCACGTGGCCCTCGGCGTCGACGATCGGCTGCAGCAGCGAGCCGTGGAACGGCAGCACGTCGCGGCCATCGCTGGTCGTGCCCTCGGGAAAGACGGCGACGACGTCGCCCGCCGCCAGCACGTCGGCCGCGTGGCGGTTGACCTTGTGCGTGTCGCGCCTGCGTTCGCGCTCGATGTACAGCGTGCCGACGCCGGTGACCAGCCGGCCCACCAGCGGCCAGCGCGCGAGCTCGGCCTTGGCGACGAACCGCGCCGGCTGCACGGTGTTCAGCACGAAGATGTCGAGCCACGATATGTGGTTGGCGACGATCAGCAGATTGCCGGGGAGCCCGCCCTCCGGCAGCCCGTGGATCCTCGCCTCGACCCGGAGGATGCGCAGCAGCCGCAGGCACCATGCGCGGATCAGCCGCTGCCGGCGCGGCACGCCGATGAACGGGAAGACGACGGCCGTGGTCGCCAGCGCGCGCATCACGTGCGCCGTGACGTGCGCGACGCGAACCGCGCGCAGGGGCAGCGGCAGGCGCTCGCTGCGGCGCACGGTCAGCGCGTGACGGGCGTCCGGCGGCGGTCGGACGTCGCGTGCACGAAGGGAATTGCCGCGGAGCGACGATCTGCCGTCGTCATCGGAAACTCACCACAGATACGTCCCGAATCGGTCGAAGTAAAGCGCTGCGACCGACTCGCGTGTGACCACGTGGTTCTGCCCGCCGCGCGCGGCGATCTTCAGCGCGCCGAGGATCGCGGCGAGGCGCCCGGTCTTCTCCCACTCCCAGCCGTGGGCGATCCCGTACAGCAGCCCGGCGCGGTATGCGTCACCGCAGCCGGTCGGGTCGACCAGCGCCGTCGGACGGACCACCGGCACGGCGAGCATCCGTCCGTCGGCGTGGATCTCTGATCCGTCGCCGCCGCGGGTGACGATCAGCGCGTCGACGCGCGCCGCGAGTTCGGACAGCGAAAGCCCGGTCCGTTCCGACAGCAGCCGCGCTTCGTAATCGTTGACGGCGAGCCAGGTCGCGGCGTCGATCATCTCGATCAGCTCCGGCCCGGAGAACAGCGGCATCCCCTGCCCGGGATCGAAAATGAACGGAATCTTTGCGCTGGCGAACTCCGCCGCGTGCGCGCGCATCCCGTCGCGGCCGTCCGGCGCGACGATGCCGAGCGCGATCCGTTCGACGTCGCCGATCCGGTTCGCGTGCGATTGCGTCATCGCGCCCGGATGGAAGGCGGTGATCTGGTTGTCGTCGAGGTCGGTGATGATGAACGCCTGCGCGGTGAACGTCCCGGGCATCGTGCGCACGCCGTCGGCGGCCACACCCTGCGCCTGCAGCCGCTCGCGATACGGCGCACCGTCGTCGCCGATCGTTGCCATCACCACCGGTGAGCCGTCGATCGCCTTCAGGTTGTACGCGATGTTGCCGGCGCAGCCGCCCCATTCGCGGCGCATGTCGCTGACGGTGAACGACACCGACAGCAGGTGGACCTGCTCGGGCAGTATGTGGCGGGCGAAACGGTCCGGAAACACCATGATGGTGTCGTAGGCGAGCGAACCGCAGATCAGGGTGCGGGGAGACATGCGCGGCCGAAAACGGGAAGTGGGCGAGGCGCAGAGTGTAACCCGCGGCGCGCCCGGCTCGCCCCGGCGACCGCGTCCCGGCGCCGGCCTGCTACTGCGGCTCGCGCCCGATTTCGCGCACGATCGATTGCTGGCGGCGCGACACCGGCAGCGACTCGGCGACTTCGCGCAGCAGCACCTCCCAGTGCGCGTCGCCGTCGTCGGTCACCCGCCGCTCGAAGCCGCGGATGTGGTCGCGCGCGACCAGGCAGTTGCGGTGGACGCGCACGAAGCGCGGGCCGAACTCCTCCTCGAGCTTCGTCAGCGACTCCTCGAGCAGGTACTCGCGCTGCACCGTGCGGATCGTGATGTACTTGAGCTCGGCCTTCAGGTAGACGATATCGTCGATCGGGACCAGCACCACCCGCGAGCGCTCGGTCACCGACAGGTACCGGCGGGCCGACGACGGCAGCGCGTCGAGCCGCGCGTTTGTGAGCGGCTTCAGCCGCGGCACTTTCTGCAGCGCCGCCAGCAGCCGCTGCACGCGCACCGGCTTCACCAGGTAGTCGACGGCATTGACGTCGAACGCCTGCAGCGCGTGCTCGTGGTACGCGGTGGTGAAGATCAGCACCGGCGGCTGCGACAGCTTCAGCAGGTGGCGCGCGAGCTCGAGGCCGTCCATGTCGGGCATGCGGATGTCGGTCAGCACGAGGTCGGCGGCGACCGAGGAGAGCATGTCGAGCGCCTCGCGGCCGTTCGACGCTTCACCGACAACCGCGAGCGGCAGCGCCGTCGCGCAATCGTCGAGCAGATCGCGCAGCCGCCGCCTCGCCGGCGTCTCGTCGTCGACGATCAGCACGCGCAATGGAGCGTCAGCCACCGGCGACCTCCTTCGTCTTGCGCACACCGAAGCGCGCGCGGATCACGCTGCCGCCGCCGTTGCCGCCGTTCGCGGACGGGGCCGGGCCGGCGACCGCCGCGTCGCCCGCGGGCGACGACGTCTCCTCCGTCCGGTACGGCATCCGGAGATGCACCTCGTAGGCGTCGGACTTGACCCGCGACTCGAGCACGCCTTCCGCGTCGAAGTGCAGCGCCAGCCGCTCGCGGACGTTGGCGAGCGCCATCTTGTTGCCGCCGTGGTGCCCGCCGCCATCGACCCGGTACGGGTTGCGCAGGATCGCGTGCACCTCGCCGCCCTTGTAGAAGATGTTGATCGACACCACGCCCGGCGTCGGCGAAGGCTCGATGCCGTGATAGACGGCGTTTTCCAGCAGCGGCTGCAGCACCAGCGGCGGCACCAGCGCGTCGCCCGGCATGCTGTTCAAGTGCCATTCGATGACGAGCCGGTCGCCGAGGCGCAGCTTCTCCAGTGCCAGGTACTGCCGGCACAATTCGACCTCGTCGGCGAGCGGGGCGAGATCGCGGTTGTCGCGCATCAGCACCCGGAACAGGTCGGCCATGTCCTCCAGCGCCTCCTCGGCCCGCTTCGGCTCGCTGCGGATCAGCGACAGCACCGCATTGATGCTGTTGAACAGAAAGTGCGGCCGGATCCGCGCCTGCAGCGCCTGCAGCCGCGCCTCGGTGATCGCCGGCGACAGCGCCTTCGCGCGGAGGTGGAAATAGGCGAGCAGCGCGCCGCAGGCGACGAGTGCAAGCACCAGCGTGCGCAGCAGCGCCCCCGGCGGCTGTGGGACCAGCCGGCTCAGCAGCGCGTGGACGGCGAGGCCCGCGACCACGGTCAGCCCGGCCGCCACGGTCGAACCGGTGGCGTAGGTCTGGCGGCTGAGCCAGGGCGAAAGCGCGTACAGCGCCGCCAGCACCAGCAGCAGGTGCGGTTCCAGCGCGGTGACGAATTCCAGCCACTGGCCGAGCACGATCTCCCACCGCGCTTCGGCGACGAGCGCCGCCAGCGCCGCCAGCAGGTTGACGGCGAGCAGGATGCGCAGGATCGTGCCCAGGTTGCGGAAGTCGGGCAGCGCGAGCGGGACGGGGTTTTGTCTTATAATCGGCCGCATATCGGAAGCGGCATGCAAGCTTCGTGCCGACGCTCCGCGCCCGCTTCATGCCGGGCCGCGACCGGCGGATGAGCCTATTGTCGGCATGCGCCGCGGGAACGGCAAGCGGCGCGTCGTTCCGGCGGCATTTTTCCATTCGATCCGTCCCAATCCTGATCCGTTCGCCATGGCCGACCCCAAGCCGCCGCAGGACGCCGCCGCCGCCGGCTGGTCCGGCCGCTTCAGCGAGCCGGTATCCGATCTGGTCAAGCGCTACACGGCGTCGGTCGGGTTCGACAGCCGGCTGGCCGCCGCCGACATCGCCGGCTCGCTCGCGCACGCAAGGATGCTCGCCGCCGTCGGGGTGCTCTCGCGCGACGACGTCGCGGCGATCGAACGCGGCATGGCGACGATCGAAGGCGAGATCGCGCGCGGCGAATTCGCGTGGTCGCGCGACCTCGAGGACGTCCACCTCAACATCGAGCGCCGACTGACGGCGCTCGTCGGCGACGCCGGCAAGCGGCTGCACACGGCGCGCTCGCGCAACGACCAGGTCGCCACCGACCTGCGGTTGTGGCTGCGCGGCGCGATCGACGCGCTGGCCGGGCAACTGGCCGCGCTGCGCCACGCGCTGCTCGATCTGGCGGAGCGCCATGCCGACACGATCATGCCGGGCTACACCCATCTGCAGGTCGCGCAGCCGGTGACGTTCGGCCATCACCTCCTTGCCTACGACGCGATGCTCGCGCGCGACATCGAACGCTTCGCCGACTGCCGCCGGCGCGTCAACCGGTTGCCGCTCGGCAGCGCGGCGCTCGCCGGAACCGGCTTCCCGATCGACCGCGAGCAGGTCGCGCGCGAGCTGGGGTTCGACGGGCTGTGCCCGAATTCGCTCGACGCGGTGTCGGACCGCGACTTCGCGATCGAATTCATGGCCGCGGCGTCACTGGTCATGCTGCACCTGTCGCGGTTCGCCGAGGAGCTGGTGCTCTGGATGAACCCGCGCTTCGGCTTCGTGATGCTCGCCGACCGCTTCTGCACCGGCAGCTCCATCATGCCGCAGAAGAAGAACCCGGATGTGCCGGAACTCGTGCGCGGCAAGAGCGGCCGCGTCATCGGCGGCCTGATGGGGCTGCTGGTGCTGATGAAGGGCCAGCCGCTCGCGTACAACAAGGACAACCAGGAAGACAAGGAGCCGCTGTTCGACGCCGTCGACACGCTGGCCGACACGCTGGCGATCATGACCGACCTCGTCGCGACGGGAATCTCCGTCGACGCGGCGCGGATGCGCGCGGCGGCGCGCGAGGGCTACGCGACGGCGACCGATCTCGCCGACTACCTGGTGAGGAAGGGCGTGCCGTTCCGCGACGCGCACGAGGCCGTCGCGCGTGCCGTGCGTCACGCCGAGGGCCGGGGCGCCGACCTCGCCGACCTGCCGCTGGCGGAGCTGCAGTCGTTTTCGCCGAAGATCGGCGACGACGTGTTCGCGGTGCTCACCCTCGAAGGCTCGGTCGCCAGCCGCAACCATCCCGGCGGCACCGCGCCGGCGCAGGTCCGGGCGGCGATCAATGCTGCACGCGCCGCGCTCGGCGGCGGCTGACAGACGAACCGGAAGAGGACCACCGATGACGACGAAGAAACTCGCTTTCCTCGGCCTGGGCGTGATGGGCTACCCGATGGCGGGCCATCTCGCGAAGGCCGGCCATGCGGTCACCGTCTACAACCGGACAGCCGCCAGGGCCGCGCAATGGGTGGCCCAGCACGGCGGCACCAGCGCCCCGACGCCGGCCGCCGCCGCCGCCGGCGCCGACCTGGTGCTGATGTGCGTGGGGAACGACGACGACGTGCGCGCCGTGGCCTCCGGCAAGGACGGTGCGCTCGGCGCGATGCGTGCCGGCGCGCTGCTCGTCGACCACACGACGGCGTCGGCGCAGGTCGCGCGCGAGGTCCATGCCGCCGCGAGAGCGAAGGGCGTGGAATTCCTCGACGCGCCGGTGTCCGGCGGCCAGGCCGGCGCCGAGAACGGCAAGCTGACGATCATGGTCGGCGGCGAGCCCGCCGCGTTCGCACGCGCGGAAAGCGTCCTCGCGCATTACGCGCGCGCGGTGACGCTGATGGGCGCGCCGGGCAGCGGCCAGCTCACCAAGATGGTCAACCAGATCTGCATCGCCGGCCTCGTGCAGGCGTTGTCCGAAGGCATCAACTTCGCGCAGCGCGCCGGGCTCGACGCCGAGCGCGTGCTCGACGTGATCAGCAAGGGCGCCGCGCAGTCGTGGCAGATGGAGAACCGCGGCAAGACGATGGTCGCCGGCAAGTTCGACTTCGGTTTCGCCATCGACTGGATGCGCAAGGACCTCGCCATCTGCCTCGCCGAGTCGCGCGCGAACGGCGCCGCGCTTCCGGTCACCGCGCTCGTCGACCAGTTCTATGGCCGGGTGCAGGCGCAGGGCCACGGGCGGTGGGACTCGTCAAGCCTGATCCACGTGCTGCGCGACGCGAAATGACGGTGGCGCACGTCCGGGCGGCGATCGCCGCCGCGCTGCTGTGCTTCACCGCCGGCGCCGCGGCCGACGTCCGGTTGGCCAACGCGTGGATGCGGCCGGCAGCGCCGGGGGACGACGCGGCGGCGTACGTCGACATCCGGAGCGACGTCGCGCTGACCCTCGTCGGGGCGACGACGCCGGTGGCAACGGAGGTCGAGATCGCCGTCGCGGAATCCGTCGGCGGGCCGACGAAGACGGTCAAGAAGTTCGACGTGCCGGCCGGAGCGGAAACGCGGTTCGCCTATCGCGGCAACGTGCTGCGCCTCGTCGGCATCAAGGCGCCGCTCGCCAACGGCTCGCCGGTGACGCTCACGCTCCTGTTCCGCGACCGCGCCGGGCAGACGGTGACGGCGTCGACCGGCGTCGAAGTCCGCGGCCTCGTCGCGCGCCGGCCGGCGGGGCAGGACGCGCCGGCGCCGCCCGCGGCAGGCGCGCCAGCGGTCGCAGAGCCGCCCGCGATGGCAAAGCCGCCCGCGATGAACTCGCCGCCGCCGAAGATGTGAACGGCGACGTCAGGCCGCCGATGGCGCCGCCGGGTCGGGCGCCGGAATCGCGTCGCCGTCGACGATCACCACGTCGAAGGTGATCGTCGCGGTCGCCGCCAGCATCGCCGTCGCGGAGCAGTACTTTTCCTTCGACAGCGTCACCGCCCGCTCGACCTGCCGCCGATCGAGTCCGCGCCCGGCCACCGTGTACGTCAGGTGAATCTTGGTGAACACGCGCGGAATGGACTCCGCGCGCTCGGCGTCGGCCTCGACGACGCAGTCGGCGACCGGCTGGCGCGCCTTTTTCAGGATCAGCACGACATCGAACGCCGTGCACGCCGCCGCACCGAGCAGGAACGTCTCCATCGGACGCATACCGAGGTTGCGCCCGCCGAATTCCGGCGCCCCGTCGATGACGACCGCGTGGCCGCTGCCGGTCTCGCCGACGAAACTCATCCCCTCGTTCCACTTCACCCTGGCTTTCAAGAATCGGTCCTTTCCGCGCCACCTGCGCACATCCCGCTGCCGGCCGCCCGTTTACTCGTTCGGTGCCCCTCGACGCCCGCTTCCGGGCCAAAACGGACCCGCCGTGACGCCGACCCGCCACCGCTCCGGCGACGATGCGGGCATCCCCCGCCGGACGCCCCGGCCCGGGCGCCCCGGCGGGGAAAGCGTTGACCATTTAGCCAAAAATGGATTAAGATGCAAGACTTTGCTGAAATCACTCCAGACTTGGAATCACCGATGAAGACCTACTCCGCCAAGCCCCAAGACATCCAGCGGGATTGGTTCGTGGTCGACGCCACCGACAAGGTGCTCGGCCGGCTGGCGAGCCATATCGCCCACCGCCTGCGCGGCAAGCACAAGCCGACGTTCACGCCCCACATGGACACCGGCGATTTCATCGTCGTCACCAACGTGGAAAAGATCCGCGTCACCGGCAACAAGGCCGACGACAAGCTCTACCACCGCCACAGCGGCTACCCCGGCGGCATCAGGACGACGACGTTCGCCAAGATGCAGGCGCGGTTCCCCGGCCGGGCGCTGGAGAAGGCCGTCAAGGGCATGCTCCCCAAGGGTCCGCTCGGCTACAAGATGCTGAAGAAGCTCAAGTGCTACGCGGGCGAGGCGCATCCGCACTCGGCCCAGCAACCGAAAACCCTGGACATCTGACCCCATGATCGGCAACTACTACTACGGCACCGGCCGCCGCAAGAGCGCGGTGGCCCGCGTGTTCATCAAGAAGGGCACGGGCAACATCGTCGTCAATGAAAAGCCGGCCGACGAGTTCTTCTCGCGCGACACCGGCCGCATGGTGATCCGCCAGCCGCTCAAGCTGACCGGCCACGAGGCGACGTTCGACATCATGATCAATGTCGCCGGCGGCGGTGAGTCGGGCCAGGCCGGCGCGGTCCGCCACGGCATCACCCGCGCGCTGATCGACTACGACGCGGCGTTGAAGCCCACGCTGTCGAAGGCGGGCCTCGTCACCCGCGACGCGCGCGAGGTCGAGCGAAAGAAGGTCGGCCTGCACAAGGCGCGCAAGCGCAAGCAGTTCTCGAAGCGCTGACCGAGGGCGCTCCGGACGCAAAGGCCGCCGATTCGGGCGGCCTTTGTGCTTTCGGAGCCCTGGCCGCACCCTGGCAGATTATTCCAATGTCATAATTGGTGCCGGGTGGCGGTGCTAGAATCCACGGCAATCCCCGCGAGGAATCCATGGTCAAGATCGGCATCGTCGGCGGCACCGGCTACACGGGCGTGGAACTGCTGAGGCTCCTCGGCCGGCATCCCGCAGCCGACGTCCGCGCGATCACGTCCCGCAAGGATGCCGGAACGAAGGTCGCCGACATGTTCCCCAGCCTGCGCGGGAAGTACGACCTGGCGTTCGCCGACCCGGCCGACGCCGGGCTCGCCGGCTGCGACGTGGTGTTCTTCGCCACGCCGCACGGGGTCGCGATGGCGCAGGCGCGGGAGCTCCTCGCCGCGGGCGCAAAGATCATCGACCTCGCCGCCGACTTCCGGCTCAAGGATCCGGCGGTGTTCGAGAAATGGTACGGCATGGCGCACACCTGCCCGGACTTGCTCGCCGAGGCCGCCTACGGCCTGACCGAGCTCAATCGCGACGCAATCCGCAAGGCTCGGATCGTCGCCAACCCGGGCTGTTATCCGACGACGATGCAGCTTGGCTTCGTGCCGCTGCTCGAAGCGGGCATCGTCGACGCCGCGCACCTGATCGCCGACTGCAAGTCCGGCGTTTCCGGGGCCGGGCGCAAGGCCGAGATGGGTCTCATCTTTTCCGAGGCATCCGACAACTTCAGGGCGTACAGCATCAAGGGGCACCGGCACCTGCCGGAAACGACGGCGCAGCTCGCGCCGCACAGCGCGACGCCGGTGACGCTGGTGTTCACGCCGCATCTCGTGCCGATGATCCGCGGGATGCACTCGACGCTCTACGCGCGTCTCACCCGCACCGACGTCGACCTGCAGGCGCTGTTCGAGAAGCGCTATGCCGGTGAGCCGTTCATCGACGTGATGCCGGCGGGGTCGATGCCCGACACGCGCTCGGTCCGCGCGTCGAACGTGCTGCGGATCGCGATCCACCGGCCCGGCAACGGCGACGTCGTCACCGTGCTCGTCGTGCAGGACAACCTCGTCAAGGGCGCAGCCGGGCAGGCGGTGCAGAACATGAACCTGATGTTCGGGCTGCCGGAAACCGCCGGCCTCGACGCGCTTCCGGTCCTGCCGTAGGAAACGCCTTGGCGCTCTCCGTCTGGTGGCGCCGCGCGCGCCAGCACTTCTCCATCGACGCGCCGCGGATGGCGGTGCGTTCGCACCTGCCGTGGCCATGGCGTGCCGTCGTCGGCCTCGCCCTCCTCGCCGTCGTCGCCGGGATGTGGTGGTGGGGGTTCGACTTCGGACAGATCTTCGGCGGGTTCAACCGCAGGGACCTCGAGACCCGGCTCGCCACACTGGAGACCGAGGCGGCGGGGCTACGCACCGAAGCGGCGCAACTGCGCGGCAAGAGCTCGCAGCTCGAGAGCGAGCTGGCGATGACCTCGGGAACGCAGGCGACGCTGTCGAAGCAGGCACTCGAGTTGCAGAACGAGAATTCGCAGGTGAAGGAAGAGCTGGTGTTCCTGCAGAAGCTCGTCGCCGACTCGAACAAGCAGGGCGGGCTGTCGATCCAGCGGCTCGCCGCCGAGCGCGAGCGCGACGACACGTGGCACTACAGCGTGCTGGTCGTCCGCGGCGGCAGCCCGAAAGCCGAGTTCGAGGGGCAGCTCGCGCTGCAGGTGGCGGTCGCCCCGGCACCCGGCGAAGGCGCAGCGTTCCGGCCGACCACGATAGCGCTGCCGGACGAGCAGCCGGAGACCGCGGCAGCGCTCAAGCTCAAGTTCAAGTACTATCAGCGGGTCGAGGGCAGCTTCCGGGTCCCCCCGGGGGCGGTCGTGCGGTCGCTGACGGCCCGGGCGTACGAAACCGGCCAGAGCGCTCCCCGCGCGACACGCAACCTTGTGATGCCGTAGGAGGAACCCCATGTTCAAGCGGAACACGCCTCCGCAGAAGCGGATCGACAGCCTGATCGGGGCGGGCACCGTCGTCAGCGGCGACGTCACGTTCGCCGGCGGCCTGCGCATCGACGGCCATGTCCAAGGCAACGTGATCGCGACCAACGGCGAGCCGGGTACGCTGGTCATAAGCGAGCAGGCGAGGATCGACGGCGAGATCCGGGTGTCGCACGTCGTCGTCAACGGGACGGTGAACGGCCCGCTGACGGCCAACGACTACCTCGAGCTGCAGGCAAAGGCCCGGGTCGTCGGCGACATTTCGTACCGGACGCTGGAGATGCACGTCGGCGCCGTGGTCCAGGGCCGGCTGAACCACGCTGAACCCGGGACGGCGGCCGTGGTCAATCTGAAACGGGTGGCGACCGACTGAGGTCGTTTCCCCCCACGGGCCGAAGTCCGGCCCGGCCGCAACGCCTGACCGACCCCATCGGCGGCAGGGTTGCGGTGACCCGGCGGGAAGCCGGATAATCGCAGGTGCCAACGCGCAAGGAGTCCAGATGAACGCGATGACCGAAATGCCCGCCCCGCTGGTCTTCACCGACAACGCCGCGGCCAAGGTGAAGAACCTGATCGAAGAGGAAGGCAACCCCGCGCTGAAGCTGCGGGTGTTCGTCACCGGCGGCGGCTGCTCCGGCTTCCAGTACGGCTTCACGTTCGACGAGGTCGTCAACGACGACGACACGTCGATGGAGAAGGACGGCGTGACGTTGCTGATCGATCCGATGAGCTACCAGTATCTGGTCGGCGCCGAGATCGACTACCAGGAAGGGCTGGAAGGCGCGCAGTTCGTCATCAAGAACCCGAACGCCACCACCACCTGCGGCTGCGGCTCGTCGTTCTCCGCCTGAGCCACACCCGGCATCACCCTCGACGGGGCCAGCGCGGCCCCGTTTGTTTTGGCCGCTGCCGGACGCGCTACTGCGCCGTCCAGCCGCCATCGATCGACAGCATCGCGCCGGTGATCGACTTCGCGGCGTCTGAGGCGAGGAAGAGCGCCAGCGCGGCGACCTCGTCGATGCCGATGAGTTTCCTCGTCGGCTGGTTGGCCAGCATCACGTTGCGCACCACGTCCGCCTCCGACATTCCGTGCGAACGCGCCTGGTCCGGGATCTGGCGTTCGATCAGCGGCGTCAGTACGTAACCGGGGCAGATGGCATTGACGGTGACCCCCTGCGCGGCGACTTCCAGCGCGACGGTCTTGGTGAGCCCGGCGAGGCCGTGCTTCGCCGCGACGTAGGCGGCCTTGAACGGCGAGGCGATCAGCGAGTGGATCGAACCGATGTTGACGATCCGGCCCCAGCCCTTCGCCTTCATCGCCGGCAGCGCGAGGCGCGTGGTGTGGAACGCCGACGACAGGTCGATGGCGATGATCGCGTCCCATTTCTCGGGCGGGAACTCGTCGATCGCGGCGACATGCTGGATGCCGGCGTTGTTGACGAGGATGTCGACGCCGCCGAACGCGTCGATCGCACGCGCCATCATCGCGGCGATATCGGCCGGGCGCGCCATGTCGGCGCCGTCGTAGCGGACGTCGACGCCGTTCTCCGCCGCGAGCCGCGCGCGCAGCACCTCGATTGCGGCGGCCTCGCCGAATCCGTTCAGCACGACGTTGTGGCCTTGCTTCGCCAGCGCCTCGGCGATGCCGAGGCCGATGCCGGACGTCGAGCCGGTGACGAGCGCGGTCTTGCGGGCAGCCATGATCTGCTCCTGATTCAGCGTGGGTAAATCGCCCCCAGCACGCGCGGGCCGCGCGCGCCGGTGACGGCGGGGAGGTTGCCGGCACGGCCGGCGAGCGTTTCGCGCGCGAGCCACGCGAATGCCAGCGCCTCGACGTGTTCTACGGCAACGCCGTGCGCGGACGTCGCGGCGACGACGCGCGGCGCGAGCGCCGCCGCCAGCGCCGCCATCAGCATCATGTTGTTCGCGCCGCCGCCGCAGACGAGGACCTCGGCCGCCTCGGGACAGTGCGCGCGGATGGCGTCGGCGATCGTCGTCGCCGTCAGCGCGACGAGCGTCGCCTCGACGTCGGCCGGCGACCGCGCGCGGCCGGCCAGCGTCGCGTCGAGCCAGCCGGCGTGGAACAGGTCGCGTCCGGTGCTCTTCGGCGGCGGCAGCGCGAAGAACGGCTCGGACTGCAACGCCGCCAGCAGCGCGTCGTCGACGCGACCGGTTGCCGCCCAGACGCCGTTGCGATCGAACGGGAGGCCGCGGTGGCGCGCGCACCAGAGATCGAGCAGCACGTTGCCGGGCCCGGTGTCGAACCCGCGCGTGCCGGCATCCGGCGGCAGGTCGGTGACGTTGGCGATGCCACCGACGTTGACGACGGCGCGGTGGATCGGGCCGCCGAACAGCGCCGCGTGGAACGCCGGCACCAGCGGCGCACCCTGCCCGCCGGCGGCGACGTCGCGGCTGCGGAAGTCGGCGACGACGGTGACGTCCGCCCTTTCCGCGACCCGCGCCGGGTTGTTGAGCTGCAGCGTCCAGCCTTCGTCCGGACGATGGCGCAGCGTCTGGCCGTGGACGCCGGCCGCCGCGACGTCGCCCGCGTCGATGCCGGTCGCCGCGAGCGCGGCGCCGAGCGTCTCGGCATAGAGGTCGGCGAGCGCGTTGGCTGCTCGCGCCGCCCGCGCGAGCTCGTCGCGACCATCGCGCTGCAGCGCCATCAGCTCGTCGCGCAGCGCCGTTGCGAACGGCCGATGCGCGAATCCAAGCAACGTGCAGGTGCGCCCCGCCGACGGCGCAAAATCGGCGACAACCGCATCGACGCCGTCCAGGCTGGTGCCCGACATCACGCCGGCGTAGAGCTCACGGCGCATCGTGTTCCGATCGGAGGTCGGCCGCTATTCGGCGGCGACGTCGACGGCGCCGGGCAGCGCGCGGGCGATCTCGAGCTGCGCCACCGCCGGCGCGATTCCGGCGACGAACGCGGGTCGGCGCGTGGCCGGCAGCGGCTCGCCGCCCGGCAGCGCGACCGTCACCGGGTTGCGCTGGACATTGGCGACGCGGAACTCGTAGTGCAGGTGCGGGCCGGTCGCCCAGCCGGTCTGGCCGACGTAGCCGATCACGTCGCCCTGCGCGACGCGGGTGCCGGGCTTCGCTTGCGCTGCGAACCGCGACAGGTGCGCGTAGACGGTCGAGTAAGCGCCCGAATGCTGCAGCACGACGACGTTTCCGTAACCGCCCTGCACGCCGGCGAAGGTCACCTTGCCGTTGCCCGTCGCGCGAACGGGCGTTCCGGTCGGCGCCGCGTAATCGACGCCACGATGCGCGCGCCATGTCTGCAGGATCGGGTGGAAGCGCGCGTTGGAGAAACCGGAGGTCATCCGCGAGAACTCCATCGGCGAGCGCAGGAACGCCTTGCGCAGCGCGGCGCCGTCCTCGGCGTAGTACGACGCGGTGCCGTCGATGTCACGCCACAGGAACGCGCGGAACGTCTTGCCGCGGTTGGCGAACTCGGCGGCGACGATCCGCCCAGCGCCGACGGCCTCGCCGTCGACGTAGCGCACCTCGTAGACGACGCTGAAACGGTCGCCGCGCTGGAGGTCCTTGTAGAAGTCGATGTCGCCGGAAAAAACGTCGGCGAGCTGGATCGTCACCGCGTCGGGCAGGCCGATCGCGTCAGCGGCGCCGAACAGCGACGAGCGGATCTCGCCGGCGGCCACCTTCAGGCGGATGTCGGCGGGTGCCGCGACGGTCGTCGCCGCCAGCCGTTCGCCGTCGCGCGCGATCGACAGCAGGTCGCCGCCGCCGGTGACGAAGCGCAGCCGGAGCAGGCGACCGTCGTCACCGGTTTCGACCACCAGCGGCCGGCCGGGCCGAAGCTGGTACAGCGGTCGCGCCGCGGGATCGGTGCGCAGGAACGCCATCGCGTCCGGATCGTCGACGCCGAGCCGCGCGAGCACGCTGCCGACGGTGTCGCCGCGCTGGACGCGTTCGTCTCGCCAATAGCCTGCGTCGGCGCCGGCGACGGGCCGCAGCGGCGGCACGGGCAGCGCACGCACGACGCGGGTCGTCGGCACCGTTTCCAGCGTGGTGCCCGGCGCGAGGCCGAATGCCGCGACGCCCGACAGCGCAAGGATCGCGGCACCGAGCCATTGTCCCGGCGACAGTGCGCGCGCGGCGCGGCGGACGGCCGGCGATGCGCTTTGCGCTAGAATTGCAAGTTTGCGTGCCACCATCGCCTGACTCGGAACCGGGCAAGGCGGCCATTCTAACAAACGCCCCCGGGGCCGGACGCCGCCCACGCGCGCCCGGGAAAACGACATCGCAGGAACCGACGATGAGCCTCACGATCTACGGCATGCCCGCCTCGCGCACCTTCCGCACCCTGTGGGCAGCGGAGGAGCTTGGCGTCGCGTACGAGAACAAGCCCTGGAGCTTCCTCGGGCCGGAGATCAAGAGCGCCGAATACCTCGCGATCAACCCGAACGGCACGATTCCGGCGATCGTCGACGACGGCTTTCCGCTGTTCGAGTCGCTGGCGATCAACCTCTATCTGGCGAAGAAGGCCGGCACGTTGTGGCCGGCGGACCTGCGCGGCGAAGCGCTGATGTACCAGTGGACGCTGTGGGCGGCCACCGAAGTCGAGCCGCTGCTCGGCGCGTGGTTCTATCACACGACCTTCCTCGCGCCGGAGGAACGCCGGCCCGAGATCGCCGCCGACGCCGCCGCGAAGCTGCCGGCGCGCCTCGCCGTCCTCGACGGAGCGCTCGCCTCGCGCGACTGGCTGGCCGCCGATGCATTCACCATCGCCGACCTCAACGTCGCCGCGGTGATGTTCCGCGCGCCGAAATTCGGGCTCGACCCGTACCCGCGGGTAAAGACATGGCATGCGCGCTGTCTCGCGCGCGACGGCGCGAAGGCGGCCATCGCGCTGCGCGAGCCGAAGCAGGCGGCATGACGGCGATGGCGTTCGACGTCGCACACCAGCTCGCCGTGTTCAAGCGCGGCGCCGACGAGCTGCTCGTAGAGAGCGAGCTCGTCGAAAAACTCAAGCGCGGCAAGCCGCTGACGATCAAGGAAGGCTTCGACCCGACGCGGCCCGATCTCCACCTCGGCCACACGGTGCAGTTCAACAAGCTCCGGCAACTGCAGGAACTCGGCCACCGGATCGTGTTCCTGATCGGAGACTTCACCGGCCTCATCGGCGACCCGACCGGCCGCAACGTCACCCGGCCGGCGCTCTCGCCGGAGGAGATCTCCGCCAACGCGAAGACGTACACCGACCAGGTGTTCCTCATCCTCGACCGCGAGAAGACCGAGGTCGCGTTCAATTCGAAGTGGCTGGCGCCGCTGGGCGCCGACGGCATGATTCGGCTGGCGGCGAAGTACACGGTTGCGCGGATGCTGGAGCGCGACGACTTCGCCAAGCGCTACCAGGGCGGTCAGCCGATCGCGATCCACGAGTTCCTGTACCCGCTGGCGCAGGGCTACGACTCGGTGGCGCTGAAGGCCGACGTCGAGCTCGGCGGCACCGACCAGAAATTCAACCTGCTGGTCGGCCGCGAGCTGCAGCGGCATTACGGCCAGGAGCCGCAGTGCATCCTGACGCTGCCGCTGCTCGAAGGCCTCGACGGCGTCAACAAGATGTCGAAGTCGCTCGACAACTACGTCGGCATCACCGAAGCGCCCAACGAGATGTTCGGCAAGCTGATGTCGATCTCCGACGAGCTGATGTGGCGCTATTACGAACTGCTGTCGTTCCGCCCGCTCGACGAAGTGGCGAAGCTGAAGCGCGAATGCGCCGAGGGCCGCAACCCGCGCGACGCCAAGGTGATGCTGGGGCAGGAGATCGTCGCCCGGTTCCACAGCCGGGCCGCCGCGGAGCATGCGCTCGCCGAGTTCGAGGCGCGGTTCAAAGGCGGTGCGCTGCCCGAGGACATGCCGGTGTACGCGGTGACGGTGCCATCTGCGTTCCCGAATGGCTTTCCGATCGCTCAGCTGGCCAAGGCCGTGGACGTGGTCGACTCGACATCCGAGGCGCTAAGGCTCATCCAACAGCGTGGCCTACGGGTCGACGGCGATGTCGTCACCGACAAGTCGTTGGCCATTCCCGCCGGTCGGACCGTCGTCGTCCAGGCCGGCAAGCGCCGCTTCGCGCGCGTGACGCTGACGTAGGCTCGGACCCTGTTTCCGGAAAACGGGGTCCGACCCTGCTTTCCGCCACGCTGCTCACCGCTGGCACCACGGCTGCCCATGAGAATCGACCCGCGCCGACTCCTCGATCTGCTCGCCGTCGCCCGGCACGGCTCGATCAGCGCTGCCGCGGACGCGATCCACGTGTCGCAGCCCGGCCTGTCGCAGAGCATCGCGCAGCTCGAGCACGGCCTCGGCGTCCGCGTGCTGGAGCGTGACCGCCATGGGGCGCGGCTGACGGAGATCGGTCGCGTGCTCGTCCTGCACGCGCAGGCGATGGAGGCGCTGCTCGACCGCGCGAAGGAGGAAATGCGGCTCCGTTCGCTGGGCATCGAAGGCCCTCTGTCGGTCGGGATCACGCCGGTGAGCGCCGCCACGCTCGTGCCTCGCGCGCTGGGCCTGCTGCTGCGCGAAACGCCGAGCATGGCGGTGACGGTGACCGAAGGTCTCGACGACGAGCTCGTCGCCATGCTGCGCGCGCGCGAGATCGACGTCGTCGTGAGCCGCCTGCGCCCGGGGATCGAGGAAGTGGTCGCCGAGCCGCTGGTCACGTCGGACTGGGCGCTGATCATGCAGCCCAGGCATCCGCTCGCGACGGCCGATTCCGTGTCGCTGCGCGAGCTGAAGGACGTCCAGTGGGTGCTGCCGGCAGGTGGCAGCGCCTTCCGCCGGCAGATGGAGATCGTGTTCGCGCAAGCCGGGCTCGACTGGCCGATGCGCGGCATCAGCACCAACTCCATCCTCGCCATCAAGGCGATCGTGATGAGCACCGACTGCGTCACCATCATGTCGCCGGCATTGATCGAGGTGGAGTGCAAGGTCGGGCGGCTGCACACGGTGCCGCTCACCGACGTGGCGCCGCTGCAGCCGGTAGGCATGATGTGGCGCGCCGGCGAGGAGCTCTCGCCCGTCGCGGCGCGCTTCGCCAAGGTGCTTCGCTTCGTCGCGGCGGAGAGCGCGCACGTCTGACCGGCGCGCGCGGACCCGGGGCTCAGGCGCGAACCGCTTCCTGAACGGTGCGTTCGCGCGCGAGCGCCCGCAGCACGGCAGGCCGCTGCCGTGTCGCCTCGTGGTTCGCGGCAATGCGGGGAAACCGCGCCGCGTCGAGCCCGGCCTCGCCGCAGCGGCCCCAGCACCAGAACAGATACGCGTCGGCGACCGACCAGCGGTCTCCGAGCATCCACGGGCGCGTCAGCAACAGGTCCTCGGCCGCACGCATCTGCACGGCGAGCTCGCCGCTCGCCGCCGCCCGGACACGGTCAGGCGCGCCGGCCAGGTCGCAGACTCGCTCCGGGTAGCGCACGGACGTCAGCAACGGGTGCACCGTCGAAGCGAACCACGCGAGCGCCGCCACCGACGTCGCGCGTTGCCAGGCATCCGCGACGGGGAGCAGGCGGGCATCGGGATGCCGGTCGGCGAGCCAGGTGAGGATGGCGACGTTCTCGGTGAGCACGCCTTCGGGCGTCTCGAGCACCGGAACCTTGCCCTTGGCGTTCAGCGCGCGGAATGCCGGCGTCCGATGAGCGCCATCCTTCAGCGACACCAGCGTCGCCTCGTACTCGGCGCCGGCTTCCGCGAGCGCGATCATCGTCACGCGAGAGCAGGATCCCGGCGAGAAATGCAGGCGCAGCAGCTTCGTGCTCACCACGGTGTCTCCGCGCACACCGGCAAGCTCACTTGCCGTACAGCAGCCGCGGCAGCCACAGCGCCACGTCCGGCTGCGCGAGCAGGATCACGATCAGCGCCATCGGTGCGAGCAGGAACGGCAGAGTGCCCTTGTAGATGGACAGGATCGGGATGTCCGGCAACTGCGCCTGGATGACGAACAGGTTCATGCCGACCGGCGGGTGGATGAGCCCCATCTCGACGACGATCACGACGATGACGCCGAACCACACCGGGTCGAAGCCGCTCGCCGTGACAACCGGCAGAAAAACCGGGACCGTGATAAGGACGAGCCCGATGCCTTCGAGGAAGCACCCCAGCACGATGTACGCGGTGATCAGCGTCAGCATCAGCGCGAGCGGGCCCATGCCGGCCTGCTGGATCCAGCCGATCAGCGCCTCCGGCAGGCGCGCCTGCACGACGAAGTACGAGAAGACGATGGCGCCAATGATGATCAGGAACAGCATGCACGTCGTCTTCAGCGTCTCCAGCAGGCAGTGCTTCAGCACGGACCAGTCGAGCTTGCGTTCGACGGCGCCGAGCACCATCGCGAGAAACGCGCCGACCGCCGCCGCCTCGGTAGGGCTGAAGAAGCCCGCGTAGATGCCGCCGACCGAAACGCCGAACAGCAGCGCGAACTCCCACATGCCGGCGACGTTGCGCAGCCGCTGCGACCAGGTTTCGTGCTCGCCGTGCGGCGCCCACGCCGGGAAGATCGCGACCAGCGCGGCCGCGACACCGATGTACATCGCGGTGAGCACGAGCCCCGGGACGAGGCCCGCCGCGAACAGCCGCGGCACCGACTGCTGCGCGATCACCGCGTAAATGACGAAGATCAGCGACGGCGGGATCAGGATGCCGAGCGTGCCGCCGGCGGCGACCGAGCCCGTCGACAGGCGGTCGTCGTAGCCACTGCTGCGCATCTCGGGCACGCAGATGCGCGTCATCGTCGCCGCCGACGCGACCGACGAGCCGCACACCGCGCCAAAGCCGGCGTTGGCGCCGATCGTCGCGTAGGCGAGCGCGCCCTTGACGGTGCCGAACATCGACTTCGTGCCGCTGAACAGCTTCGACGACATGCCCGTCGTCGACGCGAGCTCGCCCATCAGCACGAAAAGCGGGACGACCGAAAGCGCGTAGGCGCCGGCGATGTCGAACGGCGCCTGGCCGAGCACCGTCGTCGCCTTCGCCCAGCCGTCGACCGCGGCGTAGCCGAGGAAGCCGACGACCCCGAGGCTGATCGCGACCGGCACGCGCAGGAAGATCAGCGCCAGCAGGCACAGCATCCCGATGGCGCCGACCAGCTGGACCGACATCACTTCTTCTCCCGCTGCCCGTCGCCGCCGACCAGCACGCCGAGCAGCGCGACCGCCGACAGCAGCATGCCGACGATCATCGGGATCCACAGCAGCCACAGCGGCAGTCCGAGCTCCTGCTTGCGCTCACCGAAGCGGAACGCGTCGAGCGCCGGCGAGACCATCTGCCACGCGAGGAACAGCAGGAACGCGAGCGAGACGACCCCCGCCAGCAGCTTGAGTCGGCGGACGGTCCCGGCCGACGCAAGGTGGTCGACGACGTCGACCGCGATGTGCCCGTTGTGCAGGAACGTCGCCGGAAAGCCGAGGAAGACCATGATGACGAGCGTGGTCTCGACCACGTCGAACGTCCCGGTGATCGGACGGTTGAACAGGTTCGCCATTGCGACGTCGACGACCAGCGCCAGCACCATCACCAGCAGCGCGGTCGCCGCGATCGCGGTGCTCGCGCGCGCGACGGCATCGAGGACGCTCCTGAATCGCATCGGATTCTCCGCAGCTCCCGGCGGGCGCCGCCTTTCGCAGCAGCGCCGCCCGGGCAGGTTACGCGCCGCCCTTCGTCATTGCCTCGTAGAACGCCTTGCCCGGCTGGCCCTTCGCTTCGAGCTTGCCGAGGTGGTCGTCGATGATCGGCTTGACCGCGGTGCGCATCTGGTCCTGCATCGCCGGCGTGAACTTGTTCGCCTCGGCGCCCTTGCTCACCATGTAGGCGCGGCCTTCGTTCTCCGCTTCGTCGAGCTGCTTGCCGATGCGCTCCGCCGTCGCCGGTCCGGTCGTCTGGTCGATCAGCGCCTTCAGGTCCGCCGGCAGCTTCTCGTACGTGGCCAGGTTCATGACCCAGAAGAAGCTCGCGGCGTTGACGCCCGGCTCGTACGACAGCTTGGCCACCGTCCCGATCTGGAAGCTCTGCGCGCCTTCGAACGGGAACAGGCAGCCGTCGACCGTCCCCTTGGTCATCGCGTCGACGGTCTCGCCCGGCGCGACGGCGACCGGCGTGCCGCCGAACGCCTTGATCGATTCGGCGAACAGCTCACCCGCATAGCGGATGCGCTGGCCCTTGAAGTCGGACACCACGTTGAGCTTCTGCTTGGCCATGTGGAACTTGAGCGGCGGCGTGATCGTGATCTGCAGCAGCTTCACGCCCTCGAACTCCTTCGCCAGGTACTTCGGCGCGAACTCGGTCATCCGCTTCGACGCCGAGGCGCTGTCGGCGACCACGAACGGCAGGTTCGAGACCTCGGTCATCGGGAAACGGCCGGGCGTGGCGCCGGTGAGGCCCACGCCGATGTCGGCCACGCCGGTGCGCACGAGGTCGAATTGGCGCGGCGTCGGGCCCATCTGCCCGGACGGGAACACCTTGATCACCAGCCGGCCGTTCGACTTTTTCTGCAGCTCATCCGACCAGCGGAGCAGCTCCTTGTGGAACGAATGGTTCGGCGGCAGGAAATGCGTCGCCTTGAGTTCGATGGGCTGCGCCTGGCCGAACGCGAGCGTGCCGAACAGCAGTGCGGCGCCGGCGACGGCGGTCCGGACGACGTTCGATGCGACAGATCTGCTTTTCATGGAAGAACTCCTGCGTGGCGTTTGAGTCTTGTCGCGGCGTCGCTCTCGTAACGCGCAGTGTGCCGCGCGTGATCGAGCGGACCGCTATCTGGGAAATGCGCGAATGCGCTCCGTCTTCTGCTGCGAACCTGACATCGATTGGAAGGCCGTGCGCTCGGGTGCGATACCAGCGGGCTTCACTGCTGCGGAGTCCATCTACAGTCCCCGGAACTCCGGCACCCGCTTCTCGAGCAGCGCCGCAACGGCCTCGGCGTGATCCTGCGTCCGGTGCGCGAGCGCCTGATAGGCCGCCGACATCGTCAGGATCGTGTCCAGCCGCGAGTGTTGAGCCTCCTTCAGCAGCCGTTTGGTCCAGCGTAGCACGTGCGGCGGATTGGCGGCGATGCGCTCCGCGAGCTCCATTGCGGATTCCATCAGCCGCGCGTGCGGCACGACGCGCGACACGAGGCCGAGCGTGAGCGCCTCGTCGGCGGCGATCATGTCGCCGGTGAACGCCATCTCGGCGGCGCGCGAGTATCCGATCACCCGCGGCAGCAGCCAGCAGCCGCCGTCGCCCGGGACGATGCCGACCTTGACGAAGCTCTCGGCGAACACCGCTCGCTCGGACGCGATCCGGATGTCGCACATGCACGCGAGGTCGCACCCGGCGCCGATCGCGGGTCCGTTGACGGCCGCGATCGACGGCACGTCGAGCGCGAACATCGCGCGCGGGATGCGCTGGATGCCGGTCCGGTACTGTTCGGCGATCTGCTCCGGCGTGCCGCCGAACATCCCCTTGCGGTCGCGCATGTCGCGGACGTTGCCACCCGAGCTGAACGCAAGCCCGGCTCCGGTCAGCACGACGGCGCGGACGTCGTGGTCGGCGTTGGCAAGTGCGACGGCATCCTCGAACGCGGCAAAGAGATTCTCCCCGTGCAGTGCGTTGCGGGTGGCGGGATCGTCGAGCGTCAGCACCAGCACGTGGCCTCGGCGCTCGGCGCCGAGCCGCGCGCCTGCCGCTACGGCTGGTCTCGTCCCGTGGGCGACGTCGTTCATCGCGCGCCCCCCGTCAGGCGCCGACCATCGCGAGGCCGCCGTTGCACAGCAGGAACTGCCCCGTCATGTGCCGCGACTCTTCGCAGGCGAGGAAAAGCACCGGACCGACCATGTCCTCCGGCGTCGCGATGCGACCCAGCGGGGTCTGGCGCAGCACCTCCTCGCGCCGACCGTGCTTCCAGTCGTGGCGGTTCTTCAGCGCCTCGGTCTCCATGAACGCCGCTCCCAGCGTGTTGACCCGCACCGTGGGCGCAAGCGCCCGCGCGTAGGACTTGGTGAGCCCGATGACGCCATACTTCGCCGCCGCGTACTGGGGCGCGCGCGGGCTGCCGGCGATCACCACCTGCGAGCCGATGTTGACGATCGACCCGCCGTTGCCTTCCATCATCCGCGAGCCGACCTCGTGGATCATGAACATCGTGCCCTTGACGTCGACGGCGAGCGTGTGGTCGACGACCTTCTCGTCGAGCTCGCGCCACGACGTCTGGTCGAGCGCCATGTCGCCGACGTTGTTGACGAGCACGTCGATGTGCCCGAACGCGTCGAACGACGTCGATGTGATCCGGCGGACGGCGTCGAGGCTCGAGATGTCGCCGCCGACGGTGATCGCGCGCCGGCCCAGCGCGTTGACCGCGGCCGCCGTCTCCTCGGCACCCGCCGCCGACGTGTTGTAGTGGACGACGACGTGCGCGCCCTCGCGGGCGAACGCGAGCGCGAGCACGGCGCCGAAGCCGCGGCCCGCACCCGTCACGAGAACGGCCTTGTCCTGGAATCTTCCGGGGTTCATGTCGACCTGCCCTTCATTCGAGGCGACGGGCCGCGGCAAGCGCGCCCGCGCGCCGTGCTATTTCACGCCCTTCACGAGCGCGCGGAATTCGTCGTCGGTCAGTAACCGCTTGTTGCGCATCGCAAGGCTCTTGACCGCCTCCAGCAACTGCGGATGGCTCTCCGGCGGCGCGTCGAGCTTCAGCTCTTCGCACTTGATCTTGATCGACGCGACGCCGCTCTTCTTGCCGAGGACGACGCCACGCGGTGTGGCGAGCAGCGTCGACGAGTACGGCTCGATCGCCTCCGGCGTGTGGAACTGCGCCGCCACGGCGCCGGTTTCGCGGATGAAGAGGTTCTCGCCCACGACGCTCTTCCACGGCTCGAGCCGGTAGCCGGCGATCTCTCGCAGCCGCTGCGACGCCGGCCGGACGCGGTCGAAGCGGAAGCCGGTTTCGGCGCCGTAGAGCAGCTCGAGGGCGAGCGCGATCTCGGGCAGGTTCGCGTTTCCGGCGCGCTCACCGATGCCGTCGATCGTCCCGTGCACCCACGCCGCGCCGGCCTGGACGGCGGCGATTGCGCACGCGGTGGCGAGGCCGAAGTCGTTGTGGCCGTGGAAGTGCAGGATGGCGTCGGAGCCCAGCCATTGCCGGGCCTTGCCGATCAGGAACGTCACGGCCTCCGGCGTGGAGATCGCTATCGTGTCGACGATAGCGAACTCCTTCGCGCCGGCGTCGCGCGCCGTCTTGTAAGCCTGCTCGAAGAATGCGAGGTCGGCGCGCGTGGAATCCACGCCGAAGAATGCCACGTGGATCCCCTGCTTCGCCCCGAACGCGACGGCCGTGCGGATGCGCTCCAGCACGGCCTCGCGCGAGACGCCCAGCGCGCGCAGCTTCAGGTCCGAGATCGGCGCCTCGATGACGGCGTGCTCGAGGCCGAGGTCGGCCACCGCCGCGACGTCGTCGACCAGCGCCCGCGAGAAGCCCCAGATCTCCGCCGCGAGGCCGGCCTTCAGGATCCGGGCGATCGCGATGCGGTCGTCCTCGGAGACCTTGGGGAATCCCGCCTCGATCCGGCCGACGCCGAGACCGTCGAGCAGCTTCGCGATCTCGAGCTTCTGGTCGGGGTCGAACATCACGCCGACCGATTGCTCTCCGTCGCGCAGCGTCGTGTCGTAGAACCGCGCGCGCGGCACCGGCCGCCCGGCGAGCGCCTGCTCGTTGAGCGTGCCCGTCCACACCTTGCTGCGATCGATGGTCGCCATAGTCAGAACCCCTGCCACGCCGGCGCGTCGACGCCGTAGGCTTCCTTCCAGCCGATCACGCGGTTGCGCAGCGTGCCGATTTTCTCGATGTTCGCCTCGATGACGTCGCCGGGCTTCAGATACCACGCCTGCGGATCGGCGCTGAATGCGGCCACGCCCGAGACGGTGCCCGTGGTGACGATGTCGCCGGCCGAGAAGCCGGCCGGCGAGAACTTGCTGATGATCTGCGGGACCGTCACCGACAAGTGGCTGGTGTTCGAGATCTGCCGCTTCTCGCCGTTGACCGTCAGCAGCAGGTCGAGGTCGTAGGGATCGGGAATCTCGTCCGCGGTGACGATCCACGGACCGAACGGGCAGAACGTGTCGAGCGACTTGCTGAACACGAAGTTGCTCGACTGCATCTCGCGTCGCTGGATGTCGCGCGCGGTAATGTCGTTGAAGATCAGGTAGCCGGCAATGTAGTCCTTCGCCTCGTCGACGGAAAGGTACTTGCCCGGCTTGCCGATCACCGCGCAGAACTCGAGCTCGTAGTCGAGCTCCTTCGTCAGGTGCTCGGGGTAGACGATGGGGTCGTCCGGGCCGATGATCGCGTCGGGATTCTGGAAGAACATGATCCACGGCTTGATCGCGGCGACCCAGTTCGCGCGGTTGCCCTCCTGCGCGTGCTCGGCGTAGTTGCCGGCGGTGTGGAAGATCTTCTTCGGGATGATCGGCGCCTCGAGCTTCACGGCGGACAGAAGAAAGCGCTCGCGCGTGCGGCGGCGGTCGGCCTCCGCGGCGACGGCGACGCCGCCCAGCTCGAACAGGCGCCGCATGTCGGGCACGTCGACGACCGTGACCGTATCGCCCTCGACGATGCCGACCAGTCGCCGGCCGTCCTTGGAAAACGTTGCGAGCTTCATGGGTGACTTGGCTCCTTCATTCGATGATCGTGAGCGCCGTGCCGGTGTCGCGATCCCCGCGCCCGGCAGGCAGCGGGGTTGGGAGGGCGTTGCCGGGCGGCGGGTCCTTGGGTTGCTGTGGCCGTTCAACGGCCGACTTCCGATGCGACGATGTTCGCGCCGCGCGCCGGCGAGCGTCCAATACTCGTTTTTCGGATCGCCATTGGGTCCGGTTATGGAAGCGGGCGCCGGGGGCGGCCCGGACGGCCTGCGCGCGAGCAGGGCGCGAGCGCGCCCCCCGCCTTTCACGCCATGCCGGGATTGCCGGCGACGCC
>JBDTVU010000020.1:0-36054 GCA_040007035.1 Betaproteobacteria bacterium | reverse complement strand
GACCACTGCCCGCCGCGGCGGGCACCGCCCGCATGAAACGGGCGATTATATCCCGTCAACGCCTGCCGCTGCCAACCTTCTTCCGACGTGAAGCGGACCCGCGCGGCACCCGGGTCCCGGGCCGTATAATTGAGGAAAAACAAGGCCTTTCCATGACCGCCCCCGCGCCGACCCTCACCCTCACCCGCCCCGACG
Organism: Betaproteobacteria bacterium; assembly: GCA_040007035.1. Lineage (GTDB taxonomy): Bacteria > Pseudomonadota > Gammaproteobacteria > Burkholderiales > Casimicrobiaceae > CAIWHR01. Next base: position 35,859 of record JBDTVU010000020.1, on the reverse strand, counting down.
ACTGGCACCTCCACCTGCGCGACGGGCCGGCGATGGCTGCGGTGGTCGGTGCAACCGCCCGCGTGTTCGGACGAGCAATCGTCATGCCCAACCTCAGGCCGCCGGTGGCGACGGTCGCCGCGGCGCGTGCGTACCGCGACCGGATCCTCGCCGCGTTGCCGACCGCGTCGCGGTTCGAGCCGCTGATGACGCTCTATCTGACCGACAACACGGCCGCGAGCGAGATCGCGGCAGCGAAGGCGTCGGGGTTCGTCCACGCGGTCAAGTACTACCCGGCCGGCGCGACGACGAACTCGGATTCCGGCGTCACCGCGCTCGACCGCGCGTACCCCGCGCTCGCCGCGATGGAGCGGCACGGCGTCGTGCTGTCGGTGCACGGCGAGGTGACGGCGGCGGATGTCGACATGTTCGACCGCGAGCGCGTGTTCGTCGACACGCTGCTGACAAGGATCGTCCGCGATTTCCCGGCGCTGAAAGTCGTGCTCGAGCACATCACGACGCAGGAAGCGGCCGATTTCGTCGCGTCGGCGCCGGCCACCGTCGCGGCGACGATCACGCCGCAGCACCTGCTGTGGTCGCGCAATGCCCTCTTCGTCGGCGGCCTCCGTCCGCACTTCTACTGCCTGCCGATCCTCAAACGCGAAACGCACCGGCAGGCCCTCGTCCGCGCCGCGACGTCCGGCAACCGGAAGTTCTTCCTCGGCACCGATTCGGCGCCGCACGCGCGGCACACGAAAGAGAACGACTGCGGCTGCGCCGGCTGCTACTCGGCGCCGGCGGCGCTCGAGCTCTACGCCGAGGCGTTCGAGGACGCCGGCACTCTTGACCGGCTCGAAGGTTTCGCCAGTTTCTTCGGCGCCGACTTCTACGGGCTGCCGCGGCACGGTGACAAGGTGACGCTGGTGCGCGAGCGCTGGTCCGTTCCCGCCGAATTTCCGTTCGGCGAATTCACCGTCGTGCCGCTGCGGGCGGGCGAGGCGGTGCGCTGGCGCGTCGGCTGACCGGAGAACCTTCGCGCTGTAGTGGTATCCTGTCGGTCCGAAGCCAGCCAGACCGTCGCCGCCCGCCCCGGTGCAAACCGAAGGCGGGGGGAGGAAAGTCCGGGCTCCGCAGAGCAAGGATGCCGGGTAACGCCCGGACGCCATACGCCACCGCTAGCGCGGCCGGCCAAAGCGAGGAACAGGGCCACAGAGACGAGTCGCCTGCCGTCAAACGCAGGCGGGTGAAACGCGGCAACCTCCATCCGGAGCAACACCAAGCAGGCGGACGATGACGCTGCTCGCCGAGTCCGCGGGTAGGTGGCTCGAGCCCATCGGCAACGGTGGGCCTAGACGAATGACGGCCATAGCGCGCAAGCGCCGTAACAGAACCCGGCTTATCGGCTGACTTCGGATTTATATCGGGCACAAACCGCGTTTTCGCCGTGTCGAAAACGCGGTTTGTCACTTTTTCAAAGACGCCAACGAAGGATACGAGAATTCGCAACCCCAGCGGTCTATTGGCCGGCGTGCTGGCAGTCGGAATGCTCGCTGGAAGTCCCATGGCCATCGCGGCGCCCGCGCTGGTGACGACCCTGACCTTCGGGACAGCCTTCGACGGCAGTCTGTTGCCGCCCCGACCGGTATGGCTCGCGCGGCTCGACATGGACGTGCGGCTGAAGACGGCGGAAATAAGCCCCGTGCCCTGCGCGACGTGGATTCCGGAGATCGCCTTCGGGTGCAGCCCGACCGGTCTTGCGGCGGACCTTCACGGCAGCCGCGTCTTCGTCGCGGTTTATGGCTACGATGGAAAGGGCGCGGCTGGGTCGCCAGGTAATTTGATCGGCGGCGTCATTGCGTTCAATACCGTGTCCAACACGATCGTCGGAGGAATTGCGACCGGTCCCTACCCACCCCAAGCGGTTACGGCTGATCCTCTGCGCCCGCGGCTTCTGGTCCGTAGTGGGGGCAGCGGCGAGTTGCTGTCCTTGATCGATACCAAATCCCTGACGACGGTGGCCGTATCGTCGCTGGCTGCGCAACTCGATTTTGTGGATATCGTATTGTCCGATCCGGCCTCCGAGCGGATCTATGCGGTCGGAGGCGGGCACGCGCCGAATTTCGTGCCAACGCTGGCGGTGGTCGATGGAACGACGCTGCAGATCGTCTCGACGGTCTCGTTGTCGCCGTTTTTCGATTCCGCGCCGCCACCACCGAGGAGCGGTCTGTTCACGGCCCTTCTCGTGTCAGCGGATGGCGCGAAGGTCTACGTAGGCCAAGGCCGACGACTGGCTTCGATCGCCGTGGCGACTGGAGCGTTCGTCGCAACTGGTCTGCTGGAATGCGCCACGGATAGCGTTGGCCGTACACTTCGGCTCGATCCTACGCGCAACGTGCTCTACGCGCCTCAAGGAGGCCTCGGCCCCGACATTCCGGAATGCCGGGGCAACCGCGATCCCGCGATGGTCGTCCTGGACGCCGGAACCCTGAAGGAAACGTCCGCCTTCGCGCTGCAGGGTGCCGTCAGCGATCTGGCCATTCGTGCGGGCGACGGTGCGCTTCTGATAGAGGGCGATTGGGACGGCACCAACAGTCCGCTCTTGGCCGTCGATCCGACATCGGGACAGGTGCTCGCGAGTACCGACGACTCCGGCCACGGGATGCTGCCAGGGCTCGGCGGCGGGCAGCTCTTTCGCTTCCAGCCCGGCCCGTTCGTCTCCGGCGGACCCTACGCCTCCAGAAGCGAGCAGATCAGGGTGCTCGACGCGACATCCCTGAACATAGTCGGCAGCGTGGTTTTGGACACCCGACCCGCGACGGATCCTAGCTTTCAGATGAACTCAATCAAAGTCGTGCGTGCCGTGTCGATCCCGAACGTGTCGCTCGCGGTTGAGTATTTCTATGCTGCGGTTGGCCACTATTTCACTACCTCAAGCCCACTTGAGATCGCCGCGCTCGACAACGGACGGTTCCCTGGCTGGCAGCGCACGGGCGAGGTGATGCCGGTCTATGCGCAACGCGACGACGCGCCGGATGGCGTCGTCCCGGTCTGCCGCTTCTACGGACGGCCCGAGAAAGGGCTCGATTCGCATTTCTATTCGGCGTCGACGGTCGAATGCGCCCAAGTCCAACAGCGATTCAGCGACGCCTGGCTGCTGGAGGGTTCCGAGGTCTTCGACGTGTACCCCGCCGATCAAGTGACCGGCGCCTGCCTGTTTCAGACGACGCCGGTTTATCGCGTGTACAACAATCGCGCCGACGCCAATCACCGGTACACGACATCGCCGGAGATTCGGTCGTCGATGTTGCAGCAAGGCTGGCTGCCGGAAGGCTACGGTCCGGATTCGGTCGCGTTCTGCGTACCGCGCTGACGGCGCAGCCGCGCTGGAGCCACACCCGCAGTGCCGACTCCACCGCCTGCATCTATTTGCACGTGAGCGCTCCGACCCGCTTCTCGATCCACTCGCGCTTGAGCACCTGGACCTTGTCGACCATCACCTGCGACGTTTTCTCCAGCCCGTTTCCTCGGGCCGGTTTGAGCCCGATCCGAAACAGCGGGGCATCGACCAGCGTGAATTTGGCCTTAGTCATCGGCCAAGTAGTCGAGCCTGCCACCCCGGAATCGACGGGTCCGATGTCGCGTTACGGATTCCGAGGGTGCCGCCGATGCAACGGGACTATCGCGCAGGCGCTAACCTCTCCCGTAGCGCCGTCTTGAGAACCTTCCCGGCATTGTTCTTCGGGAGTTCTGCGAGGAAGACGTACGCCTTCGGCCGCTTGAACCGGGCGATGCTGTCGAGGCACAACGCGTCGAGTTCGTGCTCGATCGCCGCACGTCGCGTTTCGTCGGCCGGGCCGCGCAGCACGACGCAGGCGACCACCTCCTCGCCCCAGTCCGCGTGCGCGCGTCCGACAACGGCGACTTCGGCGACGGCCGGATGGCGCAGCAGCACCTCTTCGACCTCGCGCGGGTAGATGTTCGAGCCGCCGCTGAGGATCAGGTCCTTCGAGCGGTCCTTCAGCGTCAGGAAACCGTCGGCGTCGAGGATGCCGACGTCGCCGGTGTGCAGCCACCCGTTCGCCAGCGTCGCCGCGCTCGCTTCGGGGTTCTTCCAGTAGCCTTGCATCACCGTTGGACCGTGGACGAGCACCTCGCCGATCTCGCCGACGGGCAGCGGCGCATCGCCCGCACCGGCAATGCGCACGTCGATGCCGGTCTGCGCGACGCCGACGGAGCCCAGCCGTGCGTCGTCGCCGCGGTGAACCGCATCGGCGACGAGCGCGCGGTCCATCGCGGTGATCGTCATCGGCGACTCGCCCTGGCCGTAAATCTGCGCGAGGCGAGGGCCGAGTGCCGCGAACGCCGCCTTGCAATCGGCGACGTACATCGGCCCGCCGCCGTAGACGATGCTCTTCAGCCGGTCGAGCCGCGCGCCGGAGAGCGCGGGCGCGGCCACCAACCGCTTGACCATCGTCGGCGCCGCGAAGAAACCCGCGCGGTCCCACGCTTCGATCAGCGCGAAGATCTCGTCGGCATCGAAGCCGCCGGACTCCGGCACGACGTTGACGGCGCCGCGCGCGACGTGCGGCAACACGTACAGGCCGGAGCCGTGCGAGAGCGGCGCCGGATGCAGGATCGTGTCGCCCGGCGCGATGGTCTCGACGTCGGACAGGAAGCACTGCGTCATCGCGGCGAGGTTGCCGTGCGAGATGACCACGCCTTTCGGCCGGCCCGTCGTGCCGCTGGTGTAGAACAGCCACGCCGGGTCGCCGCGCGCGCAGGCGGCGGGCGCTTCCGTCGGTGCTCCAGCACGCAGCGTGGCGTACTCGCGGCTGCCGAAACGTACGATGCGCTCGAGCGTCGCCGGCACCTCGGCCAGGCCGCCCAGCGCCGCTTCCCACGCCTCGTCGACGAATGCCCAGCGCGCGCCGCTGTGGTCGAGGATGTAGGCGAGCTCGGTAGGATGGAGCTTGGCGTTGACCGGCACGACGACGAGCCCCGCCCACCAGCACGCGAACATCGTCTCGATGTACGCCGGGACGTTGCGCGACACCAGCGCCACGCGCTCGCCGGGGAGAAGCCCTGCCGTGGAAAATGCGCCGGCGAGCTGCGCAGCGCCCGCGGCCAGCGCACCGTAGTCGGCGACGATGCGATGGCCGTGCGCGACCGCCGGCAGCCGCGGCCAGCAGCGCGCCGTGCGGAGGAGCAGCGATGCGAGATTGTGCGAGGGCGACGCGCCCACGGCCGCCACCGGCTCAGACGTGACGACGGCGCCGCACGTCGCGCAGGATCTCGCGTGCCGCGTTGCGGCCAGGCAGGCCGGTCACGCCGCCGCCCGGATGCGCGCCCGAGCCGCACAGGTAAAGCGCGCGAACGGGCATCCGGTAGTCGGCGTGCCCGAGCACGGGGCGCGTCGCGAACAACTGATCGAGTCCCAGCGCCCCGTGGAAGATGTCGCCGCCGGTCAACCCGAATTCGCGCTCGAGATCGAGCGGCGACAGGACGTGGCGGCCGATGACGCTGGCGGCGAAGTTGGGTGCGACGCCGTTCACCGTCGCGATCATCAGGTCGGCGACCTCGTCGCGCGCGTCGTCCCAGGTGCGGCCGCTCACCTTCGGCAACTCCGGGTGCGCGTGCTGGCAGAACAGGCTGGCGACGTGCATCCCGGACGGGGCGAGCGAGTCGTCGACGACCGACTGGATCAGCACCTCGACGATCGGCGCCTTCGACCAGCCGTGCGTCTTCGCGTCGAAGTACGCGCGCTCCATGTAGCCGAGCGACGGCGCGATGACGATGCCGCTCGCGTGGTGCGGCTGCGCGTGCGCGCCCGGGAGGCACGTGAAATCGGGCAGCGCCGACAGCGCGACGGTCATCCGGAACGTGCCGGAGCCGCAGCGGTAGCCGGCGATCCGGGCGCGGAAGTCGGCGTCGACGTGCTCGGGCGCAACGAGCTTCTCGAACAGCCGCTTCGGGTCGACGTTGGCGACGATCCGCGTCGCTTCGACGACCTCGCCGCTTTCCAGCTCGACGCCCGTGGCACGGCCGCCCTTGACGATGACGCGCGCGACCGGCGCACCGGTGCGCAGCACGACGCCGCGGGCTTCGCACTCGCGCGCCATCGCCTGCGTGATCGCGCCCATGCCGCCGATCGGGTGGCCCCATTGCCCGCGCTGGCCATTGGCCTCGCCGAACACGTGATGCAGCAGCACGTAGGCGGAGCCGGCTGCATACGGGCTGTCGAAGTTGCCGACGACGGCGTCGAAGCCGAACGCCGCCTTGATCGGATCGGACTCGAACCAGCGGTCGAGGATCTCGCCGGCGCCCTTGGTGAACAGGTCGAGGACGTCGCGCTGGCCGGCGAGATCGAGCGCGCGGAAACGCTTCGCCACCTTCCATCCGTCGAGCACCGCGTGGATGCCGCCGCCGACGTTCGGCGGCGTCGCGGCGATCAGGTCGCGCAGCACGTCCGCGACCCGGTCGAGCATTGCGTAGTAGCCGGGCAACTGCTCGGCGTCACGACGCGAGAACTTCGCGACCTCGGCCTGCGTCGCGGCAAGCCCGCCGCCGACCTTGAGGTAGTCGCCACCGGGGTTGTCACCCATCGGCAGCGGCAGGAAATTCGAGAACGGCCGCAGCACCACGCACAGACCGTGCTCTGCGAGCCTGAGATCGCGGATCACCTGCCGGTCGAGCAGACTGACCGTGTAGCTCACCGTCGAGTTGCGGAAGCCGGGATGGAATTCCTCGGTGACAACGGCGCCGCCGACCACGTGGCGGTGCTCCAGCACGCAGACCGACTGGCCGGCGGCGGCGAGATACGCGGCGCAGACGAGGCCGTTGTGGCCGCCGCCAATGATGGCGACGTCGAAGCGCCTGGCGTTGGCGGTCACGGCGGTGAGGCGGGACGGGCCCGGGCCGACGGCGCGTCGGGCCTCAGCCGTCGTCGCCGACGGCCACCGTCGAGTAGCCGCAATCGACGTGGGTGATCTCGCCGGTGATCGCGCTCGAGAGTTCGGAGAAATAGAACGCGGCGACGTTGCCGACTTCCTCGATCGTGATGATGCGATGTAGCGGCGCCGCCTTCTCGAAACGGGACAGCAGCTTCGAGAAGTTGCCGATGCCCGCGGCGGCGAGCGTCTTGATCGGCCCGGCCGAAAGCGCGTTGACGCGGATGCCCTCGGGGCCGAGGCACGCGGCCAGATAGCGGACGTTCGCTTCGAGGCTGGCCTTGGCCGGCCCCATCACGTTGTAGTTCGGCACCGAGCGCATCGAGCCGAGATAGGTCAACGTCAGCAGCGATGCCGGGCGACCCTGCATCAGCGGCCGCGCGCCCTTGGCCAGCGCGGCGAAGCTGTAGCTCGAGATGTCCTGCGCGGTGGCGAACGCGGCGCGCGTCAGCGCATTCAGGTAGTCGCCGGCGAGCGCCTCGCGCGGCGCGAACGCGATCGAGTGCAGCAACCCGTCGAGCACGCCCCATTCCGACTTCAGCGCGGCGAACAGCGCGTCGATGTCCTCGTCGCGGCTCACGTCGCACGGCAGCACCTGCACGTTGCCGAACTCGCTCACGATCCGCGTGACGCGGTCCTTGAGGTCGGCGTTGACGTAGGTGAATGCGAGCTCCGCGCCCTCGCGTTTGCAGGCGCGCGCGACGCCGTAGGCGATCGAGCGGTTCGAGAGAATGCCGGTGATCAGGATCTTCTTGTCGGCGAGAAAGCCCATCGTGGCTCCGGGAAGCGGGCTGCGCGAGGCGCGGTCCGCGGTCAGTGCAAGAGGTCGAACGACGACGCGTCGCCGATCGCGGCGCAGCCGATCCGGCCGTTCGGGACGCCGGGCCGCGCGTCGATGGGGCCGACGGAGCGCTCGTGGATGATCGCCGCCTTGCCGCGGATCCCGTCGGGACCATCGACGACGATCCCCGCGATCTGCGTGCTCATCGTCAGCGTTCCCTCGGTGTTCGTGGCCAGCGTGAAGTCGAGCGGCGCGCGGCCCGGCGGCGTCCACGGCGCGCCGGCAGAGAATCCGTTGCGCGACGAGCAGTTGCCGGTCGCATGGATCACGATGCGATAGCTGCCGGGAGCCGCATCGGTGACGTGGACGACCATCGTGACGCCGTCGGCGCGCGGCTGGAACACCACCGAACCGCCGATCGCGGCGCCGTTGAGCGGCCCCAGCCTCCCGCCGACGGCCGGACCCGTCGCCGGCGCCAGCGCGCCCGACTGGCAGCCGGCCAGCGACAGCAGCACGAACGACGCGAACTTCCGGGACTGCACGCGGACATCCTCCTCCGGCACGCGATTCACGTGTGCGCGCCGGCGGCGCGCCCATCGCGTGCAGGTCGCAATGATAAGCGATGGCTCCGCTGGCCGCCAGAAAACGCGCGGATCGTCGCCCCGGGCCGCGTCGAGGTTCGCGGTACAATCCAACGGCCGTCCGTCCGGGGCGGCTGCATTGCCAGCTCTGCCCGCCCATGTCGCAGATGACCCCGTCGGAAATCGTCTCCGAGCTCGACAAGCACATCGTCGGGCAGGACGCGGCGAAGCGCGCCGTCGCGATCGCGCTGCGCAACCGCTGGCGCCGGCAGCAGGTGGCCGAGCCGCTGCGGCAGGAGATCACGCCGAAGAACATCCTGATGATCGGCCCGACCGGTGTCGGCAAGACCGAGATCGCGCGCCGCCTCGCGCGGCTCGCCGACGCGCCGTTCATCAAGGTCGAGGCGACCAAGTTCACCGAGGTCGGCTACGTCGGCCGCGACGTCGACACCATCATCCGCGACTTGGCCGAGGCCGCGATCAAGCAGACGCGCGAGACGGAGGCGCGCAAGGTCCGCGACCGTGCCGCCGACGCCGCCGAGGAGCGCATCCTCGACGTGCTGCTGCCGCCGGCGCGCGAGGTCAGCTTCCACGACATGCAGCCGACGGACACGGCGACGCGGCAGAAATTCCGCAAGATGCTGCGCGAGGGGAAGCTCGACGACAAGGAGGTCGAGGTCGAGGTGTCGCTGCTGTCGCCGCAGATGGAGATCATGGCGCCGCCGGGGATGGAAGACCTGACCAGCCAGATCCAGGGAATGTTCCAGCAGATGGGCGGCGCGCGGCGGAAGGTCAGGAAGATGGCGGTGGCCGACGCGATGAAGGCGCTGACCGACGAGGAGGCGGCGAAGCTCCTCAACGACGACGAGATCAAGGCCCGGGCGCTGACGGCGGTCGAGCAGAACGGCATCGTTTTCCTGGACGAGATCGACAAGATCGCGAGCCGGCAGGAGACGCACGGCGCCGACGTGTCGCGGCAGGGCGTCCAGCGCGACCTGCTGCCGCTGGTCGAGGGCACGACGGTGTCGACGAAGTACGGGATGGTGCGCACCGACCACATCCTGTTCATCGCCTCCGGCGCGTTCCACCTGTCGAAGCCCTCCGACCTGATTCCCGAACTGCAGGGCCGCTTTCCGATTCGGGTGGAGCTGTCGTCGCTGTCGGTCTCCGATTTCGAGCAGATCCTGACCGCCACCGACGCCTGCCTCGTCCGCCAGTACGAGGCGCTGCTCGGCACCGAGAACGTCCACCTCGACTTCAAGCCCGACGGCATACGCCGGCTGGCCGAGATCGCGTTCGCCGTCAACGAGAAGCAGGAGAACATCGGCGCCCGCCGGCTGTACACGGTGATGGAGCGGCTGCTCGACGACGTGTCGTACCACGCGTCGAGGCGCACCGGCGAAACGATCTCGATCGACGGCGCGTACGTCGACCTGCGGCTCGCCGACATCGCCGGCGACGACAACCTCGCCCGGTACATCCTCTAGCGTTCCCGTCGACCCCGCGCATGGACCGCCTCCTCGGCATCATCCTGCCGGTGTTCTCGATCATCGCGCTGGGGTGGCTGTACGGCCGGCGGGCGAAGCCGGACATGGCGTGGGTCAACCGGATCAGCATGAACGTGCTGTCGCCGGCGCTGATCTTCTCCGCGCTCGCGGCGAAGGATTTCGACATCGCCGAGAACCGGCTGCTGATGCTCGGCAGCGTCGGCGTGGTGCTCGGCTCGGGGCTCCTCGCGTGGCCGTTCGCGAAGCTGCTGCACGAGGACCACCGGACGTTCGTGCCGCCGATGATGTTCAACAACTGCGGCAACATGGGGCTGCCGCTCGCCGCCCTCGCGTTCGGGGCGTCCGGGTTCTCGGCGATGGTCGCGCTGTTCACGATCTCGAACCTGCTGCACTTCACGCTGGGTGCGTGGATGATCGACCACCACGCGCGGTTCCGGAACCTGCTGCGCAACCCGATGGTGTGGTCGACGTTCGCCGGCTTCGCCTTCGCGGCGCTCCACCCGCCGCTGCCGGAGGTGCTGGCCGTCACCATCAAGCTCGTCGGCGACGCGCTGATTCCGATGATGCTGCTGTCTTTGGGCGTGCGGCTGACGACGATCCGCTGGCACGACACCCGGCTCGGCATCATCGGCGGGCTGGTCTGCCCGCTGACCGGCATCGCGATGGCGGCGCTGCTGACGCCGGTGCTGGGCCTCGACCGGACGCAGGCGGGGCTCCTGCTGCTGTTCGGCTGCCTGCCGCCGGCCGTTCTCAATTTCATGGTCGCCGAGCAGTTCGAGCAGGAGCCGGGCAAGGTCGCCTCGATCGTGCTGATCGGCAACGTGCTGTCGGTGATCTTCGTTCCGCTCGGGCTGTCGCTGGCGCTGCATTGACGGGCGCGGCGCCGCCATCGTTCGACGCGACGATGTTCGGCCGATGCGGCGTAACGAACGACTGACGGCAATCGACGACACGATCGCCACGAGGACTCGATGAATCTCCACTGGATGCTGCAACAGCGCGCCGCCGACGGCCGGCCGCTACGCGTCGGCCTGATCGGCGCCGGCAAGTTCGGCGCGATGTACCTCGCGCAGGCGAAGCACACGCCGGGCATCCACGTCACGGGGATCGCCGACCTCGCGCCGGACCGCGCGAAGGCGTCGCTGGCGCGGACGGGCTGGGCGCCGCAACGGTACGCCGCGCGCTCGTTCGCCGACGCGGCAAAGACCGGCGCCACGTTCGTCACCGACGACGCTGCCGCGCTGATCGCCGCGCCCGAGGTCGAGATCGTCATCGACGCGACGGGCAATCCCGCCGCCGGCATCCGCCATGTGCTTCTGTGCTGCACGCACGGCAAGCACGTGGTGATGGTCAACGTCGAAGCCGACGCACTCGCCGGTCCGCTGCTGGCGCGCCGCGCGCGCGAGGCCGGCATCGTCTACTCGCTCGCGTACGGCGACCAGCCGGCGCTGATCTGCGAGATGGTCGACTGGTGCCGCGCCGCGGGGTTCGAGGTCGTCGCCGCCGGCAAGGGGACCAAGTACCTGCCGGAGTACCACGCGTCGACGCCGGATACCGTGTGGCCATACTACGGATTCACGCCGGAGATCGTGGCGGCGGGCGACTTCAACGCGCAGATGTTCAATTCGTTCCTCGACGGCACCAAGAGCGCGATCGAGATGGCCGCCGTGGCCAACGCGACGGGCCTCACGCCCGCGCCGGACGGTCTCGACTTCCCGCCCTGCGGTGTCGACGACCTGCCGCGCGTGCTGCGGCCGCGCGACGAGGGCGGCCATCTGCACCACGCCGGGCAGGTCGAGGTGGTCTCCTCGGTCGAGCGCGACGGCCGCCCCGTGTTCCGCGACCTGCGCTGGGGCGTCTACGTGACGTTCCGCGCCGGCGACGCGACGGGCGAAGACTACGTCCGCCGCTGTTTCAAGGAGTACGGCTTCTCGACCGATCCGTCCGGCCGCTACTCGGCGATGTACAAGCCATACCACGCGATCGGCCTCGAGCTCGGCATCAGCGTCGCCTCGGCCGGGCTGCGCGGCGAAGCGACCGGCTCGGCGATCGCATGGAACGGCGACGTCGTCGCCACCGCCAAGCGCGCGCTCGTCGCCGGCGAGACGCTCGACGGCGAGGGCGGCTACACGGTGTACGGGAAACTGATGCCCGCAGCCGCGTCGCTGGCGCAGGGCGGCCTGCCGCTCGGCCTCGCGCACGGCGTCACGCTGAAACGCGCGATCGCTGCCAATGCGCCGATGCGCTGGGACGACGTCGCGTTCGACGCGACGAACGACGCGGTGAAATTCCGGCGGGAGATGGAGGCGGCGTTTCGCGGCGGGTGATTCACGCAATGAGGTTGCCGTCCGATGGCGTGGTGGGACGTCGCACCCATGCGGGCCGATGGCAGCTCGCGGCCAACTCCTGCCCTTCACGGTCGCCGCCGAAGTTTCCCGCTAGCGGCCGTCCGCACCAGCGTCCCGAAGTAGCGGTGGTAGTAGATTCGCGGCGGCGGCACCAGGCGGCGACGCCCTGCGCGCGGGAGGCAGACTTCGCGCCTGCCCGGAGCGCACACTGACAATCGACCTGTTGGGCGTTACGGAAATGCCTGTCCAACACTCCGTCGTTCCCGCGAACGCGGGAACGACGGATGTGCAGAAGCAATGCGCCATTGGCAACAACGTGTTGTGAGACCACCCCTGGCCGGTTTGGTACAACCTGAAGCCAGGTCGAGGCTGCGCATTCGAGGACCTTGCACATCGATCCGGCGGGATCACGCCAGGTCGAAGCGATCCAGGTTCATCACCTTGCTCCAGGCCGCCACGAAGTCGCGCACGAACGCCTGCTCCGAGTCGCTGCACGCATGGACTTCCGCGAGGGCGCGGAGCTGTGAGTTCGAACCGAAGACGAGATCGACGACGGTGCCCGTCCACTTGAGCTCGCCCGTCGTCCGGTCGCGTCCCTCGAGCACGGCTTCCGACGTGGCGGACTTCTGCCACTTCGTGTTCATGTCGAGCAGGTTCACGAAGAAGTCGTTGGTCAGCGTCCCCGGGCGCTTGGTGAACACCCCGTGCTTTGCCTGCCCCACGCTCGCATCGAGGGCGCGCATGCCGCCGATCAGCACGGTCATCTCGGGGGCGGTCAGTGTCAGCAACTGCGCCTTGTCCACCAGCATCTCGGCCGGCGATCCCTTGACCCCCTTGCGGACGTAGTTGCGGAATCCATCCGCGGCGGGCTCCAGCACCGCGAACGCGTCCACATCGGTCTGCGCCTGCGACGCGTCCATGCGGCCTGGCGTGAAGGGGACCTTCACGTCGTGCACGGCTTTGTTCGCCGCCGCCTCGACGGCCGCGCAGCCGCCCAGCACGATCAGGTCGGCCAGCGAGACCTTCTTGCCACCGGATTGCGCGCCGTCGAACTCCTTCCGGATCGCTTCCAGCTTGGTCAGCACTTTTGCCAGTTCGGCCGGCTGGTTGACGTCCCAATCCTTCTGCGGCGCGAGGCGGATGCGCGCCCCGTTGGCGCCGCCGCGCTTGTCGCTGCCGCGGAAAGTGGCGGCCGACGCCCATGCCGTGGAGACCAACTGGGAGATCGAAAGACCGGAGGCGAGGACCCTGGCTTTCAGAGCCGCAATGTCCCGCTCGTCGATCAGCGCATGATCGACCGCGGGGATCGGATCCTGCCAGATCAGCACTTCCTTCGGCACGAGCGGGCCAAGGTAACGTGCGAGCGGCCCCATGTCGCGATGGGTGAGTTTGAACCAGGCGCGGGCGAACGCGTCGGCAAACTCCTGCGGATTCGCCATGAACCGGCGCGAGATCTTCTCGTAGGCCGGGTCCACGCGCATGGCCATGTCGGCCGTCGACATCATTGGCGCGTGGCGCTTGGTCGGGTCGTGCGCGTCCGGCACCGTGCCGGCGCCCGCATTGCCCTTGGGCTTCCGCTGATTGGCGCCGGCGGGGCTCTTGGTCAATTCCCACTCGTACCCGAACAGCGTCTCGAAGTAGCTGTTGTCCCACTGGGTGGGTGTCGGAGTCCACGCGCCTTCCAGGCCGCTGGTGATCGCATCGATGCCCTTGCCACTGCCGAGGCTGTTCTTCCAGCCGAGGCCTTGCTGTTCGATGCCGGCGCCCTCGGGCTCGGGACCGACGTGGCTCGTGCTACCGGCACCATGGGTCTTGCCGAAAGTGTGGCCGCCGGCGGTGAGCGCCACGGTCTCTTCGTCGTTCATCGCCATGCGGGCGAACGTCTCGCGGATGTCGCGCGCCGACCCGAGTGGGTCCGGGTTGCCGTTGGGGCCTTCCGGATTCACGTATATCAGGCCCATCTGGACCGCGGCGAGCGGATTGGCGAGATCGCGGTCGCCGCTGTAGCGCTCGTCGGCCAACCACTTGCCCTCCGGGCCCCAGTAGATGTCTTCCTCCGGTTCCCAGATGTCCGCGCGGCCGCCGGCGAAACCAAACGTCTTGAAGCCCATCGACTCCAAAGCGACGTTGCCGGTGAGGATCATCAGGTCCGCCCAGGAGATCTTGCGGCCGTACTTCCGCTTGATCGGCCACAGCAAGCGGCGCGCCTTATCGAGGTTACCGTTGTCCGGCCAGCTGTTGAGGGGCGCGAAGCGCTGCGCGCCGGTGCCTGCGCCGCCGCGGCCATCGGCAATGCGGTACGTACCTGCGGAATGCCACGCCATGCGGATGAAGAAAGGCCCGTAGTGGCCGTAGTCCGCGGGCCACCAGTCCTGCGAATCGGTCATCAGCGTATGGAGGTCGCTGATCACCGCGTCGAGGTCGAGGCTCTTGAATGCCTCGGCGTAGTCGAACGCCTCGCCCATGGGATCGGACGCGGCGGAGTGCTGGTGCAGGATCTTCAGGTTCAGCTGGTCGGGCCACCAGCCTGCGTTTGCCGAAGCCCCGGCCACCGTGTGTCTGCGCGCCCCGCTCGGGAACGGGCACTTTGCTTCGTTGGACATGGTTCTTCTCTCCTCACTGTTTGGGGTCGTCGATGCGACACACTTTAGATTCCGGAGGACCATAGATCAAATTGATTGTTTAAATCGGGGCAATAGCTCAGTTCTATGAGCTCCGACGGCCCACCCGATCCCCTGCATGCTTCTCCGTGCGATCGCGATTTCGTCTCGCGCGTGCGCCGAAGTCACCGCGTTGGCGTTGCCGGCGCGGCGCCGCGCGCCCCGGTCGAGCCACGGTTGAGCTTCCGCTTTCGCGGTTTCCTACGGCCGCTTCCGGCGCCGCGTTATGTCAGCAAGTGGTCTTACTTACGAACGGTGGACACCTTGACAGGCGATTGCATCGCTTCGAACGGTAACGGGGCCTCGTAGCTAATCGATGAGTGCCGTCGCTGCCGGTTGTAAAACACTTCCATGTAATCGAACAAGCTGCCCCGCGCATCGTCGCGGGTCTTGTAGTCGCAGTGCATGACCAATTCGGTCTTGAGCGTATGGAAGAAGCTCTCCGTAGGCGCATTGACGCTCCTATGTCATGACGGGCGCGTCGAATCCGCCAAGTCGGCCAGGATCAGCGGGTATAGCTCGCGAACGATGTACCGCTTGAGGCAACGTTGAATCTCTTTCGTGGACAAACCCTCGGCGGTTCGGCGAGCGACATACATACGGGTGCGCGGATCGCTCCGCATCCGCACCATCGAGATCGTCCATAGGGCGTTATTGACAGCCCGGTCGCCACCGCGGTTGAGCCGATGTCGAGTTGTCGTTCCCGATGATGCTTCCAACGGACTCGCGCCACAGAGCGTCGCCAATGCAGCTTCGCTGCACAGCCGATCGGGATTGTCACCCGCCGTTACCAACAACGTCGCCACGGTTTGCGGCCCAACGCCAAACTGTGCGAGGAGCCGGCGCCCTGCGCGCGAATCGCCGACCATTCAATGTCGGCGCGGTCGATGACGATGGTAATGGCGTCGGGCGGCAGGTGACAGCCATCAAGTTTGCCCGCGAAATCCGAAGGAGATTCAAGCGCACGAAGCGGAGTATTTCGGATCGGGCGGTCTTAATCAACCGGCAGAATTCTCTGCAAACGGTTTGTCGGAACTGACCTGTTTTGGGTGACTCCGCGAGCACGTTGGCGGGAACCAGTCCGGTGGTGCGATCGGCAAGTAGGTCCCGTTGATGGTACGTGGCAATCCGTGAGCAACGATGTCACGGTTGGACGGTGATTTCCAAGGGCTTGCCTCGATCGCCCCAAGACTCGACCGTCCAAACGCGGTAACGACCCGCCGGGAGCTTGCCAATTGATACAGTGAGTCGAGCGTCTTCGAAATACTGCGCGCACTGCCCAACGCCTCTCGCCCCTATATAGATATTCTCAACGCTGTCTTTGCCTCGGTCACCGCGTCGCACGTAAGTCTCTGCACGGCAACCGCTGAATCCGCGGCGGAACAGCGCTGTCACCTTGACCTCATCAGCACTGGTGGGTGCCACTGGCGTAATTTCAGTCCGCGATTTGGCCGGCCCGCTCACACGTATTGCGTCTTGTCCGTGCGCACCAGACCATAACCCCAAGCATGCTACCAATGCGCACTTCAACAGTGCAACTCTCGCTTTCATGATTCTCTCCCGCCCGTTTTCTCAATGGTGTTATTGGCCCGACGAAGGTGTTTGCGGAGCCCGCACTCGCAGAGCGTGGTTAAGGGCGCTGGTGGTGCGTATGGGGCACGACCGATGGCTACGGCCTGGAGAGCTTGACCGTGGCCCGATAGAGCGGCAGCGCTACCGGCGCTACGGCTGAATTGCCTGGCTCGAGGCTAACCAGACTCAGTCGATAGCGACCATACGTTGCCTCAAAGGGAAGCTTCATGCTCCGGGGTGTCTGGGTGCCAATGGTCAGCGATTCCGTGGGCGAACCAACCTTGGTGACTTGCAGTGTTACCGAAGCATGACCCGCCCAGACGCACTGCACTGCGGATGGGCACCGGCTGTCTTTGACCCCGGTGAGCTCGACTGTCAGGGGCTCCTCGCGGGCCACGACTGGCTGCCCGTGGGCGAGAGTGATTATGAAGCTCGGTGAAGCGACGGTCGGCGCTTCGTTGCGTGCGTCTTCGGCACAAGCAGCAGCGGTCCAAAGCGCGCTAAGCGCGCTAAGCGCGAGTACGATGATCGAAGCGCGGATCTTGGTAGGGAGCATTCGGAGCGCCCTAAACGAAACCAAGTTGAGGGGGCGCCGCCACAGATGCCAGCCAAGTAGAAGGCCCGCACCGGCGCCGCGACGGCGCCGGCAAGATCAGCGAATTTGTCCATCCACCAACGATAGCACTCAGCGCAAACTCGGCCAACGATATCGTCGTCCTGCAGGATCCGATCAGATCGGCTATTGCTCATCACGCAACTCGGCCCGTAAATTTGCGGGAATGGATTCGGCGTTCCCAAACGGGACATTGGCTTCGCAGTCGAGCGAGTTCGTCATCCTGCGCCAGCCAATCGAGCGCCGGATGCATCGTGACAGCGAGCAATTCCATGCGTGCTCGGCCAGCGCGGCTGCGAGCAATTGCAATGTCGCGTCCCGGTCACGCAGCAGGGCCATCAGCACTGCCCGGCTTGCCGGCGAGTGAGCAGGGAACCGCGCCAGACAATCGCGCTCGATGGGGTGCGCACGGGCGGCGTCGTCGCGTTCCGCGCAGACGCAAGCGTGGCAGAGCATCACCGCGGGCATCTTCGGAAAGCGCGCGGCTGCCTCGTCGAGTAATGCCGCGCTGGCGTCGAGTTCGCCGGCGGCAAGCTCGTTCATGCCCGCCCCAACAAGATCCACATGCTCAAGTCGCCGGCGGCGCGACAGAGCGCCCATGCGGCGCGTGCCTCGTCATATCGCCGCTGATATCCGAGGCAGATCGCTCGCGCGAGATGCACAGTGGCCGAAGGCGGATCGTAAACGCGCGCCAGATCGAGCTCCACGACCGCGTCGTCGAATCGACCGGAGCGTCAGCATCTCCGCGTAATTGAGACGCGCCGAGGTGTAATTGGGCATCGTGCGCAATGCGCGCTGGAAAAAGCTTTCGGCGCCGTCGGCATCGTAATCGTACTTGCATAGTAGGATCGCTTTGGTACGCAACGCCATCGGCTGATCGGGATCGAGCGCAAGCGCGCGGTCCACCGCCGCACGCATCGGCGCAATGATCGGGCTGCTGTCACGATCCATGAAACTACATCGGCTGTACTTTGCTGCGGCGAGCACGGCCCAGGCGTCCGCAGCATCCGGATACGTCTGCGTCACCGTTTCCGCCAATGCAATCGCCTCGTCAGTCCCGGCGATGGTTCGCTGTAGCAGGAGCAGGCGGGCCTGCTCGAGCGTCGCACGCTGCGCGGTTGGAAGCGGTGAAAGCAGACGCGTGTCGCCGTCCAGGGCAAGCGCCGAAGGTACGGTCTTGATAGTGCGCATGATCGCGACATTGACCATGCGATCGACCAGCCGCCCGATATCGTCGGCGATGGCCAGGCCCGTCTCAACCCAACGCAGGCCTGAGTCGGCCGCGCGGACGAGGCGTACGGACAGACGCAGTTCCTGGTCCTGCTCGCGCGATAGCGTCGATTCGAGCAGCCACAACACCTGCAGTTGCGCGCCGAGCGCGGCCAGATCGCGCGTCATGGCTTCGACGGTGTCCACCGAACCGCGCGCCAACACGCTCGGTAGACCGGCACGGGCAAGCTGATCGGCAAGATGCTCGGCGAACGCGTGACAGCGTCCGTCGAACGCATCGTCGCCAGTGTGGTTGCGTGTGCGCGTCACGGCCACGCCGAGCGTTGCGCCGGCAGCACCATCGATCGCCACGAACTCGGGTTCGTAGCGCCCTTTCGGCAGCACGATGCGCAGCTTGGGCGCCTGGTCGTAGTGAGCGTAGTGCGCTTCCAGCCTTTCGCGCAACCGCCGCACCGTCACGCGCACGATTGGATCGGATTGGGGGTCGTACATCGCCGGATAGCGGCGAAAGACTTCCAGTGCGATCGACGTCTCGCGAAACGCCGTTTCATCGCCGGCAATGCGCCGCTCGACGAGATAGCGCAGCAGCCGCGTGTGGCTGGGCGCGCGGCGAAGCGCGTCGCTGTCGATCAGGCGGCTTACTCAGGAGTCGGTAGCTTGGACGACAGTTGGCGACCTCCATCGCTCTGTGCCACGGCCCAGAATCTGTCGCCCAACTTGACGACTTCTGAGTAACTCCTCCTCGACGAGCGCGGCCGGAGGCGGGATCGGGGCAGGCATGGCCAAGTGTAGCGCGTAGCGTGGCTCGAGGTTTGTGGATGTTACATGTTGTTACCTGCGAGGTAAGCCGCGTTCGCGCAATATGTCGGCAAGGCGAACAAATCGGGCTCACCCAGCCCTCCAGCAAAGGAGACTCAGATGATGCACGCAACGATCTGCACAACCATGATGCAAGCCTTTGTTCGTGGGCTGTTGCTCGTCACCATATCGGCCGCGCCCGTGGCCGCTTCCGCGCAGGACTACGGCGCCGGGGTCCAACAGGGCATGGCGAACCTGGATGCGATCATCAATCAGGCGCAGCAAGGCGTGAACCAAGCTGTGCAGCAGCGTATGAACGACCAGCAGGTGCGCGCCTCCTACGCCCAGTATGTCCAGCAGATGCGCGCGACCGGGCGCCCGGCGATGGATTTCCCGACCTACACTTACAACTGGATTTACACGGGTGGCTTCTCGGCGGGTGGCATTGCGCATATGCGGGCCAACGAAGGCAATATCGCCAATGCCGAAATGGCCGCTGCGCAACGCCTACGCCAGGCCGAGGCAGCGCGGGGCCAAGCCCAGCAGCAACAGCGGGACGTCTATTTTCAAAACCAGCAGGAAGCCGGCCGCGGTTTGATGGGCCAGAGCACCTTCATGGCGCCCAACGGCACGCAAATGGTCCTGCCGCACACTTGGGAGCGCAATACGACGCAGGTGTATGGGAACAACACCTACTTCGTCGACCCGTCCGGCCAGTACCATGTGCTGGGCGCCGACGGATGGTGGTATCCCCTCCAGCGCTAAAGCGTTTGAATGCCAAACGCTAAGCTGTCCACCAAACCGGGGTAGCTCCAACTCCAAACTTGGGATCGGGGCAAGGAGATGGCCGACCACAAGCGATTCACCCTTGCGACCGACATCAAGGTCTACTTCTGCGATCCGCAAAATCCCTGGCAACGCGGATCCAATGAGAACACCAACGGTCTGTTGCGCCAGTACCTGCCCAAAGGCACGGACATCTCCGCCCTCTCTCAGGCCAAGCTCAATGCGCTGGCCAGAAGCCTGAATGAACGACCACGCAAAACCTTGGGCTACCAAACACCAGCGGAACGATTTAACCTAACTGTTGCATCGACCGGTTGAATCCGCAGTCGCCAGCGGACTTCGCCGGCAGTCGGCCGCTACGGGAATGTCCGCCTGTGAACAGCTCCGGGGCCGTGCAGGCCGGGAGTCCGCGTCACCACTTGCACTGTGATTGGCAACAGCACGCCCGGCTTTGCGTGATCTGGGCGGTATGGCGGCAATGACGGTCCCGCTCGTGAAGACCACCATGCTCCGAATCATTTCGCCGCACTCGACAACCGCGCCCCGTTGATCGACGGCCCGTTGTCGGCATACAAGGCCGGGTAATCACGATAGCCGGTGCCGGTGCGCCATAATGGGCGACCGGTCGGCCCCGCAACCCTGCGGCGGACCGTTGGCCCCTTGGGGCATCCCGCCAAGTGCCGCACGAGGTCGATCGATGGATCATGATGCGAGACGCCCCCGATTTCTATGCCGACCTGCCGATCTTCGGCGCCTTCGCCGGGATTCTGGATCCGGCGCGCTACCGTCCGCTGCCGGATGACTGGCTCATCGGCCTGACCGATGTCGAGCACTCGACCGAGGCCATCGCCGACGGCCGGTACAAGGCCGTCAACACCGCCGGCGCGGCGATCATCGCTTCGGTCGCCAACGCGCTCGCCGGCCGGCCGTTTCCGTTTGTCTTCGGCGGCGACGGCGCGAGTTTCGCCGTGGCGGCGGGCGACGAAGCGGCCGCGCGCGATGCGTTGGCGGCGACGGCCGCCTGGGCGCGCGACGACCTCGGGCTCGCGTTGCGCGCCGCGCTGATGCCGATCGGGGCCGTACGCGCGGCAGGCATCGACGTGCGGGTCGCGCGGTTCGCGGCGTCGCCGAACGTTGCGTACGCGATGTTCTCGGGCGGCGGCCTCGCGTGGGCCGAGCGCGCCATGAAGGCCGGACGCTTCGGTGTTCCGGCGGCGGCGCCGGGCGTTCGGCCGGACCTCTCCGGACTCTCCTGCCGCTGGAACGACATCCCGGCGGTGAAGGGCGTCATGTTGTCACTCGTCGTTGCGCCGGCGATACACGGCGATGCCGGGTTTCGCGACGTCGTCGAAGCGCTGCTGGCCGAGCTCGAGACGAGCGACGAAACGGCGCGGCCGGTGCCGGACGGCGGCCCCGGGGTCGGCTGGCCTCCGCCCGGTCTCGATCTCGAAGCGCGGTCGTCCCGGCGCGCCGGAGAAGGACGCTTCGCCGCACGCCTGCGGGTCAGCGCTGAGACGCTGCTCGCGTACGTCGTGATGCGGCTCGGCATCCCGGTCGGCGGATTCGATCCGGCGCGCTACCGCCACGACGTCGTCGCCAATTCGGATTTCCGCAAGTACGATGATTCGCTGCGGATGACGCTCGACTGCACGCCGGCGCTTGCCGACCGGATCGAGCAGAGGCTGGCCGACGCGGAACGTGCAGGCATCGTGCGCTTCGGCACCCACCGCCAGTCGGCCGCGGTCATGACGTGCATCGTGCCGTCGATTGCCGCCAGCAATCACTTCCACTTCATCGACGGCGCGGCCGGTGGCTACGCGCTTGCCGCAGGCCGGTTGAAGCAGCCCCGGGACGTGCATTCCCAAGCCACCGGCTGACCGCCGCCATTCGGGCGTCTGGGCGGTTTTCGGCGCAACCTCAGGTTGTCGATGGTGTTCAGCCGCGCTTGACTCCGCCGGCAACCCTCCCGCGCAGGATCGGGCGCACAATGGCTGGGAGATCGGGCACGATTCCCGGCAACCGGCCTGATCGAAGCCATGGGAATCGTGATGTGCCCATTCCCATCTGGTGGAAGGGTGGTCGCAATTCCCGGTCTCTCGAGGTCTTGCCGATGCCGCTCTTGTGCTTTCTTCTGCTGCTTCCGCTGCTGTCGTTTCCGCAGCCCGCCGACGCGAGCCGGCCGCTGGTCACGCTGTTGACCATCGAAGGTCCGATTTCGCCTGCCTCCGCGGACTACTTCGCGCGTGGCTTGAAGCGCTCGGTGGAAAACGGGTCACACCTGGTCGTGGTGAAGATGGATACGCCCGGCGGCCTCGACACAGCGATGCGCGACATCATCAAGGGCATCCTCGCCTCGCCGATCCCGGTTGCCACGTTCGTATTCCCGAGCGGCGCGCGGGCGGCCAGCGCCGGCACCTACATCCTGTACGCCAGTCACGTCGCCGCGATGGCGCCAGGCACCAACCTGGGCGCGGCAACGCCCGTGCACATTGGCCTTGGCGGACCGGAGAACGAACCCGCCGCGCCGCCGGCGCGCAAGGAGGCGGAACCGGGCAAAGAGCCACCCCTGCCATCAGCGCAGCCGGGCACGCTCACCCAGAAGCAGATCCACGATGCGTCGGCGTACATTCGCAGCCTGGCTCAATTGCGCGCGCGCAATGTCGAATGGGCCGAAAAGGCGGTCCGCGAGGCCGTCAGCCTGAGCGCCGACGAAGCATCGAAACTCCACGTCGTCGACTTTGTCGCCACGGATGTGGGCGACCTGCTCAACCGGGTGCAGGGAACCCACGTCGCGGTCGGCGGCACGACGCTGACGCTCGACGTTGCCGACGCCGAGCTCGTCGCGTTCGATCCCGACTGGCGTGCACGCCTGCTTTCCGTCATCGCCTCGCCGAGCCTTGCGCTGATGCTGATGATGATCGGCATCTACGGGCTGCTGTTCGAGTTTTCGAGCCCCGGCTACATTCTCCCGGGCGTGGTCGGCGGCATCTGTCTGCTGCTGGGACTGTTCGCGTTCCAGGTGCTTCCGTTCAGCTATACCGGTCTCGGTCTCATTGCGCTTGGCATGGCATTTCTGGTGGCCGAGGTCTTCGTTCCCACGTCGGGCGCGCTCGCCGTGGGGGGCGTGATTGCCTTCGTGATCGGCGCCGTGATCCTCATCGACACCGACATGCCGGGTTACGGGATTTCGTTGCCGCTGATCCTCACGATCGCCGGCGTGAGTGCGCTGTTCGTGTTGCTGGTCGTGAGGATGGCGGTGAAGGCCCGCGGGCGTCCAGTGGTCAGCGGTCAGGAGGCGCTGGTGGGCGGCCCCGGCGAAGTACTGGCTGATTTCACCGGCGAAGGCTGGGCGACCGTCCATGGCGAAACCTGGCGGGTGCGCAGCGCGATGCCGTTGACGCAGGGCCAGCAGGTGCGCGTGATCCGCATCGACGGCCTTACATTGGACGTGGAACCGCAATCGATCAAACCAAAGGGGAGCACCTGATGATTTTCGGATTCGTCTGGCTGGGTGTGTTTGTTCTGCTGGCGATACTTGTCGCCTCCTCGATCCGGATCCTGCGCGAGTACGAGCGCGGCGTCGTCTTCACGCTCGGCCGCTTCTGGAAAGTCAAGGGGCCGGGCCTCGTCCTGCTCATTCCGGGGATCCAGCAAATGGTGAAGGTGGATCTTCGCACCGTCGTGTTCGAGGTGCCGACGCAGGACGTAATCTCGCGCGACAACGTGTCGGTGAAAGTCAGCGCCGTCGTCTATCTGCGGGTGATCGATGCGGAAAAGGCGATCATCCAAGTCGAGCAGTATCTCAACGCGACGAGCCAATTGGCGCAGACGACGCTGCGATCGGTGCTGGGCAAGCACGAACTCGACGACATGCTGGCGGGCCGGGAGAAGCTCAATCTGGATATCCAGCAAGCGCTGGACACGCAAACCAACTCGTGGGGAATCAAGGTATCCAACGTCGAGATCAAGCAGGTGGACCTGACCGAGTCAATGATACGGGCGATCGCGCGGCAAGCGGAGGCAGAGCGCGAGCGGCGCGCCAAGGTGATACACGCCGAGGGAGAATTGCAGGCTTCGGAGAAGTTGTATCAGGCCGCCAAGGTATTGGCGCAGGAGCCGCAGGCGATTCAGTTGCGCTATCTCGAAACGCTGACGGTGATCGGCGCGGACAAGAATACGACCATCATATTCCCGCTGCCGATGGATCTCCTTGCGCCGTTCTTGCCGCGCCCCAAGGAAGGGACGCCGTAGACGCACGAGATCGCAACGGCGGCCCGCATCGCGGCAAGGTCGAGCGAAAGATGCCAGCTCCAGCCGCGCGACCGGGAGCTTCTGGTGCCCGGTCGTGGTGGTGAAGCGGCGGGATGTCGCAGCAAACTCCGCGACGCGCCCCGTTCCACGGCTCGTTGCTCATCAACGCGCGGAGGGTGGCCAACGAATCTCGGGCCACGGGCAGTCAATCCTGCTGATGGAGCTCGATGACGTTGCGGTCGGGATCGCGGACGAAGATTCCCTGCGCCGCCGGCCCGAACCGGACGGGCCCGGCGCTCAGCGGAACGCCGGCCGCCTCGAGCCGTTCCTTCGCCGCCATGATGTCGGGACATAACAGGGCGAAGTGGGTGATTCCGGGATGCTTCTCGGGGACGTCCATCAGAACATTCGGCTCGTTCGCGTTCGGCGCGTTGAGCACGAGGTTCACTTCGACACCGGACGGGTGCTCGAGAATCGCGACCGGCTCGGGACCGATCGGACCCGCCGTCTTCCTGAACCCGAGCAGCGCGTAGAAGGCCACCGAGCGCTCGAGGTCATGCACCCGGATGCCGATGTGGGCAAGCCCGGCGATGGGGACGGGAGCGCGTTGTGCCTCGGGCTTCGTCAACGTGCCTCCGCGTGAACTGCGATCCGGCAGCCCGTCCGCGACTCCGGGAACCGCCAGCGGCGCGCCGTCACAGCCCCACGAACGTCTTGCCCTTGCCGGGTTCGACCACGTACTTGTAGAACGCCTCGTTGACCTTCGCCCAGCTCTTCAGCTCCTTCATGTTGCCAAGCCAGCGCGAGATGTTCGGATACGCGCCGAAATTCATCGCGATCGCTTCGCCGCCGAGAACCATCGTGGCGCCGAGATAGTCGGCAAGCGTGATCGCGTCGCCGCACAGGTATCCGTTGCGCGGGCCGATCAGGCTCTGGTCCAGCACTCCGAGCCAGCCGAGCGCCCTCTCCCGTCCATACGCGATCGTCCCCGCCTGCACGACATCGTCGGGCCGGCGCATGAACGGAAAGATCTGCGGGTAGACGAACCCGTAGGAGAAGTCGCGGTAGAACCCCGTGTTGAACCAGTCCATCCGCTCGTTGATCCGCGCGCGCTTGCGCGGATCGGACGGATAGGCGGCGGAGCCTTTCTTGTCGGCGAGATACTTGAGGATCGCCGAGCTCTCGGTCAGGCGGAAGTCGCCGTCGTCCAGCACCGGCACCTGATGGCTTGGATTGATCGCCGCATATTCCGGCTTGTACTGCTCGCCGGTGAACAGGTCGACGACCTGGTAGTCGAGCTCGATGCCGGACTCGTGCGCGAACAGCACGACCGGCCGGCTCGTCGTCGACACCGGATGATGATAGAGCTTCATGGCAATTCCCCCGCGTTTGATGACAGGTCACGGGAGCGACAACGGCTCCCGTTCGGCTTGGCATCTTGGCACGATCGTGGATTGCGTTCAACGCCCGCTGATCGGGCAGCGAAGCGGATGTGCGGGACCTCTATGCGGCCTTCTTGAACATCGCCAGCAGCGCGCCGGCGGCGACGAACAGCCCGCCGAACGTCCGGTTCATCCAGCGGATGTGGTGCGGCTCGCGCAGCGCGGAGAGCACCTTCGCCGCGAGTCCCGTGTAGCCGCTCATCACCACGAGGTCGGTGAAGAACAGCGTCCCGGCGCAGATTGCGTACTGGACGACCTGCGGCGCGGCCGGGTCGATGAACTGCGGCAGCACGGCGAGCATGAACACGATGCCCTTGGGGTTCGTTGCATTGACGAGGAAGCCGCGCAGCATCAGCCTCTTCGGCGTGCCGTCGGCGCGAGAGAGCGCCTCTGCGGCGACCGGCGTCGCCGGCGACCGCCACTGCTGGATGCCGAGCCAGACGAGGTAGGCGACACCCAGCCACTTGATCGCGAGGAACAGCGTCGTCGACGCGGCGATCGCCGCGCCGAGGCCGACGGCGACGATCAGCAGCACGAGCAGGATGCCGAGTTGCAGGCCGACGATGTTCCAGAACGCGCGCCGGTAGCCGTAACGCACGCCGGCCGACATGCACGAGATCGCGCCGGCGCCGGGCGACAGGCTGATGATCCACGAGGCGGCGAAAAAGGCGAGCCAGGTCGAGAGCGGCATGGGAAATCGGAGCCGGATGCGGACGGGCATTTTACCGTGCAGCGCTCCCGCGCAGTTCCCGGGCTGCCCGGCAGCGGGATCAATCGAGCGTCGACCGGAACGCCGACAGTCCGATCGCGCCGACGACGAGCATGAACGCGGCGATCGGCCACACGTCGGGCAGCACGTCGAGCGCGCCGTTCCCCTTGAGCAGCACGCCGCGGACCACGCGCAGGAAATGGGTCAGCGGCAGCACCTCGCCGATCCACTGCGCCCACTGCGGCATCCCGCGGAACGGAAACATGAAGCCGGACAACAGCATCGACGGCAGGAAGAAGAAGAACGTCATCTGCATCGACTGGAGCTGGTTGCGCGCGACCGTCGAGAACGTCAGTCCGAGCGTCAGGTTGGCGGCGATGAACAGCAGTACGGCGGCGTAGAGCACGCCAAGGCTGCCGATCATCGGCACGGCGAAAATCACTCGCGCCAGCACGAGCACCAGCGACACCTGGATGAGCCCGATCAGCACGTAGGGGATGATCTTGCCGGTCAGCACCTCGAGCCCGGACGCGGGCGTGGACAGCAGGTTCTCCATCGTGCCGCGCTCGCGCTCGCGGGTGATGGCGAGCCCCGTCATCAGCACCATCGTCATCGTCAGGATCACGCCGATCAATCCAGGGACGACGTTGTACTGCGTCACAGCCTCAGGGTTGTAGCGCGGGTGGACGAGAACCTCGAACGCGCCCGGCTTTCCCGCCAGCGGCGCGAGCGGCCCGACGAGGTCGAACGCGAGCGCCGTCTGCGCGAGGCGGGAAAGTGCGGAGACCGCGTTGACGGTGGCCGTCGGATCGGTCGCGTCGGCCTCGACCAGCACACCCGGACGCTCGCCGCGCACGAGGGCGCGGCCGAAGCCGGCCGGAATGGTGACGACGAACTGCGCCCCGCCGGTCGCCAGCGCACGCTCGGCGTCCGCTTCGGTCGCCGCCTCGCCGACGAACGCGAAGTAGTCGCTGTTCGCCAGCGCCGCCTGGATGCTGCGCGAGAACTCGCTGCGGTCGGCGTCGATCAGGAGTGTGGGCAGGTGCTTCGGATCGGAATTGATCGCGAAGCCGAACAGCACGAGCTGCAGGACAGGGATGCCGACGATCATCCCGAACGTCAGCCGGTCGCGCTTCAGCTGGATGAATTCCTTGCCGACGATGCCGAGCCAGCGCGAGAACGAGAACCAGCGGCTCATGGCGGGCCGCCTTTGTCGTCGCGCATCAGGTGGATGAACACGTCCTCGAGGCCCGGCGCGACCTGCCGCCACGTGCGTCCGGGCTCGGCCTTGACCGGGGCCAGCGCCGCGTCGAGCCGCGCGCCGTCGGCACCGGTCACGTGCAGCGCCGTGCCGAACGCGGCAACCTGCTCGATGCCGGGCAGCGCGCGCAGCCGCGGCGCCAGCGTCGCGAGGTCCGGCCCTTCGACGGTCCACGTGACGAGCGGCTGGCTGGCAATCACTTCCGCCGCGGTACCGTGGACGAGCAGCCGGCCGGACAGGATGTACGCGAGCTTATGGCAGCGCTCCGCCTCGTCCATGTAGTGGGTGCTGACGAGCACGGTGATCCCCTGCGCGGCCAAGCCGTGCAACTCATCCCAGAAATCACGCCGCGCCTTCGGGTCGACGCCGGCCGTCGGCTCGTCGAGCAGCAGCAGCCGAGGCTCGTGCAGCAGGCAGGCGGCGAGTGCGAGGCGCTGCTTCCAGCCGCCCGAGAGCTGCCCGGCGAGCTGCTGCGCACGGGCGGCGAGCCCGAGATGCGCCAGCGCCGCCTCGACCCGCGCCCCGATGCGGTCCATCCCGTACATCCGCGCGACGAAGCGCAGGTTCTCGCGGATCGTCAGGTCCTCCCACAGCGAGAACCGCTGCGTCATGTAGCCGACTCGCCGCTTGATCTGCCACGCCTCGCGCAGGATGTCGAAGCCGAGGCACGTGCCTTCGCCGCTGTCGGGCGTCAGCAAGCCGCACAGCATCCGGATCGACGTCGTCTTGCCGCTGCCGTTGGGGCCGAGGAAGCCGAAGATCTCGCCCTTGTTCACCGACAGCGCGAGATCCTTCACCGCGTGCAGGCTGCCGAAACGCTTGTTCAGGCCGCGGACGTCGATGACGACGTCGGCGGCGGCAGCGGACGCGGCCATCGTCAGGACGCGGGCAGCGTCACGTCGACCGGCTGCCCCGGATGCAGCTTCGGCGCGTCCTGCGGCGAGGGCTTCGCCTCGACCAGATACACGAGCTTCGTCCGGTTGTCCTTCGAGTAGAGGACGGGCGGCGTGAACTCGGCGCGGTCGGCGATGAACACGATCGTCGCCACGATGCTGGCCGCGCAGCCATCACAGGCGACACTCACCGCCTGCCCGCGCTTCAACCGTCCCAGCACGGCTTCCGCGACGTAAAAGCGGATCTTCACGTTGCCCGGCGGCAGCACGCTCGCGACGGGACCGCCCGCGGGCACCCAGTCGCCGACGACGTAATAGGTTTCGTTGACGAGTCCGGCCACGGGGGAGGCAACCGCGCGCTGCGCGACCCGCCAGTCCGCCTGCGCCAGCACGTCGCGCGCGGCGCGCGCGTCGGCTTCGGCAGCGCGGATCTCGTCGCTGCGCGCCGGCAGCTTCGCCGTCGCCACCGACGCCGCGAACTGCGCGACCTGCGCCTCGTCGCGCTTGACCTGCGTCCGCGCGTCGTCGAGCGCGGCGCTGCTGACGAAACCCTCGGCGTGGAGCTTCTCCTGCCGCTTGAGGTTCGCCACCGCCAGGTCGCGCGCCGCCATCGCCTGCCGCATCTGTTCGGAGACCGTCTCCACTTCCGGTGGGCGCTTGCCGGTGCGCAGGTTGGCGAGCCGCGCTTCCGCCGCCTGCAGTTGCTGCTCGGCCTGCCGGCGTGCGGCGACCTCGTTCTCGCGCTCGAGGGCGAACACCGGCGCCCCGGCGGACACCGGGTCGCCGCGCTTCACCGAAAGCTGTTGCATTGCGCCGGCGAACGGCGCCGCGATGCGCACGAACTCGCCTTCGACGTAGCCCTGCAGCGGACGCTCAGCCGGCGGCGTGCACGCGGCGACGAGCGCCGCCACCAGCGCGGACGCGACTGCCGGACCGACCGGCCACTGCCACCACGCCCTCGCCCCCCACGCCGTCCTGCGCACGCCAACCTCGCCTATCACGATGACGGAAAGCCTAACCGCGCGGCCGCAAAAAGCCAGCCGGCAAAACGACGGCTGGCTTCTTCGCACCGCATGTCGACGTCAGTACTTGACGCTGCACCCGTACGGCACCGTGTTCGCGACCGTCACCGGCTTGCCGGTCGTCGCCTGCGTCAATGCGGCGCGGACGTAGTTGTTCGCGGCCTTCGCGTCGGCGGGATTGGCCGAGCGCCGGTCGTCGATCGCGCCGTTGTAGATCAGCGTGCCGGCCGGGTCGACGACGAACATGTGCGGCGTCGTCCGTGCGCCATACGCGCGACCGGTGGCGCTCGTGCCGTCGATCAGCGTCGCCGCCGGCGCGGCGTCCTGCGCGCGCATCCAGCCCGTCATCTCGGGGCCGGTCTTGAACTCGAAGTGGCCGGACCGCGTCGAGTTGATTGCGAGCCACACCACGCCCTTGCCGCCCCATTCCTTCTGTAACCCCTGCATGTTGCCGCTGTCGTAGTGCTTGCGCACGAACGGGCACTCCGGATTCGTCCATTCGAGCACGACGTACTTGCCGCGGTAGTCGGCGAGTTGCTCCTGGCGGCCGGCCGCGTCGGTGAGCGTGAAGCCGGGCGCCGTGTCGCCGGGCGCCGCGGCGGAAGCCGGAAGCGAGCACGACAGCGCAACGAGCGCGACGGAGACGATCGAGCGGATGGTCATGGCGATCTCCTAAAGCGTGGCGAGCGCGTCGAGAACCGTGTGCCGCTGCAGCACCTCGGGCAGCAGCAGCGGCGTCTTGCCGGGACGGTAAAGCACGTAGACGGGAACCCCGCTCCTGCCCAGCGCGGTCAGCGCCCGCGTGATGTCCGGATCGCGCCGCGTCCAGTCGGCGCGCACCAGCGCGATGTTGCGCTCGGCGAACGCCGCGCGGACCGGTACCGCGTTGAGGACCAGTCGCTTGTTCACTTGGCAGGTCACGCACCAGGCGGCGGTGAAATCGACGAACACGGCACGGCCCGACGACGTGAGCTCGGCAATCCGCTGCGGCGTGTACGGCAACCAGCTCGTATCGGCGGCCGGCGTCGCCGTGCCCGCCTTCACCGTCGCGGCGTCGGCATCGGCGCCGAACAGTGGCCACGCGAGCGTCACCGCGCCGGCAAGCGCGGCCACGCCCGCAATCCCCCATGGCCGCGCGCCGCCGGTGCGCACGATCCGCCACGTCCACAGCGCGAAGCCGACGCACAGCAGCGCCAGCAGCAGCCGGACGACGGCGTCGTTGTCGCGCTGCGCACCCAGCACCCACGCGAGCCAGATCACCGTCGCGTACAGCGGGAACGCGAGCAACTGCTTGAAGCGGCCGAGCCACGGCCCCGATTTCGGCAGCCGCCTCCGCCAGCCCGGAAGCAGCGCCAGCGTGACGT
This sequence comes from Betaproteobacteria bacterium, assembly GCA_040007035.1. GTDB lineage: Bacteria > Pseudomonadota > Gammaproteobacteria > Burkholderiales > Casimicrobiaceae > CAIWHR01. The sequence goes on along the minus strand of JBDTVU010000020.1, from coordinate 5,114 downwards.
ACGGCAGCGACATCCCGACGCCGAGCGCGACGAACACCGCGAGCGTGGTCGCCGTCGTCCCCGCCAGTGCGTAACCGAGCGCCGCGCCCATGAACGGCGCCGTGCACGGCGACGCGACGACGACGGCGAGCACGCCGGACGCGAACGCGTCGACGGTGCGGTTCTTCGCGGTGAAGCCGGCCACGCCCGCGGGCGCCAGCTGGCCGAACTCGAACACGCCGGAAAGATTCAGCGCCAGCACGAAGAACAGCGCAGCGAGCGCGGTGACCACCGCCGGCGACTGCAACTGGAAGCCCCAGCCGAGCTGCTCGCCGGCGGCGCGCAGTGCCGCCAGCACGAGTCCGAGCGCGACGAACGTGAGCACGACACCGGCGGCGAAGGCGAACGCCTCCCGGTGCAGCGTCGACTTCGTATCGTGGTGGGTCGCGAATCCGAGCACCTTGATCGACAGCACCGGAAACACGCAGGGCATCAGGTTGAGGATGATCCCGCCGACGAACGCGAACGCGACGGCGAGCGCCAGCGACAGCCCTTCGCCGGCCTGCGGCGGCGCGAGGTTGAGCAGCGGCCCCGGCTCCAGCGCCGGCTTCGGCCCGGCGACGACGGCGCCGGCGAGCGGTGCGTCGATCGTCGCCGCGCGCAAGCCGCCCGCGAAACCGTTCGCCGCGGTGATCACACCCGCCACCCGACCGAACTCGCCGGTGAGGTTGAACGACACCGGCAGCGTCAGCACGTAGGCGGCGCCGTCGCGTGCCTGGATCTGCGGCGGCGACGGCTCGATCCGCGATTCGGCGTGAGAGAAGAAGTACAGCGCGCCCGGATCGGCGGCGCCCGCCGGCGGGACGAGCTTCAATGCGATCGTCTGGCCGCGGCCTTCCGCAGTCGCCTGCCAGCCGGCGAGCGGCCGCGGCAATGCGGCGCGCGTCGCATCGATCGGCGCGCCCCAGCGCGGGTCGGCGGACGCGACCTTCGCCACCGGTAGCGTAAGCGCGAGGTCGACGCCCTCGGGAATGCAGGTTTCCTTGCAGACGAGCCAGTCGGCGCGCGCGTTCAGCGTGACGGCGGTTCCCGTGGCAAGCGATTTCGCCGGAACGATGTCGACGAGATGCAGCACCTCGCCCTCGTAGCCGTAGTTGACGAGCGGGCCTGCCGGCAGCGCGCGCGGCGCGGGCCACTGGATCGGGCCGGCCTCGACGCCGGGCGGCAGTTTCCACGCCAGCGTCGTCGGCAGTCCGGAGTCGCCCGGATTGCGCCAGTACGTGTGCCAGCCGTGGGCGAGCTTGAGACGGAGCGCGACGGTGAGCGGCTCGCCGGGCACCAGCGCCGTCTTCGCGGCGACCAGTTCCGCTTCGACGTGCTCGGTCCTGGCCGGAGCGGCGACGGCCGTCGCGGCGAAGAGCAGCGTCAGCGCTCCTGCGGCAAGCGCGGTCGCGAGCCGGGGCAGCGGGAAGAGGTGGCGAAGCGTCATGGTCGGGATCGGCAGCACCGGTTGGTGCGCTGCGCCGGCGGGATGGTTCCCGGCGAAAGGTACAATTCTACCTTTGACCCGGCGAACAGGCGCCGGCACCGGCGGCATCCACCGTTCGGCGCCCGGGGCGGGCCGACGAGCGGCGGCAGGGCGACCGCGGACCACGCCGCTTTCCCGCCGATCCTCGCCGCGCGCCGTCGCAACCGCTCGCGCGCTCGGCGCTGTCTCGATTTGCCCCGATTTGCCCACCCCTCCCGCTGCCCATGGAAGCCTTCCTCGTGTCCGCCGGCGTCGTCGCCCTCGGCGAAATCGGCGACAAGACCCAACTGTTGGCACTGGTGCTGGCCGCGCGCTTCCGGAAGCCGCTGCCGATCATCGCCGGCATCCTGGTCGCTACACTCGCCAACCACGCGCTCGCCGGCATCATGGGCAGCATGTTCCACGCGTTCCTGCCGCCGGAGGTGCTGCGCTGGCTGGTGGCGTTGCTGTTCTTCGCCGTCGCGCTGTGGGCGCTCCATCCCGACACGCTCGAGGAATCGCCGCTGCCGACGTCGCGCTGGGGCGTGCTCGGCATCACCATCGTCGCTTTCTTCCTCGCCGAGATGGGCGACAAGACGCAGATCGCGACGATCGTGCTCGCCGCCAGGTTCGAGTCGCTCGTGGCGGTCGTGCTCGGGACGACGGTCGGCATGCTGCTCGCCAACGTCCCCGTCGTGCTGGTCGGCAAGGCCGCGTCGGCAAAGATCCCGTTCAAGGCGATCCGGATCGCCGCGGCGCTGCTCTTCGCCGCACTCGGCGCGTTCACCCTCTGGACGAACGACCTGCCCGGCGCCTGACGGCCGGGCCGCGCCGGTGGCGGCCGGTATAATCGACCGCTCGATCTTTCCCCGAATGACGGGCCGTCCGCCGGCTCCGACGAACCGAACATGAAGCCGTTCCAGCCCGCCGAAATCGAAGCCGCCGCACAAGCCGCGTGGACGGCCGCCGACGCCTATCGCGCCACCGAGAAGCCGGGCGCGAAAAAATTCTACTGCGTGTCGATGCTGCCCTACCCCTCGGGCAAGCTGCACATGGGCCACGTGCGCAACTACACGATCAACGACGTGATGTACCGACACCTGCGGATGAATGGCTGGAACGTGCTGATGCCGATGGGCTGGGACGCGTTCGGCCTGCCCGCCGAAAACGCGGCGATGAAGAACGGCATCGCGCCGGCGAAATGGACGTACGACAACATCGCCACGATGAAGAAGCAGATGCAGGCGATGGGGCTGGCGATCGACTGGTCGCGCGAGGTCGCCGCCTGCGATCCCGGCTACTACAAGTGGAACCAGTGGCTGTTCCTGAAGATGCTCGAGCGCGGCATCGCCTACCGCAAGACGCAGGTCGTCAACTGGGACCCGGTCGACCGGACGGTGCTCGCCAACGAGCAGGTGATCGACGGCCGCGGCTGGCGCACGGGGGCCGTCGTCGAGAAACGCGAGATTCCCGGCTACTACCTCAGGATCACCGACTACGCGGAGGAGCTGCTCGCGTATCTGGACCGGATGCCCGGGTGGCCCGAACGGGTGAAGACGATGCAGGCCAACTGGATCGGCAAGAGCCAGGGCGTGCGTTTCGCGTTCACCCACGACATCCGCGACGCCGCCGGCAAGCTCATCGGCGACGGCAGGATGTACGTGTTCACCACCCGCGCCGACACCATCATGGGCGTGACGTTCTGCGCGGTGGCGCCGGAGCACCCGCTCGCCGCGCACGCGGCGGCGTCGAACCCGAAGCTCGCCGCCTTCGTCGACGAATGCCGGCGCGGCTCGGTGATGGAAGCCGACCTCGCGACGATGGAGAAGAAGGGGATGCCGACGGGCCTCGTCGTCATTCATCCGCTGACCGGCGCGAAGGTCGAGGTCTGGGTCGGCAACTACGTGCTGATCGGCTACGGCGACGGCGCGGTGATGGGCGTGCCGGCGCACGACGAGCGCGATCTCGCGTTCGCGCAGAAGTACGGGCTGCCGGTCCGGCAGGTCATCGCCATCGACGGCGAGTCGTTCTCGGCCACGGCGTGGCAACCATGGTACGAGGACAAGCAGCGCGGCAAGTGCGTCAACAGCGGCAAGTACGACGGGCTGCCGTACGCGGGGGCCGTCGACGCGATCGCCGCCGACCTCGCGGCGAAGGGGCAGGGCGAGAAGCAGACGACGTTCCGGCTGCGCGACTGGGGGATCTCGCGCCAGCGCTACTGGGGCACGCCGATCCCGATCGTCCATTGCAACGACTGCGGCACGGTGCCGGTGCCGGAGAAAGACCTGCCCGTCGTGCTGCCCGAGGACTGCATCCCCGACGGCACCGGCAATCCGCTCAACAAGCGCGAGGATTTCCTGCGCGTCGATTGCCCGCGATGCGGCAAGCCGGCGCGCCGCGAGACCGACACGATGGACACGTTCGTCGATTCGTCGTGGTACTACATGCGCTACACCTGCCCCGACGCGAAGACGATGGTCGACGGCCGCAACGACTACTGGATGCCGATGGACCAGTACATCGGCGGCATCGAGCACGCGATCCTGCACCTCCTCTACGCGCGTTTCTGGACCAAGGTGATGCGCGACCTCGGGCTGGTGAAGATCGACGAACCGTTCACGCGGCTGTTGACGCAAGGGATGGTGCTCAACCACATCTACAGCCGCACCGGGGCAGGCGGCGGCGTCGAGTATTTCTGGCCGGACGACGTCCTGAACGTTCACGGCGACGACGGCCGGATCGTCGGCGCAAAGCTCAAGTCCGATGGCTCGCGCGTCGATTACGGCGGCCTCGGCACGATGTCGAAATCGAAGAACAACGGCGTCGACCCGCAGGCGCTGATCGACAAATACGGCGCCGACACCGCGCGCCTGTTCGTGATGTTCGCCTCGCACCCGGAGGCCTCGCTCGAATGGTCGGACGCGGGTGTCGACGGCGCACACCGGTTCCTGAAGCGGCTGTGGACGTTCGCGCAGGCGCGCAAGGACACAGTGCGCTCGGCCGCCGGTGCGTTCGACTGGCGCGACGCCGCTCCCGCCGTCAAGGCCGCGCGGCGCGAGCTGCATCTGACGCTGAAGCAGGCGGACTACGACTACGAGCGGGTCCAGTACAACACCGTCGTCTCCGCCGCTATGAAGATGCTCAATGCGCTCGAGGCGGTGCCGGCCGACGCCGCGGGCGCCGCGGCGCTCGCGCGCGAGGGGCTGTCGATGCTGATCCGCGTGCTGTACCCGGTCGTGCCGCATACCGGCTGGGGCCTGTGGCAGGCGCTCGGCTTCGCCACCGCGCACGGCGATCTCCTCGACGCGAAGTGGCCCGCGGTCGATCCCGCCGCGCTCGTCCAGGACGAGATCGAACTCGTGCTGCAGATCAACGGCAAGCTGCGCGGCAAGCTCGTGGTCCCGGCGGCGGCCGACAAGGCGGCGATCGAGGCGGCGGCGAAGGCCGCGCCCGAAGTCGCGAAGCACACGGCCGGCGCGGCAGTGAAGAAGGTCGTTGTCGTGCCGGGACGGCTCGTCAATGTCGTCGTCTAGCCGGCCCGTTTTCGTCGGCGCCACGCTGGCGGTGCTCGTCGTCGCCGGCTGCGGCTTCCACCTGCGCGGCGACGCGAGCTACCCGTTCAAGTCGG
>JBDTVU010000019.1:0-37709 GCA_040007035.1 Betaproteobacteria bacterium | reverse complement strand
ACCTCCGGGCCGAGATAGCGCGAGCGCGGGCCCATGTCGCGGTGGGTCAGCTTGAACCACGCGCGGGCGAAAGCGTCCGCGAACTCCTCCGGGTTCGCATGGAAGCGCCGTACAATCGGCTCATAGATCGGGTCCATCCGCATCGCCATATCCGCGTCGGTCATGATGATCGGGACCCGCTTCGACGCATCGTCGGCGGCCGGCGCCTGATTTGTGTCGGTTGCGACCTTCGGTGTCCGCTGCGAGGCGCCCGCCGGGCTCTTGGTCAGTTCCCACTCGTTGCCGAACAGCATGTCCAGGTAGCTGTTGTCCCACTTGGTCGGGGTCGGTGTCCATCCGCCTTCCAGACCGCTGCCAATCTGATCAGCACCTTTGCCGCTGCCGAAGCGGCTCTTCCAGCCGAGACCCTGCTCTTCGATGCCGGCCGCCTCGGGGGCAGGCCCGACCAGCGCCGCATCGCCGGCGCCATGGCACTTGCCGAAGGTGTGTCCGCCGGCGGTGAGCGCGACGGTCTCCTCGTCGTTCATCGCCATGCGCGCGAACGTCTCCCGAACGTCCTTGCCGGACTGGATCGGATCCGATTTGCCTCCCGGCCCTTCCGGGTTCACGTAGATCAGGCCCATCTGAACGGCGGCCAGGGGATTCTCGAGCTCCCGCTCACCGGCGTGGCGCTTGTCGGCGAGCCACTCGGTCTCGGATCCCCAGTACGTGCCTTCTTCGGGCTCGTAGACGTCCTCGCGCCCGCCGCCGAAGCCGAAGGTCTTGAAGCCCATCGACTCGAGCGCGCAGTTGCCGGCGAGGATCATGAGATCGGCCCACGAGATCTTGTCGCCGTATTTCTGCTTGATCGGCCAGAGCAGCCGGCGCGCCTTGTCGAGATTCACGTTGTCGGGCCAACTATTGAGGGGCGCGAAGCGCTGCTGGCCCGCTCCGGCGCCACCGCGGCCGTCGCCGGTGCGGTAGGTGCCCGCGCTGTGCCACGCCATCCGGATGAAGAGCGGCCCGTAGTGACCGTAATCGGCGGGCCACCAGTCCTGCGAGTCGGTCATCAGGGCGTAGAGGTCCTGCTTCAAGGCCTTCAGGTCGAGCTTCCTGAACGCCTCCGCGTAGTTAAACGCCTCGCCCATTGGATTGGACTGGGGGGAGTTCTGGTGAAGAATCTTCAGGTTCAACTGGTTCGGCCACCAGTCCCGGTTCGACTTGACTCCAACAGTCGTGTGCATGACCGGGCACTTGGCCGCGCTTTTTGTGATTGGGTTTGTCATGTCTGCTCCTTGCATTGAATAAGTGGTACTGAGTGCGGTGGTGCGGGATGGTGTGGGATTGCCTTGCGGGATCGCCGGCGTTCCGGTCGCCGCGCTACGTCTGGCCCGGGCCAGCGCTCCCTCTTCGCTTCAAGTTCCCGGAAGGCCCCGATCGGGCCGCCTCCTTTCCTGCAGCCGCCGCCGACTTCCGACATGATCGGCAGCGCCCCCAGTAGATGACCTCGGCTTCGTCAATCTCGAAGCCGTGAGCATCGTCCGCGGTGAGACAGGGCGCTGCCCCAACCGCACAGTCGATGTCGACCGTGGTGCCGCAGCCTCGGCAGATCAGGTGATGATGGTTGTCGCCCACGCGATCCTCGTACCGGGCTGCGGATCCGGCCGGCTGGATTCGGCGGATGAGGTTCTTGTCGACCAGCACGCCGAGCGCGTCGTACACCGCCTGGCGCGAGATCGCCCCAATGACCGCCCGGACGTCGTCGGCCAAATCGTCGGCCGTAGCGTGGGGGCGGGATGACACCGCCCGCATGACGGCCAGCCGCTGGGCGGTAACCTGCACGCCGTGGTGGCGCAGCAGGCGTTCGACATTCTTGTCCATGTTTTTTATGTTATCACAAATAATGGACTTAGTCTACTATTAGATCATACCCACAAGACCGGTTGCGAAGGTTTCTCGTCGAGCCAGAACCATTCCGGCTTCGACCTCGGTCGAGTTGGCGGAGCAGTACAAGGTCCATCCGAACCCGATCGGCCAGTGGCTGCTGGAGCTGCCGGAGCGTGCCGCCGAGGTGTTCGCTACCGCCGCCGAGAAGCGCGACGCCGGTCCGGACGTGAAGACGCCGCACGCCAAGATCGGGCAGTTGGCGCTGGAGAATTCGCGCTCGGTCGCATCGGCGATGCGAGCGCAAAGCGATGATCGATCCGGCGCATGAACCGCCGATCGCGCGCCAGGCGCAGCTGCTGGATCTGGCGCGCTCGACGGTCTACTACCAACCGCAGCCGACCTCGGACGCCTAACTGGCGCTGATGCGACGCATCGACGAGCTGCATCTTGAGCACCCGTACGCCGGCAGGCGGATGCTGCGCGACCTGCCGAATCGGGAAGGTATCGCGGTGGGCCGCAAGCATGTGGCGACCCTGATGCGCCGGATGGCCATCGAGGCCTTCTACCAGCGCCCCCGGACCAGCGCTCGAAAGGAGCGAATGTGGTGCATGCGTTTTGCCAATGGGCCGACGGGTCGCTTGCCCATCTCTGGGGTTCACCCATCAGCAATACGGGCTACCACAACGGGTCCAAGCTGATCGGCACTGAAGGCTGGATCGATGTCGGTGAATTCGTCGGCGACTTCGGCCCCGCGTGCGCAAAGCTTTGGACCGACACCCACGGCACGGCCCCGCGCGGCATGTTGCGCGATTCGCCGACGTTTGACATGAGCCGCGCAAACGCGGAGCACCCCGATTTCCACGCCCGCTATGCCAGCGCCTGCGCCGCCGAACTGCTTGCCTTTCTTGCACATGCCCGCAACGCCACGGCATGCGTGTCTGGCCCCGACATCGGCTGGAAAACGCTGTTGGTGGCCGAACTGGCCGAACGCAGTTCGCGTGAGGCGGGGCGGCCGTTTCGGCTGGTGCGGACCGATGGATCTCCGATAGGCACCGCCGGCGATGCGGCAGCTTTTTTTGCCGCCCTGTAGCATTCCTTGGCCAGCGGCAAACGCGCCCGCTACCGCCGGAAGCGGGCGGCATCGCGAGACCGCTTCCCGGTCTTGCCGAGCGGTCGTGGCGCCGCTTGACACCGAGCGCGCGATGCGTACGATAGTTTTCTGTCAGTAAACAGTGTTCGACTTCGTCGAACACAGGTTCCGCGCAGGGACGCGAAGCGCCCGATCGATCATCGACGAGGAGAGAGCAATGAAGATCAGCAGGCTCGCAGGATTGGCGGCGGTCGCGCTCGCGGTTACGATGGCGGCCGCCACCGCCGCGTTCGCGCAATCGGTGATCGTTTACAGTGCGGTGAGCCCCAAGGTGATGTCGGCGTTCGTCGAGGAGTTCCAGAAGCAGAACCCCGGCCTCAAGGTCGATCTCATCAGCGGCGGCAGCGGCGAGCTGCTGACCCGTCTCAACGCCGAGAAGGCGCGGCCGCGTGCCGATGTGCTGGTGGGGCCCGACGCTGACAATTTCGATGCATACCTCGATCTGTTCGAGAGCTACAAGTCGAAGGAGGATGCGGCGTTCCCACGCTCGGCCGTCGGCCCGGACAACAAGTACTACGGATTTTCGACCAACTTCCAGGCGTTCATCGTGAACACCAGGATGCTGCCCGCGGACCGTGCGCCGCAAACCTGGAGCGACCTTGCCAAGCCCGAATTCAAGGGCAAGATCGTGATGGCCAATCCGGCGCAATCGGGTTCCGCCTATTCGCAGATGCAGCAGATCCTGCAGCTCTACAACTGGGAGCTGATGGACAAGATCATCGGTACCGCGACGTTTGTCACCAGTTCGCGCCTCGCGTACCAGAATGTCGCCAAGGGGGAGATGCCCGTCGGGCTCACCAGCGAGTTCAACATCGTCGCAAGCCAGGCCGAAGGCTTCCCCGTCGTCGCGATCTACCCGAAGGACGGTACCGCGCTGATCAACGACGCCAGCGGCATCGTCAAGGGCGGCCCGAATCCGGACAACGCGAAGAAATTTCTCGACTTCGTGAACTCCAAGGCCGCCCACCAGATGATCGTCGCCATCGACAAGCGGCGCAGCGCGCGCAGCGACGTGGCGCCGCCGGCCGGCCTGCCCGACGCGCAGACGCTCAAGACGTTCCCTTACGACAACAAGAGCGCGTCCACGATGCGCAAGGCCAATCTCGAGCGCTTCGACAAGGCGTTCTCCAGCAAGTAACACTTGGTCAAGGCCGCGCGACCCGACCGGGGCGCGCGGCCCGCAATGCCGACGCCGCCGCTTGTGGGTCAGGACGCGGCGGCCCGCCGGATCGTTTCGAAAGCCCCCCGATGCCCCCTGCCGCGTTGAGCGTGCGCGACCTGACCAAGCAGTTCAGCGCCGCCGGACCCGTCGTGACAGCGGTCGATCACGTGTCGTTTGACGTCGGCAGCGGGGAATTCTTCACCATGGTCGGTGCCTCCGGCTGCGGCAAGACGACCACGCTGCGGATGATTGCGGGCCTCGAGACGCCAACGTCGGGCGCAATCCGCTGGGACGGCCGCGATTTCATGACCGTTCCGCCGCAGCAGCGCAACATCGGCATGGTGTTCCAGTCGTACGCGCTGTTTCCGCATCTCACGATCTTCGAGAACGTCGCCTACGGCCTGCGGCTGCGCAACACGCCGCGGGCGGAGGTCGAGCGGCGCGTGATGGCCACCCTAGCGCTGCTGCGGCTGGAACCGTATGCGCAGCGCCATCCGGCCGGGCTCTCCGGCGGCCAGCAGCAGCGCGTCTCCATCGCTCGGGCGCTGGTGTACGAGCCCTCGATGCTGCTGCTCGACGAACCGCTCGCCAATCTCGACGCCAAGCTGCGCGTCCAGATGCGCGAGGAGTTGCGAGCGCTGCAGCGCCGGCTCGGCATCACCACGCTCTACGTGACGCACGACCAGGAGGAGGCGACCGCGGTGTCCGACCGCGTCGCGGTGTTCAATCACGGCCGCCTGGTCCAGCTCGGGACGCCGGAGGCCATCTACACGTGTCCGGAAACGCTGTTCGTGGCCGACTTCATCGGCCGCGCCAATTTCCTGCCGGCGCGCCTCGACGACCGGGCCGCTCCGGCAAGCGGGGTGACCTTCGCGGACGGCACGCGCCTGCGACCGCAGCGGCAGGTCGTGCTGCGCGGCGACGAGGCGGAAACGCTCGCCGGCGCCGACGACAGCGTGGTCATGATCCGGCCCGAGCATCTGGCCTTGCACGCGACGGCCGGTGACGTCGCGTGCCGGGTGCACCGGATTCAGCTGCTTGGCGGCTTGATCCGCTATCGCGTCGTGGCCGCCGTGTCGCCGCAGCCCATCCTGGTCGAGACGACCCGCGCGCTGGCCGGGGTGTCCGAAGGCGGCGGCGCGTGGCTGTCGATTCCGGCGGCCGACGCGATCGTCTACCACCGCTGATCCGATGCCGGCGCTCACCGCACTCCGCGGCCGCGACCCGGGACCGCTGCTGCTTGGTGCGGCGGTGGCGCTCGTCGTCGTCATCTTCCTCATCTATCCGCTCGCCAATGGCATGCTGCTCGCGTTTGTCAGGAACGGCGAAGAGCCCGGCTGGTCAAGCCTGACCTTAGCCAATTTCGCTCGCTTCTTCACCGCGGCGAGCTACCAGCGCGCGCTGTGGAATTCCGTCTATTCCGGGCTCGCCGCGACCCTGGTCGCGACGGCGCTGGCGCTGCCCATGGCGTACGCCGTCGCGCGCGTCGAGCTGCCGATGCGCGGCTTGCTGTGCGCGATGAGCGTGGTGCCGCTGATCTCGCCGCCCTTCATCGGCGCCTACGCATGGATCATCCTGCTCGGCAAGAACGGCACGATCACCCAGTTCGTCGCCCAGACGACCGGCTGGACGCTGCCCGTCATCTACGGCCCGCGCGGCGTCATCCTCGCGCTCGCGCTGTCGTACTTCCCGTACGTGTTCCTGATCGTGCAGGGCGCGCTGGCGGCCGGGGACCCGCATGTCGAGGATGCCGCGCGCATGACCGGCGCGGGCCGCGCCCGCATCATCCGGACCATCACGCTGCCGCTGGCGTTGCCGGCGATCGCGGCGTCGATGCTGATCGTGTTCATCAAGGCGATCGGCGATTTCGGCGTGCCGTCGATCCTGGGTGGCGAATTCCAGGTTCTGCCCACGCTCATCTACTACCAGATCCACGGCTTCTTCAACCTGAACGCCGCCGCCGCGATTGCCGCGGTGAACGTGCTGCTGACGCTGCTCGCCATGCTGCTGCTCGCCTGGGTCAACCGCAAGCGCGCGCACGCGACGGTCGGCGGCACCGCAGCCGCAGCGGTTCGGCTGACGAATCCCGGCGCCCGCGCGGCGGCGAACGTCTATTGCTGGTTGGTGATTTTCGTCGCCATCCTCCCGCAGCTCGTGATCGCGATCGCGTCGTTCGCCGAGCGCTGGCCGGGCACCATGCTGCCGGTCAGCTACACGCTGGACCACTACCGGCGCGTCGGCTCGCAGCTCCTGCAGCCAATCGTGAACAGCCTGATTCTGGCTGGCGTGGCCACTGCGATGTGCATCGTCTTCGGCACGGTGACCGCCTACGCGAGCGCGCGCGGCCGCATGCGCGCCCGGTGGGCGCTCGATGCGACGATCATGCTGCCATTCGTGCTGCCGGGACTGGTCATCGGCGTGGCGTATCTCACCGCATTCAACACCGGGCCGCTGGTGCTGACCGGAACCGCGCTGATCCTGGTGCTCGCGTATTTTACGCGGCGGGTCGCATTCGTGTTCCGCACAGTCGCCGCGGCGATCGCGCAAATCGATCCCAAGCTGGAGGATGCGTCGAGGGTTTGCGGTGCGAGTTGGGGTGCGACGATGCGCCGCGTGCTGGTGCCGCTGGCGGCGCCCGCGGTGCTGTCGGGGGCGATCCTCGTATTCTCGACGCTGATCGGCGAAATCAGCGCCACCGTGCTCCTCTATTCGGCGCGCTGGAAGACGATCTCGATCGCCATCTACGAGCTGGTGCTCGGCGACCAGCTCGCCGAGGCCAGCGCGATCGGGACGATCACGACGGTCATGACACTGCTGCTGGTGCTCGCAGCCGGCCGGCTGGCCGGCAAGAACATGGCCGATCTGTTTCGGTGAGGGCCGGTGTCAGCCGTCGGTGAGCGTATCGGCGAGCACCGCGTACAGCGCGGGCGTGGCTGCGATCGTCTCGTTGCCCGCGGTCAGCGCGTCGCCGGTGAGAAACGGGTTGACGCGCCCGCCCGCTTCCTCCACCAGCAGGAGCCCGGCCAGCGCGTCCCACGAATACAGATGACGCTCGGCGTAGCCGTCGAGCCGCCCGTCGGCGACGCGCGCAAGCCCGAGCGCAGCCGATCCGCATTGGGTGACGGTGATCCCGCGCCGCAGCAACCCGGTCACCAGGCGCCCGAATGCTGCGGCAGGGGTGCGGCTGGAGTAGCCGACATCGACGATAGCGCGGACGGCGTCGGCTGTCGCGCTCACCCGCAGCGGACTGCCGTTGCGCGACGCGCCCGCTCCGCGCAGGGCGGAATACAGGACGTCGGCGCCGGTCTCGTAGACGACGCCGAGTTCGGTGCGGCCCGCCACGACCAGCGCGATCGCGACACACCAGTGCGGCAGTCCGCGCGCGAAATTGGCGGTGCCGTCGATCGGATCGATGACCCAGCAGGCGCCATCGGTGCCGGTCTCCTCCGCGCGGCCGCCTTCTTCGCCGAGAAACCCATCGACTGGGAACGCAGCGCGCAGTGTGGCGACGATCATGCGCTCCACCGCGCCGTCCGCGGCGGTGACCAGGTCCTGCGGCCCCTTCAGGCGGACGTCGAGCAGGCTGGGATCGACGAGATGACTCCCGGCCAGGCGGCCCGCTTCGCGGGCGACGGCTTCGGCGGCGCGCAATCGTGCGGCGAGTTGAAGTGGATTCACGCGGTCGACGTGCGAACGATGGCGGAGCGGGCATCGGCGACGCGAGCATACCCGACCTGCGACGCGCGGTGGCGCGTCTTGACAGTGCCGCTGCGGCGAGTACGATATTCGCTGTTGGTAAACACTGTTCGTTATTGCAGAACGTGGCGTCGCGACCCGCGGCGGCGCATTTGCCCTCGTCTCCTGCCGTCATCGTGACCATCGAATCGTTCCCGTTCGGCGTGCTCGGCGGCGTCGCCGTTCCCGGCTTGGCCTTGCGCAACCGGCACGGCATCACGATGAAGGTGATCGCCCTCGGTGCCCGGCTCACCGAGCTCCACGTGCCCGATGCCCGCGGCCGCCTCGCCGACGTGGTGCTCGGCTTCGACACGCTCGAACAGTACTTGGCGTCCGACGCGTACGCCGGCGCGACCTGCGGGCGCTACGGGAGCCGTATCCGCGGCGGCAGCTTCCCGCTCGACGGCACGACCGTACAACTGAGCCGCAACGAAGGTCGCAATCACGCCCATGGCGGGTACCAAGGATTCGACCGGAAGCTCTGGAGCGTGCGGATCGACGCGCCGTCGAACGAGGTCGTGTTCGCGCTCACGTCACCCGATGGCGACGAAGGCTATCCGGGTGCGGTTGCCGCGAGCGTGAGCTACCGCCTCGCCGACGACGACGTGATCTCGATCGTCATGCGAGCGCAGGCCGACCGCACGACGGTGGTCAACCTCGTCCACCACACGTACTGGAACCTGGCAGGCCACGATGCCGGCGATATCCGGGCGCAGCGGCTGCGGCTCAACGCCGGTTTCTACATGCCCATCGACGACGAACTGATCCCGACCGGCGAGATCCGTCGCGTCGACGACACACCGTTCGACTTCCGCGCCGCGAAGACCATCGGGCGGGACCTCGACCGGATTCCGACCGCCGGCGGCGGCTACGATCACAACTGGTGCCTCGACGGTGCCTCGGACGCAATGCGGCTGTGCGCGACGCTCGAGGATCCCGCGTCCGGCCGCGCACTCGAACTCTACACGACCGCGCCGGGCGTGCAGTGCTACACCGGGGGCCATTTCCGTGTGCCGGTGCCCGGCAAGGGCGGGGCCCGCTACGATCAGTACGCGGGGGTCGCGCTCGAGACGCAGCATTTTCCCGACGCCCCCAACGTCGGCCATTTTCCGGGTGCGCGGCTGGCGCCCGGGGACGTCTACGAGCACCGGATGGAGGTGCGCCTCGGCTCCGGCGCGTGACCACGACCATGGACAAACCCGCACGCAGGCTTCGCTCGCAGGCATGGTTCGAAGGCGCCGGCAAGAACGCCTTCATGTACCGGAGCTGGATGAAGAACCAGGGCTTCCCCAATGACCTGTTCGAGGGACGTCCGGTCATTGGCATCTGCAACACCTGGTCCGAGCTGACGCCGTGCAACGCGCACCTGCGCGATCTGGCGGAACGCGTCCGGCGCGGCGTCTACGAGTCCGGCGGCTTTCCGGTCGAATTCCCGGTGACCTCGCTGGGCGAATCGAACATGCGGCCGACCGCCATGCTGTTTCGCAATCTCGCCAGCATGGACGTCGAGGAGTCGATTCGCGCCAACCCGATCGACGGCGTCGTCCTGCTGGTTGGCTGCGACAAGACTACGCCGGCGCTGCTGATGGGCGCGGCGAGCTGCAACCTGCCCACACTCACGGTCTCGGGCGGCCCGATGCTCTCGGGCCATCATCGCGGCGAGATCATCGGCTCCGGCACCGCCGTCTGGCGCCTGCACGAAGAACTGAAAGGCGGCCGCATCCAGGTCGACGAGTTCCTGGATGCGGAAGCGGCCATGAGCCGTTCCGCCGGCACCTGCAACACGATGGGCACCGCGTCGACGATGGCCTGTCTCGTCGAGGCGCTGGGCGCCGGGCTGCCCGGCAACGGCGCGATCCCCGCCGTCGATTCGCGGCGCCAGGTGCTCGCCCAACTCGCCGGGCGGCGCATCGTGGAGATGGTGCGCGAGGACGTCACGCTGGCGCAGATCCTGACGCCGGCCGCGTTCGCCAATGCGATCCGCACCAACGCGGCGATCGGGGGCTCCACCAATGCCGTCATCCACCTGATCGCCATCGCCGGACGCCTGGGCGTGCCGCTCGCGCTCGACGACTGGGACCGCCTGGGCCGCGAGGTTCCAACGCTGGTGGATCTCATGCCGTCGGGACGCTTCCTGATGGAGGACTTCTACTACGCGGGCGGACTCCCCGTCGTGTTGCGCGCGCTGCTCGAACGCGGCCTCCTCGACGGCGCCGCCATGACCGTCAACGGCCGCACGCTCGGCGAGAATGTCGCGGCGGCGGACAACGTGAATCCCGAGGTGATCCGGTTATGGGACAGGCCGCTGGTGGCGAGCGGCGGCATCGCGGTGCTGCGCGGCAACCTGGCCCCCGACGGCGCGGTCATCAAGCCCTCGGCCGCCACGCCGGCGCTGATGCGCCACCGCGGACGCGCCGTCGTGTTTGAGGACATCGACGACTATCACGCGCGTATCGACGATCCCGCGCTGGAGGTCGACGCGCAGTCGGTGCTCGTGCTCAAGAATTGCGGGCCGCGCGGCTTTCCGGGCATGGCCGAGGTCGGCAACATGGGCCTGCCGTCGAAGCTCCTGCAACAGGGCGTGACGGACATGGTGCGCATCTCGGATGCAAGGATGAGCGGCACCGCCTACGGCACGGTGGTGCTGCACGCGGCCCCGGAAGCTGCCGTCGGCGGCAACCTCGCGCTCGTGCGCGACGGCGACATGATCGAGCTCGACGTCGACGCGCGCCGTCTCGTGCTCGACGTCGACGAGTCCGAGCTCGCGCGGCGCCGCGCCGCCTGGCGTCCGCGCGAGCGATCCCCGGGTGGATATGCGGGCCTCTATGTCGACCACGTGCTTCAGGCCGATCGTGGCTGCGACCTCGATTTCCTCGTCGGCTGCAGGGGCGCCGGCGTCCCCGCTCATTCGCACTGAGCAAGGAGTCGCCATGGCACAGGGCCCCAACCACGCGCTGATGCCCGACCGCGCGCGGTATCCGAGTCTCGCCGGCCGCGTGGTGCTGGTCACCGGTGGCGCGTCCGGCATCGGCCGCAGCATGGTCGAGCATTTCTGCGACCAGGGCAGCCGCGTCGCGTTTGTCGACGTGCGCAGCGATCTCGCGGCATCGCTCGTCGCGGAGATTGCCGGGCGCGGACTCCCGCCGCCGTGGTATCGCGAATGCGATTTGCGCGACATCGACGCGCTGAAAGCCGCCATCACCGACGCCGGGCAGGCGCTGGGACCGATACGTGCGCTGGTCAACAATGCCGGCAATGACGACCGGCATGCGCTCGACGAGGTTACGCCGGTGTATTTCGACGACCGCATCGCTGTCAATCTCAGGCACCAGCTGTTCGCAGCGCAGGCGGTTCGGCCGCAGATGAGGGACGCCGGCGGCGGCTCGATCATCAACCTCAGCTCGATCACGTGGACCGTCGCCGACGGCGATTGCGTCTGCTATGTCACGGCCAAGTCCGCAGTCACCGGTCTCACCCGGGCCCTCGCGACCGAACTCGGGCCGGAACGCATCCGGGTCAACAGCATCACGCCAGGCTGGATCATGACCGATCGGCAGGTGCGGTTGTGGCTGACGCCGGCGGGGGAACGCCAGATCGAAGAGCATCAGGCGCTCCCGGGCCGACTCTATCCGCCGGACATTGCCCGGATGGCGCTGTGGCTCGCCGCCGACGACAGCCGCATGTGCTCGAAGCAGACCTTTGTCGTCGATGGCGGCTGGATCTAGTTTGCTGAGGTTTGCCGATGCGCCTCGTGCAATTCCGGGAAACGGGAACCGCAACCGCCGTAGGCATGGTTGCCGGTGATTCGCTGCGACCGCTGCTCGGCGTGTCGTCGGTCTGCGAGCTCGCGCGCGCCGCGCTGGCCGAGCGCACCGGCCTGCGCGCCGCGGCCGAGCAGCGGATGTCCGCGCGAGCGCTCGACTACGCGGCAATCGAACGCGACGGCCGGCTGCTGCCGCCGGTCACGCACCCGGATCCGTCCCGGCTGCTGGTCACCGGCACGGGATTGACGCATATCGGCAGCGCGCAGGCGCGCGACCAGATGCATCAGGAACCGGCCGCGTCCGACGTGCCGGAAAGCGATTCGATGAAGATGTTTCGGATGGGGCTCGCGGCGGGCAAGCCGGCGCCCGGGCAGGTCGGCGTCCAGCCCGAGTGGTTCTACAAGGGCGACGGCGACTGCCTGGTCGCGTCCGGAGTGCCCATCACCGTGCCGTCGTTCGCGCTCGCCGCGGGCGAGGAGCCGGAGATCGCCGGTGTCTATATCGTCGGCGACGGCGGCGCGCTCTGGCGGATCGGCTTCGCGTTGGCTAATGATTTCTCCGATCACGTCACCGAACAGAAGAATTACATGTACATCGCGCACTCGAAATTGCGGCAATGCCCGCTGGGACCGGAGCTCCTCGTCGGTGAACTGCCGGACGACGTTCGCGGCGAATCCCGGCTGTGGCGCGGCGGCACGGTGGTCTGGCGCGGTGCCTTCGCGAGCGGCGAGACGAACATGTCGCATTCGATCGCCAACCTGGAGCATCACCATTTCAAGTACGCGGCGTTCCGCCGGCCCGGCGACCTGCACGTGCACCTCTTCGGCTGCCCGGTGCTGAGTTTCGCCGGGGGGGTGCGCACGCAGCTGGGCGACATGTTCGAGATCGACGTTCCCGCGTTCGGACGGCCGCTGCGCAACGCGCTGACCGCCGACACGCGCGTCGATCGGCTGGTCGAAGTCGGCGTTCTCTAGCACGGCGGCACCAGGTGACGCTCCGCATCGTCGCGCGCACGTCCGACGTCGTCGCCGAAGGGCCGGTCTGGCACGCGGACACGGAGCGCCTGTACTGGGTCGACATCGAGCGCGGGTTGCTGCATTGCGTCGAGGCCTCCGGAGCCAATGTGGAGACGATCCGCTTTCCCGAGCGCATCGGCTCCTTCGCCTTTCGCGAAGGCGGCGGGCTGGTGGTGGCGCTGGAACGCTCGATCGCGCTCTGCGATGGCGAGGGGAACGCGCTGCGCCGGGTCTTCGCCAACCCCGAGCCGCGCGGCGCCACGCGCTTCAACGACGGCAAGTGCGACCCCGCCGGCCGTTTCTGGGCCGGCACGCTGGACCTCGCCTTTCGCCAGCCGCTCGGATCGCTCTATTGCCTAGACCGCGATCTCTCGGTGCGGCGGGTGATACCCGATGTCTGCATAAGCAATGGCCTCGCGTGGTCGCCGGACGGATCGAAAATGTACTTCGCCGATAGCGTTACCCGCCGCGTGGACCGCTACGCATTCGATGCCGAGCTGGGCATCTTGGGTAACGGGACTCCGTTCGTGGACACCTCGCCCTACCCGGGGATGCCCGATGGTGGCACCGTCAGCGACGACGGCCGCTACTGGCTCGCCATGTACGACGGCGGCTGCGTGCTGGTCGTCGGCCCGGAAGGCGACGTCCGGAACCGGATTGACCTGCCGGTACCCCGTCCTACGTGCTGCGCGTTTGGCGGCCGCGACGGTCGCACGCTCTTCATCACCTGCGCCGCCGACGATCCTGGCGTGCGGGCGCCGGCGTTCGAAGGCGCCAGCGTATTGGCACTCGACGTGGATGCGCGCGGGGTACCCGCCGCCGCGTTTCGCGGTTCGGCGATGCCGGATTCGTCCGGCGACGGCAGGCCGCGGGTTCCGCTTCGGCGGCAGCGCGAGCCCTGCGAAGGAGACCAAGATCGATGATCGGTACCGGGTGCGAAGTCTAGAACGCGCCCTCGATGTTCTGGAAGTTCTGGCCCAGGGTGGGCGGGGCGGGTTGAGCGTATCCGAGCTGTCGCGCCGCACCTCGATGTCCAAGAGCAATTCGTTTTCCATCCTGCAGACGCTGATCGCGCGCGGCTACGTCGCCGACGAAGGCGAAGGGATGACCCGCAGGTATCGGCCGACGCCGGCGCTGGCGCAGCTTGCCGAAGGCTTCCTCGGCAAGAGTTCCGTCACCGCGGCGGGGCAGAAGATTCTCGAGGCGCTGACCGCGCAGACCGGGCTCACGTCGCGGCTCGCGGTGCTGGACGACGGATACGTGGTCGCTCTGCTGCGCGTCGATGGCCCCGGCCCGGTGCAGCTGTCGACCTATCTCGGGCGGCGCGAACTGCCACATTGCTCCGGCGTCGGCAAGGCGATCCTGGCGGCGCTTGCGGCGGGCGAGGTGGACGCGATCGTGCGGCGGATCGGCCTGCCGCGGCGCACGCCCCACACCGTCACCAGCGTGACTGCGCTGCGACGGCAACTGAGGTTGGTGCGCGAGCGGGGCTATTCGTTCGACGACGAGGAGGACCACGAAGGCGTCTTCTGCGTCGGTGCCGCATTCTTCGACTGCGACAACGCGCCTGCTGGCGCGATCAGCGTGAGCGGTTTGAAAGCGGGGCGAAGCGAGGCCGACCTGAACCGGATCGGCGCCATCGTGAGCGCGCACGCCGTCCGTCTGTCGAAGGAGCTGGGCGTCGCACTGCTGCCCTTCCAGACGTCTGGCTGAATCGCATCGCCGTTTCCGGCTGCGGCGGAAACGCCGGGCGGGTCGACGCCAAGTGTCGTCGCGTTGCTGCCGACGGCAAGCGTGCTCAACGACCTCCGAGCCGCGCTGCGGCGCCGTCGATCGACGCCTTCAGTTCCTCGTAGCTCGAGTTCACCGGGTACTGCGGGAACTCCCGCGCGACGCTCTCCGGGGGGTGGATCAGAAAGCCGGCGTCGGCGGCGCCGAGCATGCCGGTGTCGTTGTACGAGTCGCCGGCGGCGATCACCTGGAAATTGAGGCCCTTGAGCGCGTTGACCGCATGGCGCTTCTGGTCCGGCTGGCGCAGCTTGTAGGCGGCGACGAATCCATCGTCGTCGATCTCCAGACGATGGCAGAACAGCGTGGGGCGGCCCAGTTGAGCCATCAGCGGGTCGGCGAATTCGTAGAAGGTGTCCGACAGGATCACTACTTGGTAGCGGGAGCGCAGGTCGTCGAGAAAAGCCTTCGCGCCGTCCATCGGGCTCATGCCGGCGATCACGGCCTGGATGTCGGCGAGCTTCAGTCGATGCTGGCGCAGCATCGCCAAACGCCAGCGCATCAGCTTGTCGTAGTCGGGCTCATCGCGCGTGGTGCGGGAGAACTCGGCGATGCCAGTGCGTTTGGAGAAGGCGATCCAGATCTCCGGGACGAGCACGCCTTCGAGATCGAGGCAGACGATTTGCATTGGGGGCTTCCGCGAAAGGCCCGGCATCTTATCGCATGGCCCGGGCCGCCTCAAGGCGATCGCGACGGTCGTCTGGCATCGACGCGGAGCTGATGCTCGACGCGCGCGCAGACGGAGAAGGCCGGCCAACAGACCGCGCCGATGAAGAAGTGATTATTTTCCGCGGGTCGATCTCGCGGACAGCGCGGCGACGTGGCGCGTCGGGGCGCGCGATTCAGCGGGCGGGCTTGAACAGGATGTCGCCGTACCAGGCCTGGACCGATTCGCCGGTGTTGTCGGTGTCGGTCAGCACACCATACGCCAGCAACCGGCCGGGGTCCTCGCCGAACGCGCGCTTGTAATCCTCGCGCAGGTTGCGCGACAGCGATTGCCACGCCCCGACGCCTGCCGCTCCGCTCGAGGCGACGACCATCTGCACGCGGCCGGTCCGCGGGTTGGGGACGACGTTGCCGACCGGTACCTTGTTGGACCAGATGTACATCAGCGTGGAATGGGGCGACTCGCGTCCGGAGATGGATTCGGCGAGCGACAACTGCGCGCGGTCGCCGAACGACAGCTTTTTCTTGTCACCGTCGAACTCGAAGATCAGCCGCACCGGCGAATCCTCGAATCGCGCCTGCGAGTTGTCGGCGGACTCGATCAGGCGGTTGACCTTCCACCGCCATTCGACGAGCGGCCACTGGTTGAGGTCGATGGGAATGCGCTGGGCTAGCCCGCTCGCCGCCGCCACGGCAACGGCCTGCAGCACCGTGTGGCCGTCGTTCTCGATCAGGCGGTACTCGGTCGGCTTCTTGTTCTCGGTGATCTTCGCCACTTCCCAGCCCGGCGGAAGTGCGGTGCCCGGCTTGGCCGATGAAAACGTGACGACTCCTGGCGGCTGCTGCGCTGCGGCAGGCAGGCTCGCGGCGAGGCACAGGGCGGCGGCCGGTACGACGAGGAGGAGAGGGCGCATCTGATAAGAATGACCGATTCCGGCGCCGATGACAATGGACCGGCCCGGTCGGCCACCTGCAGCGGTGCACCCCGCGCCGACGTCGTTCCCGGCGGACGGCGGCCGGCCCGGTCTCGCCGTTGCCGCAGGTTTTGCCTTAGACTCCGGGCTTCGAATCTTCCGATCGGAGCCCCGATTCGATGGTCCATACCGCTCTGGACACGATTGCGTGTCCGGATTGCGATCTGCAGCAGTCCGTTCCGCCGCTTCCGCCGGGCGGTCGCGCCCAATGCGCGCGGTGCAAGGTGACGATCGCGCGAAACCCGGTCGACCCGATTGACCGCCCGCTGGCCCTTGCCCTCGCCGCCGCCATCGTGTTCGTGGTCGCCAACACGACGCCGCTGATGGGGCTCTCGGCCGTCGGGCACGAATCGACGACGACGATCATCGGCGGCGCCCGGGAGATGTGGTCGCAGGGCAGCGAGATCACCGCGGTGATGGTCGCGTTCTGTGCGGTGGTTGCGCCGGGAAGCTTCATCGCGTTCATTCTGGCCGTGCTGCTCGCGGCGAGGCGACCGCCTGCGCCGCACTGGGTGGGACAGTTGCTGCGGATCTCCGCTTTGGTGCAGCCGTGGTCGATGAGTGAAGTCATGCTGCTGGGCATACTCGTCGCGCTGATCAAGATCGCGCAGCTCGCGACCGTGACCCCCGGCATCGGGATGTACGCGGTGGGCCTGCTCATCGCGCTGCTCGCGGCGATTGCCGCGACCTTCGACAGCCACGTGATCTGGACGCGGGTCGTCTGGGCCGACGGGACGTTGCCGCCGCTCCTTACCGCCGCGCGCGCGCCTGCGCGAGCGACGCGATGACCGCCGCTGCGCTCGTCGCGGGACCGTCCGGGCTCGTCTCGTGCGCGACGTGCGGGCTGCTGTCGCGTCCGGCGCAGCACGGACAAACCGGCTGCTGCCCGCGCTGCGGCACCGCGCTGGCGGTCCACCACCGTCACTCGATCGAGTTCACATGGGCGCTGGTGATCGCCGCGGCCATCCTGTTCATCCCGGCCATGGCGTTGCCGGTGCTCACCACGACGACGCTCGGATCGTCGGAGTCCGATACGATCATCAGCGGCGTCGCCTACCTGTACAAGTCGGGATCGTGGCCGCTGGCGCTGATCGTGCTCATCGCGAGCGTGATGATTCCGCTGGGAAAGCTGGCTGCGCTCTCGTGGCTGCTGATCACGATTCAGCGCGGCTCCGCGAAGAACAACCACGACCGCGCGCGGCTGTATCGGCTGGTCGAGTTCATCGGCCGGTGGTCGATGCTGGATGTGTTCGTCGACGCGTTCATCGTGGCGCTCGTGCAACTCGGGCCGTTGATGTCGGTGGCGCCCGGATCGGGCGTCGTGTTTTTCATGGCCGTGGTCGTCCTGACGATGCTCGCCGCGCATACGTTCGATCCGCACCTGATCTGGGATCCCGGCAGAATTCAACGGACCTCGCATGACTGAGCCGGTCGAACGAAACGAACTCCCGCAGGCCGGCGTCGTGAAGCCGAAGCGCTTCCGGCTCTCGATCGTATGGATCATTCCGGTCCTCGCCGCGCTGGTCGCCATCGGAATCGCGGTGCAGCGCATCCGCAGCGAAGGCCCGACCATCACGATAGTCTTCAAGGCGGCCGAAGGCATCGAAGCCGGCAAGACCTTCATCAAGTACAAGGACGTCAACATCGGCCAGGTCCGGGCGGTACAGCTCACCCCGGATTTCACGCAAGTTGAGGTCACGGCCAAGATGTCCAAGCGTGCGGCGGGCCTGATGGTCGAGGACGCAAAGTTCTGGGTCGTCCGCCCGACGATCAGCCTGAGCGGGATATCGGGGCTCAATACGCTGCTGTCCGGCAATTACATCGGCTTCGAGGCGGGTACGTCGGCGAACGAAGAGAGCGACTTCATCGGGCTCGAGAAGGCGCCGTTCGTCGCGAGCCAGCCGGGGCGGGAGTTCGTTCTCAAGGCTGACGAACTCGGCTCGCTGGTCGCCGGGTCGCCGATCTACTACCGCCGCCTGCCGGTGGGGCAGGTCATCTCTTACAGTCTGGCGGCCGACGGCAAGTCGGTGGAGATCCGGGTGTTCGTCAACTCGCCGTACGACGCGTTCGTGGGCCGCAACACGCGCTTCTGGAAGGCGAGCGGGTTCGACGTCGTCCTCGACGCGAACGGCGTCGACGTCCACGTCGAGTCGCTGGCCACACTGCTTGTCGGCGGACTGGTGTTCGATGCCGCGCCATTCATGCCCGACGCGACGCGCGCTGCGGCGGAAAGCGTGTTTCCGCTCTACGGCGACCGGGCCAGCGCGATGAAGGCGCCCGATGAAGTCTCCCGCCACTACGTCCTCCATTTCAACGAATCCATGCGCGGCCTCGCGGTCGGCGCCCCGGTCACCTTCCTCGGTCTTCCCGCCGGGGAAGTCACCGAGATCGGCCTCGCGCTCGACGGGGCGAAGGCGAATGTCCACCCCCGCGTGACGATCGTGTTCTATCCCGAGCGTCTGATCGCCTACGAGGATGCCGACCAGCAGGCGAGGGTCGGTCATCTGCTGAAGAACAATGAAATGCGCCGCCGCGCGTTCCTGCAGCGGCTGGTCGAGGAGCGCGGCCTGCGCGCGCAGTTGAAGAGCGGCAGCCTGCTGACCGGGCAGCTCTACGTCGCCTTCGAATACTTCCCGAAAGCCCCCAAGGCGACGATCAACTGGAAGCGCGACGTGCCCGAATTGCCGGTGGTTTCCGGCAGTCTCGCCGACATCGAGGCGAAGCTCACCAGCATTCTCGACAAGATCGACAAGATACCGCTCGAAGTGATCGCCGGCACCCTGAAGAAGGACCTGGACGAGCTGGACGAGACGCTGACCGACGCGAAGAAGCTCATCAAGAACGTCGATACGCAGATCGTGCCGACGCTGAAGACGGATCTCGAGTCGCTGCATAAAGTGCTCGGCAAGCTCGAGCGCACGCTGGATAACGTCGACGCGACGCTGCTCGGGCCGGATGCGCCGGCGCAGCAGGAACTGCGCGACGCGCTGACCGAATTCGCGCGTGCCGCCCGCAGCGTGCGCGTGCTGATCGATTACCTCGAACGCCATCCCGAGTCGCCGATCCGCGGCAAGAAAGACACCTCGAGCGGAGGAAAATGATGCGCCGCCCTGCCATCCTGGCGATCCTGTTCGGCGCGGCGGCGCTCGCCGCCGGTTGCGGAACGTCTCCGCCGGCCAGGTTCTACACGCTGAACGCCACCGCCGCGCCCGCCACGTCACCGTCGACGCTGTTCGTCGCCGTCGGCCCGGTGACGGTGCCGGCGGTCGTCGATCGTCCGGAATTCGTCGTCAACGCCGGCCCCAACGAACTGCGGATGGACGACTTCAACCGCTGGGCGTCTCCGCTTCAGGACAACGTGGCGCGCGCCGTTGCGGAAAACCTCGTCGCGATCCTCGGCACGCCCAGGGTGATCCTGTTCCCGCAGCCGCTCGCCTCGGACCCGGAGTATCGCGTCGTCATCGAAGTTCGCACGTTCGAGTCGGTGCCGGGCAATTCGGCATCCATCGACGCTATCTGGTCGATCCGCCGCGCGAAGGACGGCAAGACCCAGACGGGGCGCACGTCGGCGCGAGAGAAGGTTTCGGACAGCAGTTACGAAGGGCTCGCTGCCGCCCACAGCCGCGCGTTGGCGCGCCTGAGCCAGGACATCGCCGACGCGATACTGGCGTTGCAGAAGAGCGCGCCGACGTAGTCGCGCGGCGTCCCCACGTCATCCGCGGCCGCGCCGCGGCAACGCTCACCGGGTTGTCGTGTCGGCAACGCCGGCGGCGCTCGCCGTGTTCGGCGCCCGCCTTCCCGCCTCGACCCGCTGCTGCAGCCTCGCCCAGTTGTCGTCGACCTCGGCCTGCAGCGATTCGACATCGGCGGCGGTGAGGTGCCGGTAACGCCGTTGCAGCGCCAGATACTCGCTCACCGGGCGCGTCCTCGCTGTGTGAGTCAGCGTCCAGGTCCGCCCGTCCTCCACTTCGTAGAGCGGGAACGCCCCGCTTTCGACGGCATAGCGCGCGGCCGTCAGTCCCGCGTCGTCGGCCAGCCCCCAGCCGTCGAGGCAAGGAATGAGCAACGTGATGAATCGCGTGCCGTGCATCGCCTTGGCCTTCTCGACCTTGCGGATCAGGTCGGGCAGGTGGCCGACGCTGGCGGTGGCGACGTACGGGATCTCGTGTGCCGCCATGATCTCGGTAAGATTCTTCTTACGCGACGTCTTGCCGGCCGGGGTCGAGCCGGTGCTCGCCATGTGCGGCGTCGACGAGGATTTCTGCGCCCCGGTGTTCATGTAGCCCTCGTTGTCGAGGCAGATATAGATGAAATTCTCGTTGCGCTCGGCTGCCGACGACAGGCACTGGAAGCCGATGTCGTAGGTGCCGCCGTCGCCGGCGAGGACGACCACCTGCGTGTCGTGCTCGCCGCGCGCGTCGAGCGCCCGGCGCAGCCCGGACGCCGCGGCGGCGCTCGCCTCCAGCGTGGTCTGGTAGACGGGAATCTTCAGCGCGCTGTACGGCTGCGGCCCGCAGATCACCGCCATGCACGACGGTGGCACGACGGCCATCGTCTTCGGCCCGAGCGTGGCGAGCACATGTCGCGCCGACAGCGCGTCGATGCAGCCCGGGCACGCCGCGTGCCCGGAGCACAGCATCTCGTCTTCGTTGACTTCGAACTTGCGCATCGCGATCACCTCGCCCAGACCGATTCGGCCGCCGGCTCGCTGGCGCCCGCCCGGCGGACGAGCTCGACGATCTTCGCCGGCGGTACGTTGACGCCACCCACGCCGGCGAGAAAGCCGTGGATTCGCGGCGCGCCGGCAATGCCGTAGAGCGCAGCGCGCAGCTCCTGGTGCAGCACGCCGCCATGGCCCGGCGAATGGTTGCGGTCGAGCACGACCACGTCGGGCACGCCGGTGAGCGCCGCGCACAGCGCCGCGACCGGCAGCGGCCGGAACAGCCGCACCTTCACCAGGCCGACCGCCTCGCCCGCGTCGCGCAGCGTGTCGACGGCCTCGCGCGCGGTCCCGCACATGCTCGCCATCGTCACCACGACGGTGCGGGCGCCATCGCAGCGGTAGCGCTCGATGACTCCGTAGCTGCGGCCGGTGAGCTCGCCCCACTCGCGATCGGCGTCGAGCGCGGCGGCCGGGACACTGTCCATCGCCTCGCCGAGGGCCTGACGGTGGCGGAGGAACATCTCCGCCGACACGAGATTGCCCCACGATTCGCCGGTCGCCGTGTCGAGGCGATGCGCGGGTGCGTACGGTGGCAGAAACCCGTCGACCATCGCCTGCGAAGGCACGCGTACCGGCTCCAGCGCATGCGAAACGTAGAACGCGTCATGGTTGACCAGCACCGGCAGCAGCACCCGCTCGGCGATGCGGAACGCGTGGAGCACCGTGTCGAGCGATTCCTGCGCGCTCTCGGTGTAGAACTGGATCCAGCCGGTGTCGCGCTGCGCGAGGCTGTCGGTCTGGTCGGGCCAGAACGCCCACGGCGACGCCACCGTCCGGTTGACGTTGACCATCACGATCGGCGCCCGCGCGCCGCTCGCGTAGTGGAGCAGTTCGTGCATCAGTAGCAGGCCCTGCGAGGCCGTCGCCGTGAACACGCGGACGCCCGCCAGTGAGGCCGGAATGCAGGCGGCCATCACCGAGTGCTCGGACTCGGGCGTGATCATCTCGGTGTCGAACTCGCCGGCGGTCTGGAATTCGATGAGCTTCTCGAGAATCGGCGTCTGCGGCGTGATCGGATAGACGGGCACCACCTGCGGTCTCGCCAGCCGGGCTGCCCACGCGACCGCGTAGTTGCCGGTGAGCAGCATCGTCGTCTCGCGTGCGGCAGTGTCGTCGCGTGCGTTCATCGCGATTCCTCCACCATCTTCATCGAGCCGGTCGGGCACTCCTTGACGCAGATGCCGCAGCCCTTGCAGTAGTCGGTGAGGACCAGGTAGCCGTCGGCTTCGCGCTTGACCGCCAGGTCGGGGCAGTAGTGGACGCAGTTGTCGCACAGGATGCAGGTCCCGCAGGAGAAGCAGCGCTCGGTTTCGGCGAGCGCCTGTTCGAGGTCGAAACCGATCTGGACTTCGGCGTCGCCGGACAGGCGCTGTGCGACGTCCTGTCGGCGCTCGGCCGAGCGTGCCTGCGGCGGGTAATAGAACGTGTTGATCTTCGCCAGCTCGACGACCGCCTCGGCATCGCGACGACTGTCGGCGGCGCCGTCATCCACGCTGCCGCGAAACGCGAGGTCGATCTCGCGCGCCGCGCGCTTGCCCATGCCGATCGCCTCGGTCACGAAGCGCGCCATGCTCGCGACGTCACCGCCGGCGTAGACGCCCGCAACGCTGGTTGCCTGCCGCCGGTCGACCTTCAGCAGCGCGCCGTCGGCATCGAGCGTCGGCTGAACCAGTGCCAGCTCCGGATCCTGCCCGATCGAGGGGACGACGGCATCCGCCGGGAGAGTGAATTCGCTGCCGTCGACCGGCGTGACGGTGAACTGGCCGCGTTGTACGCCCGCCTCGAACCGCACCCGAACGCAACGGAGCGAAAGGCCGGCGCTGTCGGTCTCGACGGCCTCGGTCAGCATCGCGCCGTCGACCAGCGCAATGCCTTCCTCGAGCGCTTCGACGACTTCTTCGCGCTGCGCCGGCATCTGCGCCGCGCTTTCTAGCGCCAGGATCGTGACGTCGTGGCCGGCGCGGCGGGCGCTGCGCGCGGCGTCGAGGGCGGCGCTGCCGCCGCCGATGACGACGATCCGCTTGCCGAGGGCGGGTGGGGCGCCCGAATTCGTCCGCGCCAGATAGTCGGCGCCGTCCATCACCCAGGGCCGCGTGTAATCGAGACGCGGCAGGCGTTTCTGGCATCGGGCACCGATGGCGAGGTAAACGGCATCGAATTCGCCGCGCAACCGCTCGAAGTCTGCGGCCGACTCCAGCGCTTCGCCGCAGCGCACGTCGATCCCGAGGGCGACGATGCGCGCGATCTCGCCGTCGAGCACGGAACGCGCGAGCCGATACGACGGAATGCCGTAGCGCATCAGCCCGCCGAGCTCGGGTTGCGACTCGAACAGCGTGACCGCATAGCCGCGCCGGCGCAGGTGGAACGCCGCGGAGAGTCCCGACGGCCCGCCGCCGACGACGGCGATCCGCTCGGTGCGCGGCGATTCGACCGGCGCGAACGCCCAGCCTTCCGCGAGCGCCTGGTCGCCGACATGGCGCTCGAGCCGGCAGATCGCCAGCGATTCGTCGAATCCGGCGCGGTTGCAGGCGGCTTCGCACGGGTGATGGCAGATGCGCCCGGCGACGGCGGGAAACGGGTTGTGGCGGGTGAGGATTTCCCACGCGCCGCGAAAGTCGCGCACGCGGGCGCGGCCGATCCATTCGGCGATGTCGCCGTTCACCGGGCAGGCGGCGTGGCAGGGCGACGGGGCGTGGATGTGCTGCGGCAGGGCGGCGCGCCACGTGCCGGTCTTGAACACCTCGGTGCTGCCGGTGGTCCAGGTGGTCGGGACCGGAGGAATCGCATTCATGCGGCTGTCCGCTCCATCTGTGCTTCGACCCACCGATAGCCTTCTTCGCAAGCGGCGACGTTTTCGTCGTGCAGCTTCGGCGCTTCCTCGGTCAGCGCGCGGGTCAGTACGTCGAGCTTCGGCGCTCCGATCGCCCGTGCAAACGCGCCGAGCAGCGCGGAATTGACGATCCGGCCGAGGCCGTGGCGGCGCGAGATCGCGATGCCGTCTACGGGGATCACCCGGTAGCCGGGCAGCGTCGCGGCGAACTGCCCGGGCGTGCGCGTCGAGTTGACGACGATCAGCGTGTCGGGGCGCGCGGTCGCGAGCAGCCGGCTTTCGAGCAGGCTCGCGTCGAAACAGAGGATCGCGTCGGCCTGCTCGATGTCGCAGCGCACGCGGATCGGCCGGTCGTCGACGCGGATGAACGAGCTCACCGGCGTGCCGCGCCTCGCGCCGCCGTAGCTGGCGAACGACTGGACCTGACGTCCCTCGGCGAAGAACGCCACTGTCAGCAGGTTGCCGGCCGTCTGTGCGCCTTGGCCGCCGCGGCCCTGGATGATGATCTGAAGCAAGGACGGACTCCTTCGGCATCCGGGGTGCCGGCAGGGACCTGCCGGGGTACGCAGTGGATGCGAACTGTCCATTGTGGGCGCTCGCACGGGCAAAACCTTGGAGCAGATCAAGAAGATCGCGATGCTGCGGCGCAGCACGTGTCCCGCGGATCGGTCAGCCGAGCCGTTGTCGACGGCGCGCGGCCCGGGACGGGCGGCGCCCCGGGGTCCCCGGGGTCGGGCCGTCGTCCCGCGACGAGCGCCCGCATGATCGGAACTCGCCGCGGGCGGCTCGTGCTGATGCGATCGCCGCGGTCTTGCCTCATCCTCCGCTCGAGTCGGCGGCCGAACCGGCCGTCGCATGCAGTCGAACACTCGCGGGTAGCGGCTGGACGTGATGCGGTACGGGAAGCATGAGGGCTCGACCTGCACGGATCCGCACGACGAGGAGAAGGTCGCGTGCAAGGACCTGCCCAACCGGGTCCCCTCCGTCCTGTCCGCGACTTCCGGAACGACGAAAGCAAGTACAGGGACTTCGACAACCTGTTCGCGATGTACGTGCTCCACAACATGGGCAGGTACCGCGTAAAGGTGAACGATGCGACAAAGCCGCTCGAGATCGAGAACAGCAAGAGTCCCGTGGCCGGTTTCGCGGACGCGCGCAACCTCGCGGCCGCACCCTGGCAGGGCGCCGAAATCCGCTTGAATTTGCCGCCACATTGCGGGTGTCGGCGGGTTGCTGACTCGCCGGTTGACCGGGACGACACAATCGAAAATACTCCGATTCGTGCGGCTGGGTCCGTAATCGGCTTTTGTGCCGGGCCGACTTTCGGCCCGTCCGGACAGGTCAGAGGAATGCGATGCACTGTGTGAACGACTTTCGGCTGCGCTTCGGAACGCGGGAGCTGGTGCCGATCGTCTGCGGGGGCATGGGGGTCGACATCTCGACCGCCGGCCTTGCACTCGAAGTCGCGCGCCTCGGCGGCGTCGGCCACATTTCCGACGCAATGGTGCAGACGGTCTCCGATCGCCGCTTCAACACCGGCTTCGTCAAGGAAAGGCAGAAGCTGTAACAGTACAACGTCGCCAACAGCGACAAATCGGCCGTGATGTTCGATGTCGGCCGCTCGCCGAGGTGACGCACATGCCCGTCGGCAAGATCATGGAGGCAAAGCGCGGCGACGGCATGATCTTCGTCAACTGCATGGAAAAGCTGACGATGAACGCGCCGCGGGAAACGTTGCGGGTACGCCTGTCCGCCGCTCTCGATGCCGGCAGCGACGCCGTGTCGTACCTCGGGGCCGGTGCTGCGGCGGTGCAGGTGGCGACGCGCTTTACCGTGAGCCGCGAATGCGGGCTGCCGCCAAAAGTGCAGAAGGAGTATTTCAAGGCGACCGAAGACCAGGTCGTCGTCAACAGCTTGTCCCCGACGGGATACCCGATGCGCATGCTGACGACCAGTCCGGCGATCGGTGCCGGCGCCCGGCCCAGCTGCGAAGCCCACGGCTATCTGCTCGACAGCACCGGGAACTGCGCCTACATCAACGCCTACAACCGCGAGGTCGCCGCCCACCCGCGCGCGAAGAAGGTCTCGGTCAAGGACAAGACCTGCCTCTGCACCCACATGCGCAATTTCGACTGCTGGACGTGTGGTCACTACGTGTATCGGCACAAGGACACGTCGCGCCGACTCGCCGACGGCACCTGCCAGCTGCTCACCGCCGAGCACGTGTTCCGCGATTACCAGTACAGCGTCGCCCAGAGGATCGCGCTGCCGCCAGATACGCCGACCTGAACCAAGCGCCAGCCGCGTTGACCGCAGCCGCGAGCGTGGCCGCGTCCGCTGCTACGGCGCGCCGAGCAGCACATAGATGCTGAATGCGCCGCCGTCAGCCGGCCTTGGCCTGCTTGGCCTTGAGTCGCTGCGCTGTCTTCTCGATGCCGACGACGTACCGGTTGTGCTTGCCCCGTGCGACTTCCTCGATGGCGTCCCGCGCGGTAAAGGCGAAGGAAACCGCACCGCCATTGACCTCCGTCAGTGTGACGGTGAGTTCGACCCACATTCCCATCAGCGTGGCGCCGACGTGGTCGAGCTCGACCCGGGTGCCGACGGAGTCCTTGCCGGGCTCGATGTGCTGCAGCAGCAGGTCGCGGCACGCCATTTCGATGTCGTACAGGAGCCGGGGCGTCGAGTAGACGCGGCAATCGTCGCCCATGAAGCTGATCGTGCGATCGCGGTCGATGTCGATGCGGCGGGTGGCGGTGAGGCCGGGGGCCAGGGGTTCGCTCATGGGTTGACCTTGGGTGAGATGTTGAGAGGACGAAGGGGAAACGTTACCGAACGGCGGCAGGTCGAATTCAATTCAACGGGTCGCGATGGCGGCTCCGGAGCGCGTCGGCATCCAGCCGCGCCTCGACGTAGCGCGCCAGCGCGCGGGTGCCGCGCCCGCAGTTGCGGAACACGCAGACGCCGCGATCCATCAATCCCGCGGACATCGCGTCGTACAGCCGTCCGCCGTCGACGATGCCGATGACGGGCTTGTCGTTGCGTTCGACGAGCGGCGGCATCAGGTGCACGGTGCTCTTCGGATCGCTGAGGTCGAACCCCGGTCGCAGCGTGCTCGCTTCGAGGGCGCGCACGGCAGGGGCGGTCGGGTCGAGCCCGACGACGACGGCGTCGATGTTGGGGTCCTGAAGGAAGGCCTCGGTGATCTGCAGGTGCGCCTCGTCGTCGGCGCCCGGATTGATGTCGATCGGATTCCTGACCTCGACCAGCGCGTCGAGCCGCTTGGCGGTGAGGATTTCCTCTACGCGCTTGACGGTGCCGGCCTCCAGCGCGTTCATTTCCAGCGACGAATGATCCGCAGTCACCGAATCGGCCGCGCCGATCGCCTCGAATCCCGCGCCGCTGATCGCGCCCAGTCGCCTGCCGCCGATCTTCTTCCGGTGCAGCGCGCCGGCGATGTAGAACAGGTCGTCGAACGCGTTGAAATCCTCAGCGACGATCGCGCCGGCCTGCCGCACCACGGAATCGAACAGCGCCGGATCGCCGGCGATGGACGCCGTGTGGCCCATCACGCCGCCGCTTGCGGGCGCTGTGCGGCCGGCCTTGTAAACGACCACCGACTTGCCATTCAGCACGGCCCGACGCACGGCCCGGACGAAGTCGAGGCCATCGAGGTCCTTGAAGCCTTCGATGTAGAGGCCGATGGTCTCGATCTCCGGGCGCTCCGCGAAGTACGCGAGCATGTCGCCGTGGGTGAGGTCGGTCTGGTTGCCGAGCGCCAGCATGTAGCGCGGATCGAGCCACGGATTCTGGCTGAGGCGGGTGATCATGAATGCGCCGCTCTGGCTCAGCATGACGGAGTTTCGTTCCGGCTTCTTCTGCGGCTTCGGCAGCCGCTCCAGCGGAATGAACCACGAGTCGTACGAGCCCGGATGCGAGACCACGCCGAGGCAGTTGGCGCCGAGGAAGATCGGGCCGCCGCCGTCGTTGCCGTGGGCGGCGTTGATTTTCGCGGCCAGCGCAGCGGCAGGCTCCTTGCTTTTCTTCGTTTCGCCGAGGCTGCCGGGAATCAGCATCACCGATTCCACTGTATCGGACGCGATGATCTCGTCGACGAGGCCGTAGACCGCGTCGGCGGCGACGGCGACGATCAACAGGTCGAGCTTGCCGTCCTGTGCCTTCAGGCTTTCGATGCAGCGGACGCCGTCGATCTCCGTCTCGCCGGGGCGAACGATGACCATCCGTTCCTTCGGATAGCCGCTGCCCGCGAGGTTGTGCAGGATGATCCGGCCGAAGTTCATCGCGGTGGCGGAGACGCCGACGATGCCGATCGAGGCCGGATGGAGCAGCTTGTCGATCTTGTGAATGGGGCGCGGCAGCGAGCCGGCCTCTGGCGCGCCGAACTCGCAACGAGCGGATCGGATCGTCAGTTCCGTCGCTCGCGCATCGCCGAGATGCACCGGGTCGAGTTCCAGCGTCTGGAGCACGAACGGCGCCTCCGGACGGCCAGGCGAAAACTGGCGCGCCATGGCGAGCATCCGTTCGAACGCGGCCTCGAACAGACCGTCGGCGACCGGCTGTCCGTCACGCTTCGCGACGGCGACGAGCTTCTGGTACGCCAGCGTGCGCCGGAACAGGCCGAGAAAGTCCATGGCATCGGTCAGTTCCACGGCCGCATGGACGGCTGCGCGGTCCCTGCCGAAATTGCCCGCGTCGAGCTCGGCGTCGAGTCCGCCGCTGCCGGCACTGATGACAATGCCGAATTCACGGGTGTTGCTGAGGCCGATGCGCAGGTCGACGGCGGATGATCGCGCCGCGGGCGCGGCGTCGTCGACGAAACGCAGCCCCAGACTGGACAGCAGGACCTCCAGTTCCCCGGGGTTCAGCGCATCGCGCGCCTCGGAGGCGGCTTGGCGGAAGAGGTCCGTCGCCGCGGCGTGCGGCGAGGCGCCTTCCGACCCGGATGTTGACGCAGGATGCACAGTGCCGACTCCCTTCGTGCCGTTCGATCGCGTGGTTGCGAATACGGAGATCGTGGATGACGCGGGCGCCTCCGACTGCGGCGCGGCTTGCCGACTCGGGGAACGGACAGCGAAGCTTAGGTCGCGGGGAAGAGCCCGTACTTGTGCTAAATCAAGGGGTGAACGGGAAAACGGGCCGTTCGGCGGGCGGGTCGGAGTCCGGCGTCCGCCGGTGTCGCTACAATCGTGCCGTCGGTCCGCAGGCCAGGGAACGCTCCGACCCGACTCGATATGACCTTTCCGCCGGATGCGGACGCGCCGATGCCGACTGCCGATCTCGACCGCTTCCTGCGTGAACACGGCATCGACGCGCCGCGCCACGAGCATCCGGCGGTGATGACCTGCGAGGAGTCCGAGCGGCTAGTGCCGACGCTGCCGGGCGCGAAGACGAAGAACCTCTTTCTGCGCGACGGCAAGGGGCGACGGCATCTGCTCGTCACCGTGCGTCCGGAGTGCGCCGTCGACCTGGCGGCGCTGGGCAAGAGTCTCGATGCCGGCCGGCTCGGATTTGCGTCGGCGGAGCGGCTGCAGCGGCTGCTCGGCATCTCGCCGGGGTCGGTGAGCCTGCTGGCGCTGGTGAACGACCGTGCGCACGCGGTCGAGTTCGTCGTCGACCGCGTGCTTTGGGAGGCGGAGGCGATCCAGGCGCATCCGCTGGTCAACACGGCAACCGTCGTCCTCGCCCATGCCGATCTGGAGCGCTTCCTCGCGGCGACGGGGTACGTGCCGCGCGTCGTCGACGTGCCGGTCGCCGTGGTGCCATAGCGTCCGCGTCGCACCGCTGCGGCGAGGGGACGGACGCCTTGCCCGCGGCACGCCGTTGGCCGACAATGGCGCGCCGTGCCGCAGCCAGCGTGCCGCGCACACAACCACCGAAGGAAGACTCCGATGAAACGACTCGCAATCGCGCTATTTGCCGCCCTGCTGGGACTCGCGTCACCGCTCTACGCCGCCGACGCGCCGAAGGCCGCCGCGAAGCCCGCCGCTGCGGCGCCCGCCGCCGCACCGGCCGCCACCGCCGACAAGATCGACATCAATCGCGCCAAGGCCGACGAGCTGATGAAGCTCGAAGGCATCGGCGAAGTGCGTGCCAAGGCGATCATCAAGGGCCGCCCGTACAAGGGCAAGGACGAGCTGGTCGAGAAGAACATCATCCCGCAGGCGGTCTACGACAAGATCAAGGACCAGATCATCGCCAAGCAGAAGTAGCGGTTCCGTCGCCGGGGCGTCGTCGCCGCCATGGCGGACGCGCTCCGGCGGGCAGTCACCGGCACGCGCGGTCGAGGCAGGTCGCGAGTTGCGCAGCGGTCGCGGCGACGTCGCGGGTGATCGACGTGAAGTGGTCGCCGGCGATCGCGTGCGATTCGACGTCGCGGCCGAGCGCCGACCAGCCGAGGCTCGGGCGCATGTCCACCATGCTCTCCGAGCGCAGCACCGCGAGGCGGCCGGGGTACGACGCCGGGTCGTAGGCGGCGACGATTCGTCGGTAGCGCGCGACGATCGAGTCGTCCGGCGCGCCCGTCGCGACCGCCTGCGTCGCCGCGCGCGGTGGCGCCGGGTTCCGTGCCTCGCCGATCGCGAGCCCGCCGTCGACCGACATCGTCCGCCACGGCGCTGCCGCGTCCATCAGCACGACCACCGGCACCTGTTCGCCGGTGGCCTGCAGCCGACGCGCCATTTCGAGCGCGACCAGCGCGCCGTTGCAGTGGCCGGCGAGACAATACGGACCATGCGGGCGGATTCGGCGCAGCGCGGCGAGACGATCCTGCGCCATTGCCTCGATCGAGTCCGGCACCGGTGAACCGTCGAGCCCGTGCGGGTGCACGACGTAGAACGGCTGGTCCGGGCCGAGCGCGCGGGCGAGCCCGTGGCTGTAGAAGCCGCCGCCCGTGAAGTCGCCGTGGAGGAAGAACAGCGGAGGCCGGGTTCCGCCGGCGTTCAGCGCAACCACCGGCGTGGAGGACGCGTTGCCGGCGTTGCGCAGCGCCTGCGCCAGCCGCTCCATCGTCGGTTCTTCGAACAGCGCGGTCAGCGGGACCCGCGTGCCGCACGCGCGCTCGACGGCATCCATCATCCGCGCCGCGAGAAGCGAGTGGCCGCCCAGATCGAAGAAGCTGTCGCGGACGCCGGCACTCGCGATGCCGAGAAGGTCCCGCCAGATCGCGGCCAACATGTATTCGAGCGGATCGCGCGGCGGGATGTGGAAGCCCCGGCGCATCTCGGCCAAGTCAACCGGGTCGGGCAGCGCGGCGCGATCGATCTTGCCGTTGGGCGAGATCGGCAGCGCGGCGAGCAGCACGATCGCGGGCGGCACCATGTACTCGGGCAGGGTGCGGCGCAGTCCGCGCCACAGCTCGTCGGGCGTCGGCTGCGCGCCGGCGGCGGGCACGACGTACGCGGCGAGCCGATGCGTGTCCGTCGTGTCGCCGTGCATCAGGACGACGGCCTCGCGCACGCCGGGCAGCCGGCACAGCGCGGCTTCGACTTCGCCCGGCTCGATCCGGTGGCCGCGGATCTTTACCTGCCGATCGAAACGTCCGAGAAACTCGATCGCGCCGTCGGCTCGGTACCGCGCGCGATCGCCGGTGCGGTACAGCCGTGCGCCGGGCGTTGCGTCGAACGGATGCGCAACGAAGCGCTCGGCGGTCAGGCCGGGCCGCCCGAGGTAACCGAGGGCCAACCCCGGCCCGCCGATGTGGATCTCGCCCGGCAGGCCGACCGGCGCCGGTTCGCCGTGGGCGTCGAGCAGATACACCTCGGTGTTGGCGAGCGGCCGTCCGATCGGCACCGTGATCGCGCCCGCGGCAACCGACCGCACCTCGTGCCACGTCGCGAACGTCGTCGCCTCGGTGGGACCGTAGACGTGCAGCAGGCGTGCCGGCCGGCCGTCGCGCAGAACTGCCTCGACGCAGCGCGGCTCGACCGCTTCGCCACCGAAGAGGACGACGCGGCCGCAGAACGCCGCCGGTGCCTCCAGCGCGAGCTGGTTGAACAGCGCCGTGGTGACGAACAGCGTCGTCACCGCGTGGCGGTCGAGCGTCGCGGCAAGGTCACGCGGCGTGAGCACCGTCTCGCGCGGAATCACCACGACGCGCGCGCCGTTGAGGAGCGCACCCCAGATCTCGAACGTCGCGGCGTCGAATGCGGGATTCGACAGATGGGCGACGGCGTCGCCGGGGCCGAGCCCGACGTAGTCGGTGCCGCAGACCAGGCGGACGATCGCGCGCTGCGGGATCGCCACGCCTTTCGGGGCGCCGGTCGAGCCCGACGTGTACATCACGTACGCCAGGGCTTCGCCCCCGGCCGGCGCCGGCAGCGTCGCCATCGCGGCATCTGCATCCCGATCCGGCGCGTCGAGGACGATCACCGGCCGTGCGCTGCCGGCCATCGCCGCCGCGAGTGCCGGCAGCGCAGCGTCGACCGTCACCACGGCGACCGCATCGGCATCCGCCAGCATTGCGGCGATGCGCTCCGGCGGATGCCTCGGATCGAGCGGCACGTACGCCGCGCCGGCCGCGAGGATCGCGAGGCAGGCGACGATCTGTTCCGCCGATCGCTCGGCGCAGACGCCGACGCGCGCGCCGGTCGCGGCCCCGCGCGCGGCAAGCCGCTGCGCGAGACGACGCGCGCGGGCGTCGACGTCCGCGTACGTCAGTATCCGGTCGCCGTCGACGATTGCGATGGCCCCGGGTGCGCGCGCGACCTGCGCCGCGAACAGCGCCGGTAGCGATTGCTCGCGAGGAAACGGCGCCTGCGTCCGGTTCCAGTCGACGACGATCCGCTCGCGCTCGTCGGCCGTCGCAAGTGGCAGCCGCGACACCGGTCGGTCGGGATTTTCGACGACGGCGCGAAGCAGACGGACATAGTGCGCGGCGATCCGCTCGGCAGTCGCGGGGTCGAAGAGGTCGGTGCGATATTCGAGCCTGCCGTCGACGACCGATCGGTTGCGATAGAGCAGCATGCTCACGTCGACCTTGGCCGTCGCGCCGCGAACCTCGATCGGCTGCGTTTCCAGCCCCTCGAGCGTGAGCGGCGCCATGTCAGGGTCCTGCAGCGTGAACATCGCCTGGAACAGCGGGATGCGGCTTGAATCGCGGGCCGGAGCGGCCGCTTCGACGATGTGCCCGAGCGGCAGCTCGGCGTGCGCGTAGACGTCGCGTGCGCTGGCCGCCGTCCGTTGCAGCAACGTCCGGAAGGTCGGGTCGCCGCGGAGGTCGCCGCGATGGACGACGATGTTGATGATCATTCCGATCAGCTCGGCGTACTCCGGCCGGGTCGCGGGAGAAACCGGCGAACCGACCAGGATGTCGTCCTGCGCGGCGTAGCGGCCGAGGAGCGCCTGGAACGCGGCCAGCAGCGTCATGTGCAGCGTTGCGCCCGAGTCGCGGGCCAGCGCGCGCAACGAGCCGATCAGCCCGGCGTCGAGCGTGAAACGCGCCTGCGCGCCGGCCCAGCCAGCGACGACGGGCCGCGGGCGGTCCGTCGGGAGCGACAGTACCGGCGGTGCGCCGCCGAGCCGGGCGCGCCACCACGCGGCGAGCTCGTCGATCCGGGCCAGCGTCAGTTGTGTGCGTTCCTGCGTCGCGTAATCGGCGTACTGGAATGTCAGCCGCGCGAGCTCGGGGGTGGCGCCCTTGCGGAGCGCGTCGTATGCGATGCCGAGTTCGTGCGCCAAAACCTTGCCCGAATGGCCGCCGCAGACGGCGTGGTGCCGCATGACGATCAGCACTTGGTCGAGCCGGGCCATGCGGACGAGCGTCACGCGGGTGAGCGGCCCCTGCGCCAGATCGAACGGCCGCCGGCTTTCCACGTCGAGCCACCGTTGCAGCCGTGCCTCGCGCCCGGGCGTCGCGACCGTGGCGAGATCGACGAGCGGGATCGGGATGTCGAGTGCAGGCGCGATCTGCTGCCAGGGCTGGCCATCGATGGCGACAAACGTCGTGCGCATGATCTCGTGGCGGCCGACGACGATTTCCAGCGCCCGCTGCAGAGCGACCGGATCGATCTCGCCGGTGAGCCTCCAGGCGAGGCCCACGTTGTAATCGGCCCGGCCGGGCTCGAGCTGGTCGAGGAACCACAGCTGCTCCTGCGCGAACGATGCGGGGGCGAGCTTCGCGGCGGGTGGCGAAACCGGGGTTGGAGAGGTCATTTTGCAGAGAAGGCGGGCGTCCGTACGAACCGTCCCTGGCTTCGCGGCCGACAGGACCGCGCGGACTTGCGCACATTTTCGCATGGCGTGCTCGCCACGGCGCGCTTGCCCGGCGGCCGTCCGCCCGTTACGCTCGTCCCGTGCTTTCGCTTCGCGCCCTTGCCAAGTCGTACGCCGGCCCGCGGCCGCGCGCGGTGCTCGCGGGCGTCGACCTCGAGCTCGCACCCGGCGACTACGTCGCGATCATGGGCGAATCGGGAATCGGCAAGTCGACGCTGCTCAACCTGATCGCGGGGCTGGACCGGCCGGATTCGGGCTCGATCGCGCTCGACGGCGTCGAGCTGACAAAACAGGACGACGACGCGCTGACGGCGTTGCGCCGCCGCCTGATGGGTTTCGTGTTCCAGGCGTTCCACGTGCTGCCGTATCTGTCGGTCGGGCAGAACGTCGCGCTGCCACTGGCGTTGAACGGCGTTGCCGACGATGTCGCCGCAGCCAGGGTCGCGGCGATGCTGGCGGCGGTCGGGCTCGCCGACCGCGTCGCGAGCATGCCGCGGGAGCTTTCGGGCGGCGAGCTCCAGCGCGTCGCGATCGCGCGGGCGCTCGTTCACGGACCGCGGCTCGTGCTCGCCGACGAGCCGACCGGCAATCTCGATCCCGAAAGCGCCGCCCAGGTCCTGCAGCTGTTGCGGACATGCGTCAAGGCGGGCAATGCCGCCGGCATCCTTGTCACCCACTCGCAAGCGGCGGCGATGACGGCCGATCGCGTCCTGCTGCTCGGTCGCGACGGGTTGCGCGCCGCCGCCTCGGGCGCGCAGCCGTCATGACGCGACATCGTCGATGACGAGCGACATTCGCATTTCGGCGGCAGGCGCCGTGTTTCGCGGCTCGCTCGCGCAGCAGAAGGCGCGGACAACGCTGGCCGTCGTTGCGATCGCGCTCGGTGTGGCGCTGGGCTACGCGGTGCAGCTCATCAACGCGGCGGCGATCAACGAGCTGGCGCAAGGCGTGCAGACGCTGTCCGGCGACGCCGACCTCGAAGTACGCGGGCCGCGCGGCGGGTTCGACGAGGCGCTGTACCCGGTGCTGGCGCGGATGGCCGACGTCGCCGTCGCCAGCCCCGTCGTCGAGGTCGACGCCCGGCTCGCCGGCCGGGCGGAAACGTTGCGCATCGTCGGGCTCGACGTGTTCCAGGCGGCGGCGATCCAGCCGGGCCTCGTCCCCGCGACCGATGACGCGCTCGCGGTCCTGCGGCCCGACGCGCTGTTCCTCACGCCGGCGGCGGCGCGCGCGCTCGACGCCCGCGCCGGCGATACCGTTGACGTCCAGGTCGGGCTCGCCGCCGTTTCGCTCTCCGTCGCCGGGCTGCTCGCCGCGACGGGGCAGCAGCGGTTCGCCGTGATGGACATCGCCGGCGCGCAGCAGGCGTTCGAGCGGATCGGCCGCGTTTCGCGGCTCGACCTGCGCCTCGCGCCCGGCGCCGACGTCGACGCGTTCCGCGCGCGGCTGGCGCCACTGCTGCCGGCCGGAGTCGCCGTCGCGCGACCGGAGGCAACGCTCGCCGCGGGCACCAGCCTGTCGCGCTCGTACCGCGTCAACCTGAACGTGCTGGCGCTGGTTGCGCTGTTCACCGGCGGGTTGCTGGTGTTCTCGACGCAAGCGCTTGCCGTCGTCCGCCGCCGCGCGCAGTTCGCGCTGCTGCGCGTGCTCGGGTTGACCCGCCGGCACCTGACGGCCCTGATCGTCGCCGAAGGCGCGGTCGTCGGCGTGGCGGGCAGCGCGCTCGGCATTGGCGCGGGCTATGCGCTCGCGCAGGCGGCGATCCGCTGGGTCGGCGCCGACCTCGGCTCAGGCTATTTCCGCGGCGTCGTGCCTGCGCTCGCCGTCGAGCTGCCGTCGCTCGCGCTGTTCTTCGCGCTCGGCGTCGCGGCGGCCGTGTTCGGCAGTCTGGTGCCGGCGCTCGAAGCGGTACGCGCGGCGCCGGCGCTCGCGCTGAAGGCCGGCGACGAGGCGCGCGCGTTCGCGAAGCTGCGTCCGGTGTGGCCCGGCGCCCTGCTGATCGCGGCCGGCGCGCTCGCGACCGTGCTGCCGCCGGTGGCCGACCTGCCGGTGTTCGGCTACGTTGCGATCGCGCTGCTGCTCGTCGGCACGCTGACGCTGATGCCGTGGCTCGCGCTGTTCGTGCTCCGCGTGCTGCCCTCGCCACGCGGGGCGGCGCCGCGGCTGGCACTCGCGCAGCTCGCCGGCGCGCCGGGGCAGGTGACGGTCAGCCTCGCCGCGATCGTAGCCAGCGTGGGCCTGATGGTGTCGATGGCGATCATGGTCGGCTCGTTCCGGCATTCCGTCGACGCGTGGCTCGACCGGATCCTGCCGGCCGACCTCTATTTCCGCGCGGCGCCCGGCGGCGATACCGCGTATCTGGGGCCGGAGTTCCAGCACGCGGTTGCGCGGCTGCCGGGGGTGCGCCGCGCCGAGTTCCTGCGCGAGACGCAGCTCCTGCTCGACCCGGGCCGGCCGCGCGTCGTGCTGCTCGCGCGCACCGTCGATCTCGCCGACCCGGCGCGCACGCTGCCGCTGATCGGTGCGGCGCACCCGATCGCCGACGGTGACGCGCCGCCGGTCTGGGTCAGCGAGGCCGCCGCCGACCTGTACGGCTTCGTTCCCGGGCAGACGATCGCGCTGCCGATCGCGGAGCAGGCGGTACGTTCGACGGTCGCCGGCGTCTGGCGCGACTACGCGCGGCAGGGCGGGGCGATCGTCATCGAGCGCGAGCGGTACGTTGCGCTGACCGGCGACCGCACGGCGACGAACGCAGCGCTGTGGCTCGCGCCCGGCGCGACAGCGGACACGGTGCGCGCCGCGATCGTCCGCGACGTGCCCGGCGGCGACCGGCTCGAGATCGCGGCGCCCGGCGAGATCCGCGCGGCGTCGCTATCGATCTTCGACCGGACGTTCGCCGTCACCTATGCGCTGGAGCTGGCCGCCGTCGGCATCGGCCTCGTCGCGCTGTCGTCGTCGTTCGGCGCGTTGGTGCTCGCGCGCCGGCGCGAGTTCGGGATGCTGCGGCACCTCGGCATGACGCGACGGCAGATCGGCGCGATGCTCGCGACGGAGGGCGCGACGGTGACCGGCATCGGTCTGGTTGCCGGCCTTTCCCTCGGCTGGCTGATCAGCCTGATCCTGATCCACGTCGTCAACCGCCAGTCGTTCCACTGGGGAATGGAGCTGGCGGTGCCGTGGGCGGCGCTCGCCGGCCTTGCCGCCATCGTGCTGGCGCTCGCGACCGGCACCGCAGTGGCGAGCGGGCGGCAGGCGATGGACGAGGATGCGGTGCGCGCGGTGAAGGAGGACTGGTGAAGCGGCGCGCGTTCCTCGCCTCGCCGCTGGTGCTGGTCGCGCAGCGCGCCGCCGCCGCCGCGAATGCCTATCCCGCCGTCGTGCCCGGCGTCGCGCTGTCGTTTCCGCGCGACCACGGCAGTCATCCGGCATTTCGCACCGAGTGGTGGTACGTGACCGGCTGGGTGACCGGTGCCGCGGGCAACGGCATCGGCGTCCAGATCACGTTCTTCCGCAATCGGCCGCGCGTCGGCGAGGACAATGCGAGCGCGTTCACGCCGCGGCAACTCGTCTTCGCGCACGCCGCGATCGCCGATCCGCGGCGCGGCCGGCTGCGACACGACCAGCGCGCGGCGCGGGAAGGCTTCGGGCTCGCGGGCGCGGCGGAGGAGACGACGCGGGCGCGGATCGGCGACTGGTCGCTGGCACTCGACGGCAACGCCTACCGGGCGCGGATCGCGGCGCGCGGGTTCACGCTCGACCTCGCGTTCGAGTCGACGCAGCCGGTGCTGCTGCAGGGCGACGCCGG
>JBDTVU010000018.1:0-38138 GCA_040007035.1 Betaproteobacteria bacterium | reverse complement strand
ACTGATCGACCGGAATGACCGAATGGCGATTCGCGCCGGGTGACGGCTGGTGGCCAGAACCAGTCGCCGGACTACGCCTCTCGGTTGAAGCAAGGATCTGTGCGCTGCCGCACCGACTCCGTCAGCATCCCGGTCCAAAGTTGCCTCGGTCTTGCGGTTAAGGAAAGCTTGAGTCCTGCGTTGCAGGCGGCTGCAGGTTGAGAAAGCCCGCGGAGTATGGCTCGCGTTGCGACGGATCCGTCCGATGCAATGTGGCGCAAGTCACCTGTGGGACTTCAGGGAACTGCCCCTGGTTACCGGTCGCCGTTCACCCCTGCTCGAATCCGAACCACCATGAGCGTTCCCAAAACCGCCGCGAAGTCCCACAAGTCGACGCCTGCCCGTCGCAAAGCTGAAGTCCGGGGATCCGGCGCGTTGCCTCGCACGTTGAAGGCGCGCAGCCGCCCTGCCGACACCGCGCTGCAGCGGCACGTCTCCTTCTTCGATGACAACGGCGATCGCGGCGTCGACGTCGCAGAGTGCACGCGCGGGCTCAAGGCCCTCGGCCTGCCGGTCGGAGTGGCCGAGGTCGCTGCGCTCGCCATCGTCGCGCCCTTGAGCATCCTGACGCGAGGCTCGCTGCTGGCG
Source organism: Betaproteobacteria bacterium (assembly GCA_040007035.1). Classification (GTDB taxonomy): domain Bacteria; phylum Pseudomonadota; class Gammaproteobacteria; order Burkholderiales; family Casimicrobiaceae; genus CAIWHR01. Next base: position 37,511 of record JBDTVU010000018.1, on the reverse strand, counting down.
CTGAACATCGACATCGAGAACATTTGGAAGGGCAAGCACGACAGCGACACCGGCATCCTGGATAAACGGGGCCGGTTCGATGCCGGGCGCTTCGAAAAGGTATTCGGCGCACGCTCCACGGTCGACCGCAACGACGACAGGGCGTTCACCGCGACCGAACTCACCCAAATGATCAATGCGAACCGCGAAACGCTCCTTGGTTCCCTGGTGTCGACGGCTGAGTGGCGGGTGTTGCTTGCGCTGGCAGCGGACACCAAGGCCGTCGAGGCTGACAAGACGGTGCCCGCCTTGAGCGTCGCCAGAATAAAGTCGTTCTACGACGGCACGCTCTTCTACAAGCTGGCGAAGGAACACGCCCAGGACCAGCGAGGCTAGTGCGGGACTCCCGGCCATGGGCGCGTCGAACCGGAGGCACGCGGCGAACAGGATCACCCCGCCCGAAGACGGGTCGGCCCGCCGCAATCGGCCCGCAAAGGTGCCCTCGGGCGGGACCGAATCGATTGCCGCGACGTCGACCGCCACGCACAGGGGCAGTCCGGTATGTGCGCTGTCGCACATTCAAGGCACAGAAACTCTTGATACCCTGCCGGCAGTTGGTATGGTTGAATATCCAGATACGCAATCCCTTGGTCGACATCGCAAATCCGAAGCTCGCTGATGCCCACGCCCCCCAGCCCGACGCAGGCCAGTCTCCCGCCGGGCGTTGCCGTCACGGGCGAGGGCGACCAACTCGCGCTCGAGGGCGTCCTTGATATCCGCACGCTCGCGGCGGCGGAAACTGCCCTCACCCACTGGCTGCGCCAGCGCAAGTCACGCGCGCTCGACATCGGCAAGCTGAGCGATATCGATACCCCGGGCGCGCTGTTCCTGTGCGGCCTGCGCGGCAAGGGCGTGGAGTTGACCGGGATCCGGGCCGAACACAAGAGTCTGCTCGATCTCATCTGCGGCCTGGAGCTCAAGCCGCTGCCGAAGCCGGCAACCGTTCCGCGGTGGCGCCAGTTCGTCATCGACATCGGCAAGGGCGCGGACGAGGCGTGGCGCGACGCGCTGGATGTCATCACGTTCATCGGCCGCGCCGCGAGCGCAACGGGCCATGCGCTGATGCATCCGGGTTCGCTGCCGCTCCCCGCGATCTCGCGCCAGGTCGCGGAAACCGGCGTCAATGCGCTGCCCATCGTCGGCATCATGGCCGTCATGATCAGCGTGGTGATCGGCTATCAGGGCGTCGCTCAGTTGCGCCCCTACGGCGGCGAGGACTTCACGATCAACCTGGTGGCGGTGTCGGTGCTGCGCGAGATGGGCGTGTTGATCACGGCGATCATGGTGGCGGGCCGCACCGGCGCTGCCTTCACCGCCGAGATCGGCGTGATGATGGCGCGCGAGGAAGTCGACGCGCTCAAGGTGATGGGGATCGAGCCGATGACAGTTCTGGTGGTGCCGCGCGTGATCGGACTCATGATCACGCTGCCGCTGCTGGCGTTCTTCGCCGACATAATGGGTTTGCTGGGCGGCGCTGGCATCGCCCACGTGCAGCTCGGTGTCTCGCCGATTCAATACGTGGATCGGGTGCACCACGCGGTCGATCTCAGCGATCTCCTTGTGGGCCTCGTCAAGGCGCCCGTCTTCGCCTTTCTCATTGCCATCATCGGCTGCATGCACGGGCTGCGCGTGCGCGGCTCGGCGGAGAGCGTCGGCAAGGAGACCACCCGCTCCGTCGTCAAGGCCATATTTCTGGTGATCGTGCTTGATGCCCTGTTTTCGATCTTTTTCGAGAAGCTGGGCTGGTGAGCGCACCCATGAGCGCCAGCCGGCAATCGCATTCCGAGCCGATCGTGTCCGCGCGCGGCATCGTTAACCGGTTCGGCACGCAGGTGGTGCACGACAAGATCAGCCTCGACGTCATGTCCGGCGAAATTCTAGGCATTGCAGGCGGCTCGGGCTCCGGGAAATCGGTCCTGTTGAAGACCTTGACCGGCCTGCATCGGCCCGATGCCGGCAAGGTGCTCCTGAACGGCAAGCCGATCGACGAGGTCGGCAACGTGGAAAAGGCGGCGCTGATCGGCGTGCTGTTCCAGCAGGGCGCGCTCTTCTCGTCGCTGTCGGTGGCGCAGAACATCATGTTTCCCATGCGCCAGCACACCGTCCTGCCGCCCGAGCAGCAGGAGCGGATCGCGGCGATGAAGCTCGCGTTGGCCGGCCTGCCGGCCGACACCGGAATCAAGTTTCCCTCGGAACTTTCGGGTGGCATGGTCAAGCGCGCCGCGCTGGCGCGCTCGCTCGCGCTCGACCCGCGGATCCTTTTTCTCGACGAGCCGACCTCCGACCTCGATCCGATTGCCGCCAGCGGCATCGACGATCTGATCCTGCAATTGAACAAGAGCCTCGGCATCACCGTCGTCATCGTCACGCACGACCTCACCACCCTGTTCACCGTCTGCCGCCGCGTCGCGATCCTGGTGGACAAGAAGATCATCGTCGACACGATCGACAAGCTGATGCACTCGCACCAACCGTGGATACACGATTTCCTCCACGGGACGCGGGCGCAAGGCGCAATGAGCGCAAGGAAGCACGCCCATGGAAACGGATAGGCACTATTTCATCGAAGGCTTGTTCATCATCGGCTTTGCGATCGCCGCGACGTTGTTCATCCTCTGGCTGGCGACGACCGGCCATCGCGACGACGTGCTCTACCGGATTTATTTCACCGAATCCGTTAGCGGACTCGCGCTTGGCGACGCCGTGAAGTACCACGGCGTCGATGTCGGAACGGTCAAGGCAATGGACCTCGATGTCGCCGATCCACGCCGCGTTCAGGTGGATGTCATGCTGCGCAAGCAGGCGCCGGTAAAGACCGACACGAAGGCTACCCTCGCGATGAAAGGCATCACGGGCGTCGTCTTCATCGAACTCAACGGCGGCGCTGCCGATGCGAAGGAACTGGTGGCCGTCACGCCCGCGGGTCAAGTTCCGGAAATTCCCGCGGAAAAAAGCACGCTTTCCGTCGTCCTCGAGCAGTTGCCGAAAATCATCGCGAAATTTTCTGCCATCGAGGACAAGGTCTCGAAGGTCGTGACCGAAGTCGGCGGCATTACGAAACAGATCAAGGAAGACCCGTCCGTGCTGCTGAAGGGGCCGAAGGAAAAACCCGCCCCCGGCAAGTAGTCGGTCCGATGGGTACAATCCGGAACGACGCGTGAGTGCCGATTTTGCTGATGTTCGTGCCAAAGAGCCGGTGATGCGCCTGGCGAGCGTCGTCGGACTCGTCTTCGTACTCTCGATGTCGGGCTGCGCAGGGCCGGGAATGCCGCCACCTGGCGCGCCATCTCCAAGCGCCCCACCGCGAGCGGGCGCCGAAGCCGTGGCAACCGTGGGTCTGCAGTCCACACTGCCGAGCGCGCCGCCTCCGGCCGTCGCAACACAGGCCGCAATCGCTGCGGTCGAGCCGGCCAACGGTTCGGCCGCGCCGTCGGCGACCGCTTCCACTGGCCGGGCCGCTGGCAACGCGGCCTCGCCCGTCGCGAAGGCGCCTGCGAAGGCTCCGCCGCCTCCCGTTCCTGCTGCGCAGCCTTCGACACGGGAAAGCACTCCACCCGGGGTTGCAAAGCCGAAACCGCCGCCGTTGGACCTTGCATCGCTTGAAGCGCGGCTCAAAGAGACCAAAGCCATCGGCGTCCTCACCAAGATCACCCTCAAGAATCAGGTCGATGACCTGCTGAATCAATTCCGGTCGTTCTACAAGGGAACGCTCAAGCGCGACTTGGCCGATCTCCGGCGATCGTATGATCTGCTGGTCCTCAAGGTGCTCTCACTTCTCCAGGACGGCGACCAGGTCCTGGCCACGGCGATCGCGGCCTCGCGCGAGGCGATCTGGGGCATTCTTTCGGATCCGGTTAAGTTCGCGAAGATCTGATTCGACGCGGGAGACACGATGAGAACGGATAAGATGGCGGTGGCGATTGCGATCCTGACTGCGGCATGCTTCGCAGCGCCTTCGCTCGCGGCCGACGACGAATCGACCAGGAAGGATTTGTTCACTGTGATCGCATTGCACGGATTGCCATGCGGCGAAGTCGTCGGCGTCATGACGCGCGGCGAAAATGACCACCTCGCAACATGCAGGGATGGGAACCGCTACCACGTTTTCCTCAACGCAGAGGGGCGTGTGGTGGTCGAAAGGCAGTGAGTGTGCATCGATGAGCAAGGTGGATCCGTCGCGCCCTGGCGGGAAGTCGGCGTCAGGAGGGCGATCATCGATTGACGACTGTGAGACAGGACGGAAGGAACCAGCAATGATGAATTTCGGATACCACAGCCTCTGGGGTGTACTGATACTCGCCGGTGATATCTGGGCGGTCATCAATATTTTCCAAAGCTCCGCGTCCAATGAGAAGAAATTGATCTGGACCATTGCCGTGGTGCTGCTGCCGGTGCTGGGCTTGATCCTGTGGTATTTCCTCGGACCACGGGATGGCAAGGCGCAAGGCAGATGACTTGCGCTTCGCAGATGTGCAAGGGATCGGGAGCGCGGGCCGCGCGCAGGCCGCTGTTCGCCATCGCCATCGCCATCGGTCTGCCGCTTATCCACAACACGACACGTTTGTCCTGAGCCCCCCAGTACACTAGTCCGCCATCGGCAGCGCCACGCGGGCGACGGTGCCGCCGCCATCGCGCTGCAGCAGGTCGAACGTGCCGCCGTGCATCCGCGCGATGCGGTCGACGATCGCGAGGCCGAGCCCCGCGCCGCCCGCGTTGGTGCGCGCCGCCGACGCACGCGTGAACGGCTGCTTGAGCCGTTCGACCTGTTCCGGCGGAATGCCGGGACCGCGGTCGGCGATGTCGAGCACCAGTCGATTGCCCTCCTGCCGCGTGGAGACTTCGACCGGCGGTGCGCCGTAGGCGAGCGCGTTGTCGACGAGGTTGGCGACGAGGCGCGAGAACGCGGTCGGCCGCAGCGCCGCCCGCGGCAGCGGCCCCGGCGCAAAGCGGACGTCCCGGCCCGCACGCACGTAGCGCTCGACGCACGCGGTGACGATCGCGTTTGCGTTGCAGGGCTCCGTTGCCGCGTCGCGGTCGCTTCGCGCGAACTCGAGGAATTGGCCGACGATCCGGTCCATCTCCTCGATGTCGTCGACCATTCCGGTGCGCAGCGCCTCGTCGCGGGCGCCCATCTCGACGCCGATCCGCAACCGCGCGAGAGGCGTGCGCAGGTCGTGCGAAACGCCGGCGAGCAGCAGCGCGCGGTCCTGCTCGACCTGCCGCAGGTTGGCCGTCATCCGGTTGAAGCCGCGGTTGAGGTTCGCGATCTCGGACGGGCCGTCCTCGGGCAGCGGCGGCGGCATCTCGCCTCGTCCGACGCGCTCGACGGCGGCGTTGAGGTCGCGCAGCGGTCGCGCGAGGTAGCGCGCGAACAGGAAGGCGGCGACGAGCAGCAGCGCGGCGAGCGTCAGGCTCCAGATCATCGCCCGCGACGGCGCCTCCTCCACCTGCGGCCGCGGCGGCAGCGGGAAGCCGACCCAATACGCGGCGCTGCCCGCATCGAGCCGTACCAACAGCAGGCCGCGCCCCGGCGCGATCCGCACCTCGGTGCCCGGCCCGAGCGCCTCGCGCAGCCGCGGCTCGAGCTCCTCCAGCAGCGGCGGCGGAGGACCGAAGCCGCCTACCATCGGCCGCTCGCTCTCCGGGAAGATGCGCACGCCGTATTCGCGGCCGATGCGCATCAGCGTCTCGCGGCGGCCCGGACCGTCGGCGGTCGCCAGCGCCGCGCGGATCGCCTGAAGCTGTACGATCTTCGTCTCGCCGAACTGGCGCGCGAGCAGCGCCGCACGGTCCTGGCGGAAGATGAGGACGGTTGCCAGCACGGCGACGACCAGCGCGCCCAGCAGCAGCAGGGCGAGACGTCCGAATAGCGAACGCGGCAGCAGCTTCATCCGTTCATCCGGCGTTTGTGTCCTGCGCGCCGTCGTCGGCCGGCACGAACACGTAGCCGAAACCCCACACGGTCTGGATGTAGCGCGGGTTGGCGGGATCCGGCTCGATCAGCTTGCGCAGCCGCGACACCTGGACGTCGATCGCGCGGTCGAACACGTCGTGGTCGCGTCCGCGCGCGAGCATCATCAGCTTCTCGCGCGCCAACGGTTGGCGCGGATGCTGGACGAACACGCGGACCAGCGAGAACTCGCCGGTGGTGAGATGGATCGTCTTCGCGCCGTCGCTCAACGTGCGGGCGGCGAGATCGAGCTCGAACGGGCCGAACGGCAGCTTGCCGTCCGCGGCAGGCGCGCCGGGCGCCTGGTGCTCGCTCTGCCGGCGCAGCACCGCGTGGATGCGGGCGACGAGCTCGCGCGGATTGAACGGCTTCGGCAGGTAGTCGTCGGCGCCCATCTCGAGGCCGACGATGCGGTCGACGTCCTCGCCCCTTGCCGTCAGCATGATGATCGGTACGTTTTCGCCGGCGCCGCGCAGCCGCCGGCAGACGGCGAGGCCATCCTCGCCCGGCAGCATCAGGTCGAGCACGACGAGGTGCGGCGGATCGCGCTGGAGCTTCTTGTCGAGGTCGCGGGCGTCGGGCAGCGTCGCCACGTGGAAGCCCTGCTCGCCGAGGTAGCGCGACAGAAGGTCGCGCAGGCGGACGTCGTCGTCGACGACGAGGATCTTCGGCAGGGTGTCCCGGGTGGTCATGGCAACGATTTAACGCCACCGACCGCAGCTCGCGCCCCGCAACGTGTAACCGATTGTAACGCGCACGCCGCAGTGCAACGACCAGTTGCAATCGTCGTGCCCGGAGCGGGAACGCTGCGCGACAATGCGGTCGAACTCATCGAGTCGACACGGTGGAAGCAAAGATGACCCCCGCTGCCGGCGGAAATTCCGACGACCCTCACCGAAGGACTTCGACATGACCACTCGCCTCTCCCCCCATCGCGCGCTGGCGTTCGCCGCCGCCGCGCTTTTCACACTCGGCCTTTCCAGCGCGCAGGCGCAGCCCGGCGGATTCGGCCACGGACCCGGAGGCGGTCCCGGCGGCGGCCCGGGCGCCGGCAGTCCGATGGGCCACGGTTTCGGGATCGAGCAGACGCTCGAAACGTTGAAGGGCAAGCTCGCGCTCAACACGCTGCAGCAGAAGTTGTGGGACGCCGCCGTGGGGCAGGGCTCCGCGAACCGCGACTCGGGCCGCGCGCTGATGCTGAAGGTCAGGGACGCGATGCGCGCCGAATTGACCAAGCCCGATCCGAACCTGGGATCCGTCGCGGCGATCGCCGACGACGCCGAGCAGCAGGGACGCACGCTGCGCCGGCAGGTCCGCGACCAGTGGCTGCAGCTCTACGCGACATTCACGCCCGAGCAGAAGGCGATCGTCCGCGAAGCGTTGCAGCAGAAGATGGACTCGATGGAGTCGTTCCGCGCCCGGATGGGTCGGCGCTTCAGCGGCGGCTGACCGCAAGCAATCTCCGGTGTCGCGGCGTCAGACCGCTGCACCGGTCCGCTTCCACATCGATCGGCGCGCGCCGCGTTCTCCGGCGCGGTTCGCGCGCGTCGATCGGCCCTCGGCGCCCGGCATCCCCACCGGGCGTTTTTTTTCGCGTCCGGCCCGCACGCGCGTGCCTGCACGGCCCACGCCTTGGCATTCGCCACACCACGCCGGATCTGCAGTCCCGTCGGCCCGATGCCGGGCGAACCGACCTCACCCCGCGGCCGACCTGGCCGCGATTTGACAGCGAATTCCGCTGCATGTTATGACAATGGCATGAGTTGGCGCGCGGCCGGAGGTGGCGGCCGACCGGTTGCGGACGGAGCATGCGCGGACGGGGACCGTGAACGAACGATCACTGAATCGCGGCGGCATGAGGACCGGCGGCACCGCAGCGCACCGGCTGCGCGCGCGCCGCGACGCCCGCGCGTGGATGCTGCCGGTTGCGACCGTGGCGATCGTCGCCGGCTGGCTGGCGCTGGTGTTCGCCGTCGGCGCCGCTCCGACGGCGCCACTGCCGGTCCCGACGGCGGCGAAGGTGGTGACGAAGGCCGCCGGCGACGCTACCGTCTACCGGTTCTTCAACCGAGTCAGCGGAGTCCACTTCTACACGGCCGACGCCGCCGAGCGCGCCGCGGTGATCACCCGCTGGCCGCAACTCGCCGACGAAGGTGCCGTCTATCGCGCGCTCCTTTCCGCCGCGCCCGGGGCGACGCCGATCTGGCGCTTCTACAACACCGCCACCGGCGCCCATTTCTACACTGCCGACGCCGCCGAGCGGCTTCGCGTGCTGCAGACGCTGCCGCAGTTCGTCGACGAGGGCATCGTGTTCTACGCGTATCCGGGCGACGCGTTCGACCGGCTGCCGGTCCACCGCTTCTACAACAACGCGACGCGCACGCACTTCTTCACCGCGTCGGAGGCCGAGCGCGATTTCGTCTAGCGCACCTACCGCCAATTCGTCTACGAGGGCATCGCGTGGTACGCGCTGCCGCTGTCTGGAGACCCGGCGGCGCAGGCGAAGCGCGACGCGTTCCGGCTGCTCGACCAGGCGACGTTCGGGCCGACGCCGGCCGCCATCGGAGAGGCGCAGCAGGCCGGCGCCGCCGCCTGGGTCGAGGCGCAGCTCGCGTTGCCGCCGTCGGACTATCCGGACGCCGAGTTCTGGTACGTGTCGCTCGACGAGAACGACAACTGCAAGTTGAGCGCGCCGCGGCTGTCGGCGACCTACGCCTGCGCGCGCGACCAGTTGACGCTGTTCAAGCTGCGATCGCGGTTCTTCCGCAACGCGCTCGCCGGTCCCGACCAGTTGCGGCAGCGCGTCGCGTGGGCGCTGTCGCAGATCTTCGTGATCTCGGGGATGAAGGATCCGGACATGGAGACCGGCTACGTGCAGGCGCGGTTCCACCAGATGCTGGCCAACGAGGCGTTCGGCAATTTCGGCAGCCTGCTCACGCGGGTGACGCTGTCGCCGGCGATGGGCCACTACCTCGACCTGGTGGACAATGCGAAGGCGAATCCGGCCGAGATGACCGAACCGAACGAGAACTACGCGCGCGAGCTGCTGCAGCTCTTCTCAATCGGCCTGGTCGAGATCAAGCGCGACGGGACGCCGCTGACCGACGCGCAGGGCAATCCGGTCCCGACGTACGGGTAGGCGGAGGTCCGCGCGCTCGCCCGGGCGCTGACGGGATGGACGTATCCGCCGTTCGACGCGACGCAACCGAAGGGTGAGGACGACCGCCGCTATTACGCCAAGGCGATGGTGCCGGTGCCGCTCGACCACGACACCGGCGCCAAGAAGCTGTTGCGCGGCATCGAGCTGCCCGGCGGCCAGACGGCAGCGGCGGACCTGGCGGCGGCGCTGAATAACGTTTTCCTGCACCCGAACGTCGGGCCGTTCATCGGCCGCCAGCTCATCCGGCAGCTCGTCACGGGCAATCCCGGCCCGGCGTACGTCGACCGTGTCGCCGCGGCGTTCGACGACAACGGTGCCGGCGTCCGAGGCGACCTGAAGGCCGTCGTACGGGCGGTGCTCTTCGATCCCGAAGCGCGCACCGCGCCCGCGGGCGACCCGGCGTACGGACGCTTCCGCGAGCCGGCGCTCTACGTCACCGTGGTGTTGCGCGCGCTCGGCGCGGCGAGCGACGGCATCGGCCTCGACGAAGCGACGAAGGCGATGGTCCAGGACGTGTTCTACGCGCCGTCGGTGTTCAACTATTTCCCGGCCGAGTTCCGGATCCCCGGCACCGCTGTGGTCGCGCCGCCGATGGGGATCCACAACACGAATACCGTGCTGGCGCGAAGCAACTTCGTCTACGGCCTGCTGTACGAAGGCGGGATCAGCCGCGACGAGGAAGTCGTCGGCGCGTCCGGCACCGCGGTCGACTTGGCGCCGTGGGCGGCGCTCGCCGGCAATCCGCGGGCGCTGCTGGCGGAGATCGACGCGCGTCTGTTCGGCGGCGCGATGCCGAACGGGGTGAAGCGCGAGATCTACGCCACCGTCATCGCGCTCGACGCCGGCGACGCCGAAGAGCGCGCCCGCGCCGCGCTGTTCCTCGCGGCGACTTCTTTCCAGTTCCAGACGAGCCGATAGCCATCGTGGACCGCTCCGACCGATTCGATTCCCGTCGCCGTCGCCTGCTCGCCGCCGCCGGCGGCCTGACCGCGGCGGGGCTGCTGCCGCGGCTGGCGTCGCTGGCGCTGCCGTCCGCGTACGCGCAGACGGCGACCGACTACAAGGCGCTCGTCTGCGTGTTCCTGTACGGCGGCAACGACGGCAACGACACGATCGTGCCGATCGACGACTACGCGCAGTACGCGAACGTCCGCGGCCGCTCGGGCGCGGCGATCGGCGAGGGCGAACTGGCGCCGCTGCTGTCGGCGGCGCCCGGTCGCCGCTACGGGCTGCATCCCGAGTTGCGCGACCTGGCACCGCTGTTCGCGGCGAAGAAGCTCGCCGTCGTGTGCAACGTCGGCACGCTGGCTGCGCCGCTGACGCGCGCCCAGTATCTCGCCGGAACCGGCCGTGCGCCGCGCAACCTGTTCTCGCACTCGGACCAGCAGTTGCAGTGGCAGGGACTCGTTCCCGGCGCGCTCGCGACGACGGGGTGGGGCGGACGCGTTGCCGATGCGAGGAACGCGGGCAACATGGTGTTCGGGATTCCGGGGGTGATTTCGCTCGCCGGCGACGCGCTGTTCTCGATCGGCGCGACGTCGATCCCGCTGGCGCTCCCCGGCGACGGCAGCAACGGCCTCGTCGGCGACCTCGAGTCGCCGAGCGGCCGGCTGCGCTACGACGCGATGAAACGGCTGCTGCAGGTGGAGCGCGACAGCACGATCGTGGCCAGGGCGGCCGACGTGATGTCGCTGGCGCTCGCCTCGGCCGAGAAGATCAACGCGGTGTTCAACGGCGAAGTCGCAGCCGTCGACACGGCGTTCCGGGGCGTGAACTCGGGGCTCGCGCAGCAGCTCTCGCGGGTGGCGACGCTGATCGCCGGGCGCTTTGAGCTCGGCGTATCCCGGCAGATCTTCTTCTGTGCGATGGGAGGCTTCGACACCCACGCGAGCCAGCGCAGCGAGCACGGTGACCGGATGCGCGAGCTGGGCACGGCGCTGGCCGCGTTCCAGCGCGCGACCGAGGCGCTCGGTGTCTCACCGCAGGTCACCGCGTTCACGTTGTCCGATTTCGGGCGCACGTTGCGCGTGAATGCGAACGCGGGCACCGATCACGCCTGGGGCAGCCACCACCTCGTGCTGGGTGGCGCAGTGAAGGGTGGCACGCTCTACGGCCGGTTTCCGACGCTCGCGCTTGCGGGCCCCGACGATGCCGGCGACGAAGGGCAATGGATTCCGACGACGGCGCTCGATCAGTACGGGGCGACGCTGGCGTCGTGGTTCGGCGTTCCGGCCGCGGCGCTGTCGCAGGTGTTTCCGAGGATCCAGGCGTTCGCGACCCCGACGCTCGGTTTCGCCTGAGCGCCGACGGCCGGTGCCCGCCGCCCGCCGCGCCATTCCCACGTCATAAAGCTTGCGGTTATCCGCGGTCGGATCCGGAGGGTCGGGCGGGCGCCGTGCCCGTTTCGCGGGTCGCGCCGGCTGCCCGCGGTGGCGGAAACCTCCGGGGAACCGGAGGCTACCCGCGCCGGCGTCGCTGGGCCCCGAGGGTGGCGGCGGACGCGGCGGCTATGCCGCCTTCTTTCGGGTCATCATATGCAGGAAGGATCACGTTTGAGTGTCATTAAGTTGTCTACAACAGAATCTAGAATTATTCATAATGATGTTTTTACTATTTATAAAACAAATATTTGCGACAATATCTTTACATGGCGTCTGCATAAAAACGTCTGTTGAATCTAATATGAAGAATATTGACTGAATGGGGTTGTAAATATAAAACGCTTGAGGAATAATCGAGGCGAGGGAGGCCTCGGTCAGCCGCGCGACGGCGGCGACCGGCGAAGCAAATCACGGCTCACCCGACTGTCCGCAGCATCTGTGGGCGACGCAGAACAAGATTGGGGAGGCCGGTGATGCTGTGCGATTCCACCCACGATGCAATTGAAACGTCCCGGCTCGAGCGTGCCGCGCGACGCGTGCGCGCGGCGGCCTGCGCGCTGGCAGCCGCTGCGGGCCTCGCGGCCGGACTTGCGTACGCGCCGATCGCGGCGGCCGACAACTCGCCGGTATTCCGCTTCTACAACACGCAGAAGGGGACGCACTTCTACACGATCTCGGCCGTCGAGCGTGACGCCGTCATCGCGCGCTACTCGACGGTGTTCACCTACGAAGGGCCGGCGTTCTGGGCGAGCCAGACGCAGGATCCGGGGATGCTCCCGGTCTACCGGTTCTACAACATCCGCACCGGCACCCACTTCTACACGATGAGCGAGACGGAGAAGAACTTCGTCATCGCCAACTACCCGACGCTGGCTTTCGAGGGCGCCGTCTACTACGCGCAGCCCGGTTCGGTCGCAGGTGCCACCAGCCTGTACCGCTTCTACAACACGCGCACCGGCGCCCACTTCTACACGATCAGCGCGCTCGAGCGCGACTACGTGATGGCGACTTGGCCGTTCTTCGCCTACGAGGGCACCGCCTATTACGTGATGCCGACCGGCAGCCTGACGGGACCGCCCGGAAGCAACGTGGCGCCGAAGGCGTCGATCTTCGCATCGGCGTCGCAGGTCAGCGTGCCCGGTACGGTCACGCTGACGGTCACCGCCACCGACAGCGACGGCACGGTGATGAACGTGGCGATCTACAACGGGTCGACCAAGCTCGCCGACCTCACGGCGCCCCCGTACGTCTATACGTATACGGCAACGGTGCCCGGGGACTACCTGTTCATCGCCGTGGCGATCGACGACAAGGGCGGAACGGGCGTGTCCGACCCGGTGCCGGTCAAGGCCGGGAGCTCCGCCAACAACGTGCTGCCGACCGTGTCGGTGACGTCGTCTTCGTCGACGGTCACCGTCGGCGGGAGCGTGTCGCTGACCGCGAGCGCGGCCGACACCGACGGCACCATCGTCAAGGTCGACTTCTACCAGGGCGCGACGAAGATCAACACGGCAACGGCGCCGGCCAACGCCATGTCGTTCTCGCCGTCGTACACGTACACGGCGGCGGCCGCGGGCGCGCTGTCGTTCACGGCGATCGCGACCGACGACAAGGGCGGCACCAGCACGTCGTCGCCGGTCGCGGTCACCGCCAACGCCACCGGCAACAAGCCGCCGACGGTGTCGGTCAACGCATCGACCTCGTTCGTGACGCTGCCGGGCAGCGTGACGCTGACGGCGACGGCCTCCGACTCCGACGGGACGGTCGCCAAGGTCACGTTCTACCAGGACGGCGTCAAGCTCGTCGACATCGTGCCGCCGGCTACGCTGACCACGACGGTGAACCTGACCACGGCCGGCACGTTCATGTTCACCGCGCAGGCGATCGACAATCTGGGCGCGGTGACGACCTCGACGCAGGCGCCGGTCGTCGGGCAGGCGCCGGGCACAGTGGTCACCGCCGACGCCGACATCTGGCGACTGCTCAACCAGGCCACGTTCGGCGCATCGCAGACCGAGGCCGCGCGGGTGAAGGCGATGGGCATCGCCCCGTGGATCGACGACCAGTTCACCAAGCCGGTCGCCGGCTATCCGGACACCAAGTACAACCGGATCCAGCTCGGGACGACGCCCGACTGCAACACGGTGATGGCGGACGGCAAGACGGCGTTTCCAGCGACGTCGCCTGAAGCGATGTGCGTCCGCGACCACCTGTCGCTGTCGATGATCCAGCGCGACTTCTTCACCAACGCCGTCACCGGCGCCGACCAGTTGCGGCAGCGGGTCGCGTGGGCGTTGTCGCAGATCGTCGTCACCTCCGCCAACGAGCCCGACCTCTCCTACGCGCACGTGATGTCGCGCTACCAGAACATCATGTTCCAGGAGGCGTTCGGCAACTTCGAGACCCTGCTGAACAAGGTTACGGTCAACCCGGCGATGGGCAACTACCTCGACGCCGTCAACAACGACAAGCCCAGCGGGACCCGGGTGCCGAACGAGAACTACGCCCGTGAAATCATGCAGCTGTTCTCGGTCGGGCTCGAGGAACTCAAGGCCGACGGCACGCCGCTGCTCGACGTGAGCGGCCAGCCGATCCCGACCTACGATCAGGACGACATCAAGGAATTCGCCCGGGTGTTCACCGGCTGGACGTACTCGAACGCGGCCGGCACCGTGCCGACCGCCAAGACCGGCACCCGGTATTACGGCGCGTCGATGGTGCCGTACCCGATCACGGCCACCACCGGTCACGACGCCAACCTCAAGGCGCTGCTCGCCACGATCACCTCACCGGCCACGCCCACCGTGCTGCCAGCGGGCCAGACGATCCAGAAGGACACGACCGACGCCGTGCACAACGTGTTCATGCATGCGAACACCGGGCCGTTCATCTCGAAGCAGCTGATCCAGCAGCTGGTGACGGGCAACCCGACGCCGGCGTACGTCCAGCGCATCTCGGCGGTGTTCGCCAACAACGGATCGGGTGTCCGTGGCGACCTCAAGGCGGTGGTGCGGGCGATCCTGCTCGACACCGAAGCACGCGGCGCGGCGAAGGTCGACCCGACGTTCGGCAAGCTGCGCGAGCCGGTACTGATGGTGACCGGGATGCTGCGCGGGCTGTCGGGGATCACCGACGGCGCGGGGCTGGAATCACGCACCAACGGGCTCGGCCAGCGGCCGTACTACTCGCCGACGGTGTTCAACTACTATCAGCCCGACTACATGATCCCGGGCACGTCGACGGTGGCGCCGGAATTCACGATCCACAACTCGAATTCGGCGGTGGCGCGGACGAACCTTGTCTACACCCTCGTGTACTCCGGGCTCAACCCGGACGTCACGATCCCCGGCGCCGTCGGCACGAAGATCAACACCGCCCAGTTCGCGCCGCTGGCCGATAACGCCCTGGCCATGGTCGACCAGATCAACGGGGTACTCCTCGGCGGCGCGCTGCCGACCGTGGCGCGCGACCTGATCGTCACCGCGGTGAGCGCGATCCCGGTCAATGCCAATCCGGCGGTGACGCAATGGAAAACGGATCGCGCGAACATGGCGGTCTACCTGATGGTTTCGTCTCCCCACTTCCAGGTGATGAAATGAACTCCGATCGCCGCAAGTTTCTCACGCACACGGGCGCGCTGACCGCGTCGGCGCTGACCGGCGCCCTCGGCACCTGGGGGATCAAGAGCGCCGAAGCGCAGGGCGTCACCGGCTACAAGGCGCTGGTCGGCATCTTCATGTTCGGCGGCGCCGACACCAACAACATGGTCGTGCCGAACGACGCGGCCCGGTTCGCCCAGTACCAGGCGATACGCGCCGCCACGGTCGGCCTGACACAGGCGCAGCTGCTGCCGTTCACCGCAGCCAGCCAGGCGGCCGGAAACCAGTCGTACGGCTTCCATCCGGCGTTTGCCCCGATCTCGCCGCTCTACTCGTCCCGCAAGCTGGCGGTGGTCGCCAATTCGGGAACGCTGATCGCGCCGATCACGGTTGCACAGTACAAATCGGGCGTCAGCCGGCCGCCAAACCTGTTCTCGCACTCCGACCAGCAGGCGCTGTGGCAAGGCCTCCTGCCCGGGCAGATCATCCGCTCCGGCTGGGGCGGTCGCCTGGCCGACAAGCTGACGATCGTGAACTCGGGGTCGACGATTCCGACGATGGTGTCGGTCTCCGGCACCCAGGTGTTCAACCAGGGGCTGTCGACGACGCCGTTCGTGATTCCGTCGGCCGGCGGCGTGCTGCTCTCCGGCCAAGGGACCGACGCCGTGTCGATGGCGCGCTTCAATGCACTGCGCGCGCTGCTCGGGACCGGCGGCTCGAACGTGGTTACCACCGCCGCGGCGGGAACGCTGAACAAGGCGCTCGACGCCGCCGCCGCGGCGAACCCGATCCTCGGAGTCACGCCGACGGTCATCACCAACGCGTTCGTGAATCCGGCGAACCCCGCCGCTCAGCTCGCCACCGGGATCGCCAACCAGCTGAAGCAGGTTGCGCGGCTGATCGAGGGCCGGGCGGCGCTCGGCGTCAAGCGACAAGTGTTCCTGGTCAATATCGGCGGCTGGGACACGCACTCGAACGTGCTGACCAACGAGGTGAACCTGCTCGGCCAGCTCATGCCAGCGATGAAAGCGTTCTACGACTACACGGTCGCCGCCGGCGTCGCCAACGACGTGACCCAGTTCACGATGTCGGACTTCAACCGGACCTTCGTCACCAACCAGAGCCTCGGCACCGACCACGCGTGGGGCGGGCACCACTTCGTGCTCGGCGGCGCGGTGCAGGGCGGCGACATGTACGGGACGTTCCCGACGCTGATGCTCGGCAACCAGAAGGCACCGTTGCCGTCGGGGCCGGACGACACCGGCAGCAACGGGGCATGGCTGCCGACGACGTCCGTCGACCAGATCGCGTCGACGCTGGGGATCTGGTTCGGCGCGTCGCCGTCCGACCTTTCGTACGTCTTCCCCAACCTCGCGAACTTCGCGGGCAAGACGAACCTGGGGTTCATGGGCTGACGGCAACAACGCGGCGCCGGTCCTCCGCTGCCGCGCTGACCGCGACGTCGCCGACGGACGGCGCGAGCGCTGCCTGCGCCGCCGCGAGCAGGGCGGGCGCCGCCAGCGGTTTCGGCAGCAGCGTCAGCTTCGCGGCGCGCGCTTCGGCGCGCGCCGTTTCGCTTGCGTCGCCGGAAACGATCAGTGCGGGAACGCACGCGCCGACCACGGCCCGCAGCGCGGCGACCGCGGCGATGCCGCAGCCGCCGTCGGCCAGCCGGAGGTCGGCGACGACGAGCGCGACCGGCGATGACGTGGAGGCCAGCGCCGCGACGGCGGCATCCGCATCCGCGGCACCCGTCACCGTGGCACCCGAAGCGTCGAACAGCGCCTGCATGGCGGCGACGACCGTCGCGTCGTCGTCGATCACCACGATATGGCGGCCGGCGAGCGCATTCGCCGCGAGCGCCGGCGCGGCCGACCGATCGTCGGCGAGGCCCGGAGATTCCCGCCGGCGGCGCCGCGGCTTCGCCCGAGGCGCGGTGACGGAGAACCGCGAGCCGCGACCGGGCAGCGACGCGAGCTCCAGCGGATGGCCGAGCAGCGCCGTCAGCCGGCCGACGATCGCAAGCCCGAGTCCCATCCCGCGCCCGCCGGCGTCGCGCGCCGTCGCGCCGACCTGGACGAATTCGTCGAAGATCCGCGCGTGGTCGGCGGCGGCGATGCCGATACCGGTGTCGACGATGTCGATGCGCACGCTCGCGTTGCGTCGCCGCGCGCCGAGCACGATGGCGCCGCGCCGCGTGTAGCGCACCGCGTTCGCGAGCAGGTTGCGCAGGATCCGCTCCAGCAGCAGCGGATCCGACTCGACGCAAAGGCCGGTGTCCACCACGCGCAGCCCGACCCCCGCCGCGGCGCATTGCGGCGCGAAGTCGGCGGCGAGGCGCGCGAACAGCGGGCCGAGCGCGACGTCGCCGCGCTCCGGGGAGAGACCGCCGGCGTCGAGCCGCGACAGGTCGAGGAGCTGAGCGAACAGGCCTTCGAGCGCGTCGATCGACGCCTGGATGCTCGTCACCAGCGGCTTCACGTCGGTGTCGCGGGCGCGCGCGGACAGCGCGGCCGCATACAGGCCCATCGCGTGCAGCGGCTGCCGCAGGTCGTGGCTGGCGGCGGCGAGGAACTGGCTTTTCGCGCGGTCGGCCGCCTCGGCTGCAGCGCGGGCCGTTTCGGCAGCCTCCATCTCCGCCTTGAACAGCGCGACGAGGTCGAGGTTCTCGTAGCGGATCGCGAGCGAGTGGGTCAGCACGCCGTTCAGGTGGTGGCCGAAGGCGAGCACGAACGCGAGCACGACGCCCATCACCAGCGCGGTGTACAGGTGGACCTGGTCGCCGTCGACGGCGACGCGAACGATCAGCGGCACGATCGCCGGCAGCACGAAGCCGTAGAACGACGGCTTGTACACGGCGGTCAGGTTGAGGCCGCCCAGGATGACGCCGAACAGGCAGACGATCAGCAGGCCCTGCTGCGCCGGCGACGCCGGGTACATGGTGACGGCGGCGATCCCCCACAGCGCGCCGGCGACCGTCGAGCCCGCCGCCCAGCGCATTCCCCAGCGATCTGCGACGTCCGCTGCAACCGGCCCGGCCCGGCGGTAAGCGTGAGCCAGCACGCCGCGCCACGCCTGGTTGGCGAGGATCGCCGCGAACCACGCCGCCATGACAGCCGGCGTCGTCTCACCCCACAGTACGGCGCACAGGATCGCTGCACCGAGCGTCATCGACGCGGTCGTCCGGTGCCACGACCGGTAGAGGGACGCGACCTGGTCGGCGCGCGCCCGGGCGAGGAGCGGCGGCGCAACGGTCGCGAGCGTCGACATGGCGAGCGTCGGCCGCGCGGTTGCCCGGAGCGGGCGCGGCCCGGCTACCGGTGCGCGGTCAGCGGGTGCGACGACAGCGTCTCGACGCTGATACCGCGGCGCGCGAGCTCGGCGATCGCCTGCGTGCGCGAGCCGACGTGCAGCGTGCGCAGGATCGCGCTGACGTGGACCTTGACCGTGCCCTCGGACAGGTGGAGATCGCGGCAGATCAGCTTGTTCGGCTTGCCCTGCACGAGAAGCCGCAACACGTCGGACTGGCGGGCGGTGAGGCCGAGCGCGTCGGGATCGATGTGTGCGCCGTCGCCCTGCGCGCCGTTGCCCGGCTCGCCCGCGACGTAGCGGTCGCCGCGGAGGATCCGCTGCAGCGCGTCGAGCAGCACCGGCGCATTCGCCGTCTTCGGGATGTAACCGCGGGCGCCGGCCGCGAGCGCCGCGCGGACGGTGCCCGGATCGTGCGTCGCCGACAGCACGACGACCGGAACGCCGGGGTAGTCGAGCATGAGGTCGGCCAGCACGTCGAGGCCGCGCGTTCCCGGCAGCGCGAGGTCGAGCAGCACGAGCGCGACGTCGGGCTCGTCGTCGAGAATGCGGGTCGCCGTGTCGCGATCGGGCGCGGTGCGCACCGTGATGTCGTTGCCGAGCTGCGGCAGCAGTTGCGCCAGCGCATCCAGGATGAGCGGATGGTCGTCGACGACCAGGATCTTCATGGTGGACTCCCCCGGGGCAGCGCGCCGGTGAATCCCGGCGTCGTGTGTGCGACAGACGCTATTCCGTGACCGGATGCCGCACCAGCTGTCAGGGGCAACAGGTTCGGCGCGTCGCGCCGAGGTTCACTCGTGCCGCAGCGCCTCGATCGGCACCAGCCGCGACGCGGTGCGCGCCGGATAGAAGCCGAAGAACACGCCGACAGCGCCGGCGAAGCCGAACGCGAGCAGCACCGCCGTCGCGTTCATCTCCGTACGCCAGCCGGCGAAGTGGCCGACGAGGAACGACGCCAGCCCGCCGAGCGCGATGCCGGCGACGCCGCCGATCAGCGCCAGCGTCACCGCCTCGACCAGGAACTGGGTGAGGATGTCGCGGCCGCGCGCACCGACGGCCATCCTGAGGCCGATCTCGCGCGTGCGCTCGGTCACCGACACCAGCATGATGTTCATGATGCCGATGCCGCCAACGACGAGCGACACCGACGCAATCGCGGCCAGCAGCAGCGCGAGGATCTTCGACGATGCCTCCTGCGCCGCCAGCACCTCGGACAGGTTGCGGATGAAGAAGTCGTCCTCGGTGCTCGCCTGCAGCTTGTGCCGCTGGCGCAGCAGGTCGCGCATCTCCTGCTCGGCCGCCGACATGTCGGCGCCGTCGCGGACGCGCACCGAGATGCTCTGCACGTTGCGGCTCTTCACCTGGGTGCCGCCGAGCACGCGCTTCCGCGCCGTCGAGATCGGGATCAGCACGACGTCGTCCTGGTCCTGGCCGATCATGCTCTGGCCCTTCCGGTCGAGGATGCCGATCACCGTGTGCGGCACCCGGCGCACGCGCACGGTCTCTCCGACCGGGTCGGCGTCGCCGAACAGCGTGCGGGCGACCGTCTGGCCGAGCAGCACGACCTTGGCCGCGCTGTCGACGTGCGCCTGGTCGAGCGCCTGGCCCGTCGTCACCCCCCATTGCCGCGCCTCGAGATAGTCGGGCGTGACGCCGAGCACCTGCGTGGCCCAGTTGCTGTTGCCGTAGACGACCTGGCCGCTGCCGCGCAACTGCGGCGCGGCAGCCTGCACCGACGAGACCTCGCGCGCCAGTGCATACGCGTCATCCTCGGTGATCGTCGATTGCGAGCCGGTGCCCATCCGCACTCCGCCCGACGTAAAGTTGCCCGAAAGGATGATGATGAGGTTGGAGCCGAGGCTCTTGATCTGGTCTTCGACTCGCGCCTGCGCGCCGGCGCCGACAGCGACCATCGTGATCACCGCGCCGACGCCGATGATGATGCCGAGCATCGTCAGCGCCGAGCGCAGCTTGTTGACGCGCAGCGCGGCGAGCGCGACCTTGAGCGTGGCGAGGAAGTTCATGCTGCCTCGGCGCTCGCGTGCTGCGCGGCGGCGAGCATCGCCGCCGCGTCGTTCGGCGCGTTCGCGCGGTCGGCGATCAGCTTGCCGTCGCGAAACGTCAGCAGCCGCGACGCGAACGCCGCGATGTCGTTCTCGTGGGTGACGACGACGACGGTGATGCCGCTGCGGTTGAGTTCCTGCAGCAGCGCCATCACCTCGAGGCTGGTCCGCGAGTCGAGCGCGCCGGTCGGCTCGTCGGCGAGGATCAGCTTCGGGTCGTTGACGAGCGCACGGGCGATCGCGACCCGCTGCTGCTGGCCGCCCGAGAGCTGCGCCGGGTGGTGGCGGGCGCGTTCGCCGAGGCCGACCTTGGCAAGCTTCGCCTGCGCCTTTGCGTGGCGCTCGGCCGCGGGCACGCCGGCGTACAGGAGCGGCAGCTCGACGTTCTCGGCCGCCGACGTCCTCGGCAGCAGGTTGAACTGCTGGAACACGAAGCCGATGTAGCGGTTGCGGATTCCGGCCAGCGCGTCGGAATCCATGTGCGCGACGTCCTCGCCGGCGAGCCGGTAGCTGCCGGACGTCGGCGCGTCGAGGCAGCCGACGAGGTTCATGAACGTCGACTTGCCCGAGCCCGACGGGCCCATCACGGCGACGTACTCGCCCTCGGCGATGTCGACCGACACGCCGGCGAGCGCGTGCACCTCGGTCTCGCCGAGCGAGTAGGTCTTGACCAGGTCGCGCACCGAGATCAGCGGCTCGGGCATCGCGGCGTCGTGCGTCATGGCGGGTTCGCGGTCACCGGTGGGGGGGGCGGCCCTGCGTCAGAACGGCAGCCGCGGCGCGCTGCTGCCGGACTTCGCCGCCGTTGCATTGCGCTCGGCGGCACCGACGATGACTTCGCTGCCTTCCTTGAGTTCGCCGCCTGAAATTTCGGTGGAACTGCCGTCGGTCAGCCCGAGGCGGAGCTTCGCTTCCTGCGGCTTGCCGTCGGCGCCGACGGTCCACGCGCGGCCGGCGCCGCCGCCTGCGCTGCGGCCGGTTTCGGCGGCGACGATCTCGGCGTATTTCGGCTGCTGGTCGGGGCGCAGCATCGCGTTGATCTTCTGCCGTACGTCGGCGCGCAGCCGCTCGCTGCGCGTGCGGCGGTCGGCTTCGGGCACGTCGCGCAGCTCGGCCATCTTCGCGCGGAGCTCGGCGAAGATCTCGTCCAGACGCGCCTGCTGCGCGGCGTCGAGCTTCAGATCGTCGACCAGCCGCTGCCGCCGCGCCTGCGCGTCGCCGGGACCGCCACCCCCGCCGCCGCCGCCCGCGCCGGTCGACGCGGCGTCGTCCTTCGCCGCCGCCGTGCCCGCGGGGCGCCAACGCAGCGCCGCGTTCGCGATCTTGAGGACGTTGTCGCGCGCGTCGGCGACGATGCGGACGTTCGCCGTCATCCCCGGCACCAGCAGCAGATTCGGGTTGTCGGTGGCGACGACGACGGTGTAGGTGACGACGTTCTGCTGGTTCACCGCCGCCTTCCGGATCTGGTTCACTTTGCCCTCGAACGTGCGGTTCGGGAACGCGTCGACGGTGTAGGTGACGCGCTGGCCGACCTTGATCTTGCTGATGTCGGACTCGTCGATCGCGACCTCGACCTGCATTTCGCGCAGGTCCTGCGCGATCGTGAACAGCGTCGGCGTGTTGAGGCTGGCGGCGACGGTCTGGCCGGCGTCGACCTGGCGCGAGATCACGACGCCGTTGACCGGCGCGACGATCGACGTCCGCGTGAGGTCGACGCGGGCGGCGGCGAGCGCGGCCTCGCGCTGCTTGACCACCGCCACGGCGTTGGCGACCTGCGACTCGCCGACCTTGACCTGCGCCGCGGCCGTCTTCACGCCCTCGGCCAGCGCGTCGTAGTTGAACTGCGCCTTGTCGAGGTCGGCGCCGGAGATGAAGCCTTTCGCCACCAGTGACTGTTTGCGGTCGAGGTCCGCCTTCGCGTCGTTGGCCTGAATCCTGGCGCGGATCTCCTGCGACTTCAGCACCAGCACGTTGCCCTGCTGGTTGACGACGGCGCTCTGCGCGGCGTCGAGGTCGGCCTGCGCCTGCTTGACCTTGAGCTCGTAGGTTTCCGGATCGATCCGCGCCAGCAGCTGGTCCTTCTTCACCGGGCTGTTGAAGTCGGCGTAGAGCGCCTTGATCTGGCCCGAGATCTGCGAGCCGACGGCGACCGTGGTGACCGCCGACAGCGTTCCCGATGCGGACACCACCGCGGTGATGCCGCCGCGCTCGACCTTCGCCAGCCGGTATTCCGGCGCGCCGTTGCCGCGGCCGTAGAACCACCACGCGACGACGCAGGCAACGGCCAGCACGACGGCGGCGAGTGCGATCCAGCGCGCGCGTGTTCGGTGCGGCATTGCCGCGCGGAGGGCGGACGGAGAGGAAGCCATCGGGAGAAGGTTCGCTTTCGGTGGGGGAGGGCGCGGGCGCGCCCGGGGGATGCGTCAGCCGTTGCCGCTCTTCGCCGCCGCGGCCTGCTGCTCGGCGAGCTCGCGCCGCAGCGTGCGCAGCCGTGTCTCGACGACGGATGATTGGTAGAAGTCGCCGTCGCCGGCCTTCGACGCCAACTCGAACTGGACGACGGCGCCTCGCAGGTCGCCGTTCCACGCGTAGTACTCGCCCTGGTGGCGATGCTGCTGCAACCGCTTGCCGAGCGCCGCGTACGCCTGCGCCGCCGTCCGGTGCAGCGGGCCGTTGTCGGGAAAGCGGATCATCTGCGCTTCGAGGAACGCGACCGCGTCGGCGGGCCGGTTCGCCTTCAGCAGCGCCTCAGGATAGTCGTAGACGAGCTGCAGCTTGTTCGGATAGCGCGCGAGTGCCGAATCGAAGCGGCGGATCGCAGCGTCGAGGTCGCCGGCTTCCATCAGCACGTGGCCCGCCATCGCCTCGACCATCGGGTTCGGCGGAGCGACCTTCTCCAGCGTCGCGAGCTCGGCCTTCGCGCGCGGGTAGTTCTTCGCCCGCAACAGCGACGCGACGAGGCCGTAGCGGACGGCGACCAGGTCGTTGTACTTGTGCTCGGCGATCGCTTCATCGAAGAACGCCACCGCTTCGCGGTCGGTGCCCGCGTAACTCTTCAGCAGCGCGCGGACCATGTGGAAGTCGAGCGAATCGACGACCTGCCGATACGGCCGGTCCTGCGCCCGCGACTGTGCCTCGGAGATCCGCTCGTAGGTGATCGGGTGCGTGCGCAGGTACGACGGGGCGCCGCCGTCGGCGAACCGTGTCGCCCGCTGCAGCCGCTCCATGAACGACGCCATCGAGTTCGGCTCGAAGCCCGCGGCGTCGAGCCGGGTGAAGCCGATGCGGTCGGCCTCGTACTCGTTCTCGCGCGTGTAGTTGAGCTGGGTCTGGATCGACAGCGCCTGCGCCCCGGCCATCGCCGCCTGCGCAATCTGTCCGCCCGAGGAGCCGCCGGCCTTGGCGGCGGCGATGGCGAGCAGCATCGCGCCGAGCGCCAGCAGCATCGACCGCTGCTGGCCCGCGGCCGCGCGCGTGAGGTGATGCTGCGTCACGTGGGTGATTTCGTGCGCGAGCACCGACGCCAGCTCCGACTCGGTCTGCGCCAGCAGGATCAACCCCGTATTGACGCCGATGTAACCGCCGGGCAGCGCGAACGCGTTGATCCCCGGGTCGCCGACGGCAAAGAACTCGAAGTCGGACTTGCCGTCGTTGACCGCGAGCACCAGCCGGTTGCCGAGGCTGTTCAGGTAGTCGTTGACCTCGGGGTCGTCGAGGTACGCGCCCGACGCGCGGATCTGGCGGACGATCGACTCGCCGAGCTTGCGCTCCCCGGCCGGCGACAGCAGCGCCTGCGATTCGTCGCCGAGGTCGGGCAGCCCCTGCGCGTTCGCGGCGCCGATCGCGTCGGTCGCGGGGCCGAGCGGTTGCGCGGCGAGCG
This sequence comes from Betaproteobacteria bacterium, assembly GCA_040007035.1. Taxonomy (GTDB): domain Bacteria; phylum Pseudomonadota; class Gammaproteobacteria; order Burkholderiales; family Casimicrobiaceae; genus CAIWHR01. Next base: position 13,130 of record JBDTVU010000018.1, on the reverse strand, counting down.
CGGCGGCGACCAGCGCGGCGACGAATCGCGGGCGCAGGCGGGAGGAGGAGCGGGAGGGCATCGACGGGAAGGCGCTACGGAGGCTGATGCTAAGATTCGCAGCGTCGACCGAAGTTCAGGGAGAGGGTCCGCCGTGGCGCGCAGCGAAGGTTCGAAACCCCGGGTCCGGAAGCCTGCGCGCATCGCAACGCCGCGGGCGGCGGCACCGGCGGCCGGGAAGCGCTGGGCCCATTTTACCCATTTCGATCCGGCCGGTCAGGCGCACATGGTCGACGTCGGGGAGAAGGATGTAACCAGACGTGTCGCGCGCGCCGGCGGGCGGATCGCGATGGCGCCGGCGACGCTGGCGCTGATCCGCGCAGGGTCGGCAACGAAGGGCGACGTGCTCGGTGTGGCGCGGATCGCCGCGATCCAGGCGGCCAAGCGCACCTCCGAACTGATCCCGCTTTGCCATCCGCTGGCGCTGACGCGCATCGCCGTCGCGTTCTCGGCGGACGAGGCGTCGTCCGCGATCGCGATCGAGGTCACCGCCGAGACGCGCGGCCAGACCGGCGTCGAGATGGAAGCGCTCACCGGGGCGGCCGTCGGCCTGCTGACGATCTACGACATGTGCAAGGCGGTCGACCGGGCGATGCGGATAGAGGGCGTGCGCCTGCTCGAGAAGACGGGCGGGAAATCGGGGCGTTTCGTCGCCGCCGATTGACTGCATCGCCGGTGCGCCGGTGTTTCAAAGGTGCGACGGACTGCCCGTCGCGCGCACGAGAGACCGCGGCGGATCGTCGCGGAGAAGGAGAACGGGATGTTCGTCCAACATGGCGATTGCCGGCTCGAGGACCTGGGCGGCGGCGTGCGCCGCCGGATTCTTGCCCACGCCGGAGGCCTGATGCAGGTCGAGGTCCATTTCGACACCGGCGCGGTCGGGCCGCTGCACCATCACCCGCACGAGCAACTGACGTACGTGCTGTCCGGTGAATTCGACTTCACCATCGGCGACGAGACGAAGCGCGTCCGTGCCGGCGACACGCTGTACAAACGCCCGGGCGTCATGCACGGCTGCGTGTGCCTGGAGAAGGGCGTCCTGCTCGACACGTTCACCCCGCAGCGCGAGGACTTCCTCGCGTCCTAGCGCCGCGATTGCGCTCGCTGCCGGAGGGGGCGCGCCGCCGTTCGGGGCGCCCCCGGCGCGGAACCCCGGCGGCGGTTGGTCCGGTGGTTGGACCACTTGACCGGATTGCGGGGGCGGTCTAGAGTGGTAATTGCACCGGCGCCGCGAGAGCGCCGGGCGGCGACGGCCGGTCACGGCAGTCGCGAGACCGCGAACAAGGGGAGATCGTGCCGCTGCAAACCATCGAGCCGATGCGGCTCTACCGGCAGATCGCCGGGCAGATCGCATCGCTGATCGACAGCGGTGAATTTCGCGCCGGCGCCCGACTGCCCCCCGAACGCGAACTTGCCGGCCTGCTCGGCGTTTCCCGGACGTCGGTCCGCGAAGCGATCATCGCGCTGGAGATCGCCGGCCGGGTCGAGGTCCGCGTCGGCACCGGCATCTTCGTCACCGCCGACCGCCGGGCACCCGATGCCGGCGCCGACCGCGACGTCGGTCCGGGTCCATTCGAGCTCCTCGCCGCGCGTTCGCTGGTCGAAGGCGAGATCGCGGCCTTGGCTGCCCGCAAGGCGACCAAGCTGGATCTGACGGCGTTGCGCGAGACGATCGACACGATGCGCGCCCACGCCGGCGCCGACGACTTCGCGGTGCGCGATGCGGCCGATCGCGCCTTCCACGTCCGCGTTGCCGAAGCGTCCGGCAACGGCGCGCTGCCGCCGATCGTCCGCCAGTTGTGGGACCAGCGCCGGGGCGAGCTGTGGGCGAAGATCGAGGAGCACTTCCACAGCCCGGCGCTGCGGAGCAAGACGCTGACCGACCACGAGGCAATCACGGCCGCGATCGCGGCGCACGACGCCGATGGCGCCCGGGCGGCGATGCATCGTCACCTGCAGCGCGTCACCCGCGAATTCCAGCGCCGGTGGGAAGCCGGCGCGCGTCCGGCCGGACATTGATCCGGCCGGTGGCACCAGCAGGGGGTTTGCGATATGGTGTTTCCGACAATCGAAGCCCACCCCTACGGCGCGCCGCGCGCGGCGCGCACCCTGTCGTCGGCGCAAGCCGAATCTCATAACCGAGGAGAAGATATGCAATTCAAGCTGAAGACGCTGGCTGGCGCGCTCGCGGTCACTGCGCTGGCGTTCACTGCGACGGCCGCGATGGCCGGCACGTTCCGCTCCGCCGACGTCCACCCGAAGGACTACCCGACGGTCATGGCCGTCAATTTCATGGGCGAGCAACTGTCGAAGGCGACGGGCGGCAAGGACACCGTCAAGGTATTCACCGACAGCTCGCTCGGCTCCGAGAAGGATACCGTCGAGCAGGTCAAGATCGGCGCGCTCGACATGGTGCGCGTCAACACGTCGGCGTTCCACGGCATCGTCCCCGAGTCGATGATCCCGTCGCTGCCGTTCCTGTTCCGCGACATCGAGCACTTCCGCAAGACGATGTACGGCCCGGCCGGTGACAAGATCCTGGCGGCATTCGACAAGGCCGGGTTCGTCGCGCTGGTCATGTACGAGAGCGGCGCACGCTCGATGTACGCGAAGAAGCCGATCAGGAACCTCGCCGACCTGAAGGGCTTGAAGGTCCGCGTGCAGCCGTCGGACCTCTGGGTCGGGTTGGTCAGCGCGCTGGGCGCGTCGGCGACGCCGGTGCCTTACGCCGAGGTCTACACGGGCCTCAAGACCGGCCTGATCGACGCGGCCGAGAACAACTATCCGTCGTACGAGACGGCCAAGCACTTCGAGTCGGCGCCGGTCTACAGCGAGACGATGCACGTGATGGCGCCGGAAGTCGTCGTCTTCTCGAAGAAGAAGTGGGACACGCTGACGCCGCAGGAGCAGGGGGCGCTGCGCAAGGCGGCGAAGGACTCCATCCCGTATTACGTGAAGCTCTGGGAAGCGAAGGAGAAGTCCTCGAAGGAAGCGGTCATCAAGGGCGGCGCCAAGATCGTTCCGGCGGCGGAGATCGACCGCAAGGCCTTCGTCGAGGCCGAAAAGCCCGTGTGGGACAAGTTCGCGGCGACGCCGGAGATGAAGGCGCTCGTCGCCGAGATCGTCAACACCAAGTGACGACCGGCGCGCGAGAGCGCGCGAATCGAGGCACGCTCCCCGCGGCGCTCCGGCGCCCCGGGGAGCTTCGTGGGGAAGCCGCATGGACTCGCTGACTGCAGTAAGCTCCCGGCTGTCACGGTGGGCGATGTACATCGCCGTCGCGGCGCTCCTGGGGATCGTTGCCATCGTCGACTGGGGGGTCGTGATGCGCTACGGGTTCAACGACGCCCAGCCCTACGTCGAGCAGGTGGCGCTGATCCTCGTCATCGCCGTCGCGATGTTCGGCGCCTCCGCCGGCGTGCGCGACGAGGGGCACATCGGCATGGAGTCGCTGGTCGGACTGCTTCCCGAGAAGCCGAAGTTCTGGGTCGGCGTGGCCGTCGGCCTCATCACGGTCGCCTTCGGCGCTCTGCTGTTCGTCGGCTGCGTGATGATGGCGACCTCGGTCCACGACAACATAATCCCGACGCTCGGCATCTCGGAGGCATTCCGCTACGCGCCCGGGATCATCGCTGGCGTCCTGATCATCCTGTTCTCGATCGAGCACCTGATTGCCATGTTCAGGAAGATCGAGGTGGTGAAATCGTGGCACTGACCTTCGCCCTCGCCGTTCTCTGCGTCAGCTTCACGCTGCTCCTGCTGCTGGGCGTCCCGGTCGCCTTCGCGATCGCGCTTTCCTGCATCCTCACCTACACGGTCGAGGGCCTGCCGCTCGCGACGGCGTTCCAGAGCTTGATCTCCGGGATGAACGTATTCTCGTTCCTGGCGATCCCGTTCTTCATCTTCTCCGGCGAGCTGATGCTCCATGGCGGCATCGCCGACAAGATCGTGAATTTCGCCCGCAACCTCGTCGGGCACTGGAAGGGCGGGCTCGGCATGGCCAACGTCGTCGCCTGCACGCTGTTCGGCGGCGTGTCGGGCTCGCCGGTCGCCGACGTATCCGCGATGGGCGGCGTGATGATTCCGATGATGAAGCGCGAGGGCTACAGCGCCGACTACGCGGTCAACGTGACGACGCATGCGTCGCTCGCCGGCGCGCTGATGCCGACGTCGCACAACATGATCATCTACGCGTTCGCCGCGCAAGGCGCCGCCGGGACCATCGGCGGCACCGTCGTCAAGGGCGTGTCGATCGGCGACCTGATGTTCGCGGGCCTGCTGCCCGTGCTCGCGCTGACCGTCAGCATGCTGGTCGCCGCGTACTGGGTCGCCGCGAAGTACGGCTTCCCCCGCAGCGTCGATGGCAAGGTAGCGATCCACCGGTTCCCGGGCTGGCACGCCGTGCTCGTGTCGTTCGTCGCCGCCCTGCCGGGCATGCTCGTCGTCATCCTGATCCTCGGCTGCATCATCAGCGGCGCGACGACGGCGACCGAGGCGGCGGGGATAGCGGTGACGTATTCGCTGCTGCTCACGTTCGTCTTCTACCGGACGATGAATTGGAGCAAGCTGATGAAGGCCGCAGCCAAGGCCGCAAAGACGACCGGCGTCGTGCTGCTCCTGATCGGCGTGTCGAACATGTTCCAGTGGCAGATGGCCTACCTCGAACTGCCCGACGCGACCGCGAAGCTGCTGTTGACGGCGACCGATAATCCGTGGGTCATGTTCTTCCTCATCAACCTGCTCCTGTTCCTGCTCGGCACGTTCATGGACATGGCGGCGACGATCCTGATCTGCACGCCGCTGTTCCTCCCGCTGGCGATCCAGATGGGGATGGGACCCGTGCAGTTCGGCATGGTGATGCTGCTCAACTGCGCGCTGGGCCTGAACACGCCGCCGGTGGGCACGACGCAATTCGTCGGCTGCGCGATCGGGGAGATCACCGTCGGGCAGGTCATGCGGACGATCACGCCGTTCTACAGCGCGCTATTCGCGGCGATGGCCGTCGTGACGTACGTGCCGGCGTTCTCGACGTGGCTTCCGACGCTGATCACCGGCCACAAGGTACTCTAGGGCATGCTGACATGCCGCGGCGGTTAAGCCTCGCCTCGCTGTACTCTCTGCCGCAGGGCGTGGAGCGGCCCGCCTACGACCCGGCCGGCATCGCGGTCGGCATCGTCCACCTCGGGCTCGGCGCGTTCCACCGCGCGCACCAGGCGATGTACACCGACGCCGTGATGCGTGGCGACCCGCGCTGGGGCATCTGTGGCGTCAGCCTGAAGACGTCGCGGGCGACGCAACCGCTGAAGGCGCAGGACGGCCTCTACACGGCGCTGGAGAAAAGCCCCGCCGGCAACCGCGCGCGGGTGATCGGCGCGGTGCGCGAGGCGGTGTTCCTCGGCGCCGAGCGCGCGCAGGTGATGGCGCGCCTTGCCGATCCCGGCGTGCATATCGTGTCGCTCACTGTCACCGAGAAGGGCTACTGCCACGATCCGGCGACCGGGCATCTGAACGTCGCGCATCCGGACATCGTCCACGACCTCGCGCATTCGGCGGAAGCGGCCAGCGCGCCGGGACTCGTCGTCGCCGGGCTCGCCGCGCGGCGCGCCGCCGGCGTCGGCCCGCTGACGGTCGTCTGCTGTGACAACCTTCCGCACAATGGCCGCGTTGTCGGGTCGATCGTCGCCGCGTACGCGCAGGCGCACGACCCGGCGCTGGCGGAATGGATCGGCCGCAATGTCACGTTCCCGTCGACGATGGTCGATCGGATCGTGCCGGCGACCACCGACGCGGACGTCGCCGAGGTCGCGGCGCTGCTCGGCGTGGCCGACGCCGCGCCGGTGGTGTTCGAGCCGTTCAAGCAGTGGGTAATCGAGGACGCGTTCGCCGCGCCGCGCCCACGGTGGGAGGATGCCGGCGCGCAGTTCGTCGCCGACGTCGCGCCGTTCGAGACGATGAAGTTGCGGCTGCTCAACGGCAGCCACTCGACGCTCGCGTACCTGGGCTTCCTTGCCGGGCACGACTACATCTGGCAGGCGTCGTCCGATCCCGACCTCGCGCGGCTGGTGCTGCGGCAGATGGCCGAGGAGATCGTGCCGACGCTCGCCGCGCCGCCCGGCGTCGACCTCGCCGCCTACTGCGCGCAACTGATGACGCGCTTCCGCAATCCCGCGCTGCCGCACCGGACGCAGCAGATTGCGATGGACGGCTCGCAGAAGCTCCCGCAGCGGTTGCTCGGCACGATCCGCGACCGTAAGGCGGCCGGCGCGCCGATCGCGCACCTGCCGCTCGCCGTCGCCGGCTGGATCCGCTATGCGAGCGGCGTCGACGAGCAGGGAAAGCCGATCGCCGTATCGGACCCACTCGCTCCGACGTTCGCGCGCATCGCCGCCCACGCCGCGGGCGACCCGGCGCGCATCGCCGCCGGCTTCCTCGACCTTGCGCAGGTGTTCGGCGCCGACCTCGTCGCCGACGCTGCATTCCGCGCGTCGGTGACCGGTGACGTCGTCGCCTTGTTCAGGAACGGCGTGCGCAGGACGCTCGCCGCGCATCTCGCCAAAGGCTGAAGTCATGAGCACCATTCCTCTCGCACTGCACCCCGACCGTCTGTTCCCGGCCGACTCGGCCATCCGCGGCCTCGCCCGCCGCCTCTACGCAACGGTGAAGGACCTGCCGCTCATCAGCCCGCATGGGCACACCGACCCGCAGTGGTTCGCCGACGATCCGCCGTTCGCCGACGCGTCGGCGCTGTTCATCACGCCCGACCACTATGTGTACCGGATGCTTTACAGCCAGGGCATCGCGCTGGAGGACCTCGGCATCCCGCGGCTGGATGGCGGCGCGGTCGAGCGCGACGCGCGGAAGATCTGGCGGACGTTCGCCGCCCACTTTCACCTCTTCCGCGGGACACCGACGCGGATGTGGCTCGACCATGCGTTCAGCACCGTGTTCGGCATCGACGAGCGGCTGTCACCGGAATCGGCCGACCGCTGCTTCGACCGCATCAACGAGTGCCTCGCCAAGCCGGAGTTCCGGCCGCGCGCGCTGTTCGAGCGGTTCAACATCGAGGTGCTGGCGACGACCGAGTCGCCGCTAGACACGCTGGTCCACCACGCGAAGATCCGCGCCAGCGGCCTGAATGGGCGCGTCGTCACGGCATACCGGCCCGACCCGGTCGTCGATCCCGAGTTCGACGGCTTCCGCGAAAACGTGGCGAAGCTCGGCGCCTTGGCCGGCGAGAACACGACGAGCTGGACCGGATACCTCGCCGCGCACCGCAACCGCCGCGCGTTCTTCAAGTCGATGGGCGCGACGTCGACCGACCACGGACATCCGACGGCGACCACCTGCGACCTGTCCGAGGCCGCGTGCCAGCGGCTCCTCGACCGCGCGCTCGCGGGCACCGCGTCGGCGGAGGAGGCGGAACAATTCCGCGGCCAGATGCTGACCGAGATGGCGCGGATGAGCGTCGACGACGGACTCGTGCTGCAGATCCATCCGGGAAGCTTCCGCAACCACAATCCGCGGGTGTTCCACGACTTCGGCCGCGACAAAGGCGCCGACATCCCGACCCGCACCGACTACGTCCGGGCGCTGAAGCCGCTGCTCGACCGGTTCGGCAACGAACGCAACCTGACGGTGATCCTGTTCACGCTCGACGAGACGGTGTACGCGCGCGAGCTGGCACCGCTCGCCGGCCACTACCCGGTGCTGAAGCTCGGCCCGTCGTGGTGGTTCCACGACAGCCCAGAAGGCATGCTGCGCTTCCGCGAGCAGACGACCGAGACCGCGGGCTTCCACAACACCGTCGGCTTCAACGACGACACCCGCGCGTTCATGTCGATCCCGGCGCGGCACGACGTCGCGCGGCGGATCGACTGCCGCTTCCTCGCCACGCTCGCCGTCGAGCACAGGATCGGCGAGGACGAGGCGTTCGCCACCGCGCCGCTGCTCGCGCACGACCTCGCGAAGGCGGCCTACAAGCTCTGACCAGGCGCCGTCGCCGTGCCGGCGGGTTGCCGGCGCGGCGACGCGGATCACGAAACCAGGAGAAGGCAATGCAAGTGCGGCAAGCGATCAGCAGCGATCACGCGAAGACCCTCGACACCGAGGGCCTGCGCCGGCAGTTTCTCGTCGACGGCCTGTTCGTGCCGGACACGCTGCCGCTGACCTACAGTCACGTCGACCGCATCATCGTCGGCGGCGCGATGCCGGTGGCGGGTGAGCTCGGGTTCGGCCCGGAGCTCGCGAAGCAGTTCGCGGTCCCGCACTTCCTCGCCCGGCGCGAGCTCGGCGTCATCAACATCGGCGGCGCGGGTGCCGTCATCGTCGACGGCCAGACGTTCGAGATCGGCACGCGCGAGGCGCTGTTCGTCGGCGCCGGGGCGAAGGACGTGCGGTTCCGCAGCGCGAGCGCGGCGGCGCCGGCGAAGTTCTACCTCAACAGCGCGCCGGCGCACCGGAGCTGCCCGCACAAGAAGATCACGCTGGCCGAGGCGTCGCCACAGACGCTCGGCGACGCGAAGACGGCGAACCGGCGGACGATCTACAAGTTCATCGTCCCGGGCGTCGTCGAGTCGTGCCAGCTCACGATGGGGATGACGGTGCTCGAGCCGGGCAGCGTCTGGAACACGATGCCCTGCCACACGCACGAGCGGCGGATGGAGGTGTATTTCTACTTCGACCTCGCCGCCGATCAGGTCGTGTTCCACATGCTCGGGCGGCCCGAACAGACGCGCCACGTCGTGCTCGGCAATGAGCAGGCGGTGATCTGCCCGAGCTGGTCGATCCACTCGGGCGTCGGCACGCAGGCCTACACGTTCATCTGGGGCATGGTCGGCGAGAACCAGGTGTTCGACGACATGGATCACCTGAAGTCGTCGGGGCTGCGATGAGCCACGCGCAGATGTTCCGGTTGGACGGCAAGGTCGCCGTGGTCACCGGCGCCGGCCGCGGCCTCGGCCAGGCGATGGCCGTGGCGCTGGCGCAGGCCGGCGCCGACATCGCGGGCGTGGACGTGGTGGACCTCGCGGAAACGCGGGCGCGGGTCGAGGGTGCCGGCCGTCGCTTCGCCGCCGTCTCCGCGGATCTGCGCGTGCACGGGTCGGCCGCGGACGTGGTCGCGCAGGCGGTGAAGGCGCTGTCGCGCATCGACATCCTCGTCAACAATGCCGGCATCATCCGCCGCAACGACGCGCTCGACTTCACCGAGGAAGACTGGGACGCGGTGATCGACATCAACCTCAAGGCGGTGTTCTTCCTCAGCCAGGCGGCAGCGCGCGAGTTCGTCCGCCAAGGCCACGGCGGGCGCATCGTCAACATCGCGTCGATGCTGTCGTTCCAGGGCGGCGTGCGCGTGCCGTCCTACACCGCGGCGAAGAGCGGCGTCCTCGGACTCACCCGGCTGCTCGCGAACGAGTGGGCGGCGAAGGGGATCAACGTCAACGCGATCGCGCCGGGTTACATGGCGACCGACAACACGGCGCCGCTGCGCGCCGACGCGAAGCGCAGCGCCGAGATCCTCGGCCGCATCCCGGCAGGACGCTGGGGCGAGCCCGATGACCTCGGCGGTGCCGTGATCTTCCTCGCGTCGCCTGCGTCGCAATACGTCCACGGCCACGCGCTGGCCGTCGACGGCGGCTGGCTCGCGCGCTAGCGTGCCGCCGCTCGCGGCAGCGGCGCCGACGGACGGCGCCCGGATCGGTGTGCCTTCGGTGGCCGCCTCGCGACGCACGAGTGCTTGCGCAACCGGGTGCGGGCAGCGGACGCGATGGATCGTGGGCACCGCAGCGGCGCTCGTCGTCGGCACGGCCTTCGCCGCCCATCCGCTGCTCACCGAGGACGCCGGCACGCAAGGCCAAGGCAAGTTCGAGCTCGAGCTCGGGGCGCACCAGGTGCGCAACGGTGGCAGCAAGGCGTTCGAATTCCGGCCGCAGCTGCCGTACGGCATCGTCGACACGCTCCTCGTCGGCGCAACGCTGCGCTGGTGACGCCCGGCCGGCAACGCTATCATCATCCACCTGCCCGTCGGGCAACGCGGGGCCCCGGCGGCCCCGGTCTGCAGGAGGTTTCGCATGATCACGCTGCGCAAGGCCGCCGACCGCGGCCACGCCGACCACGGCTGGCTCGATTCGTACCACAGCTTTCCGTTCGCCGATTACCACGATCCCGCGCACATGGGCTTCGGGCCGTTGCGCGTCATCAACGAGGATCGCGTCAAGCCCGGGATGGGCTTCGGCACGCACGGCCACCGCGACATGGAGATCGTCAGCTACGTGCTGGAAGGGCAGCTCGAGCACAAGGACAGCATGGGCAACGGCTCGATCATCGTGCCCGGCGACGTCCAGCGGATGAGCGCCGGCACCGGCGTCACCCACAGCGAATACAACCCGTCGCGCAGCGAAGGCGTCCACTTCCTGCAGATCTGGATCCTGCCGCGGGCGACCGGCATCGCGCCGTCCTACGAGCAGAAGCACGTCGACGGTGATGCGAGGCGCGGACGGTTGGCGTTGATCGCCGCGCCCGACGGCGCCGACGGCGCGGTGACGATCCACCAGGACGCGCGCGTGTATGCTGCGCTGCTCGAAGGCGCCGAGGCCGCGCGACACCCCCTTGCCGCCGGCCGGCGCGCCTATGTGCACGTCGCGCGGGGAGCCGTGCATGTCAACGGCACGCCGCTCGCGGCCGGCGACGCGGCGAAGATCGATGACGAGGCCGCCGTCGTGCTGGATCGTGCGGCGGCGGCGGAAGTGCTGTTGTTCGACCTGCCCTGACCACGGGAGGAAGCGATGAATCAGACACGGGATGTCGCGGCGCTCGCCGGTCGTGTGCTGCTGGCGTTGATGTTCGTATTCGCGGGTTACGGCAAGATCGGCGGCTTCGAAGACACGGCGGCCTACATCGCCAGCAAGCATCTGCCGCTTCCGCCTGTCGCCACGGCGATCGCGATCGTCGTCGAGCTCGTCGGGGGCCTGATGGTGGTCGTCGGCTGGAAGGCGCGTTGGGCGGCGCTCGCCGTCGCCGTCTTCACCGTCTTCGCGACGATCCTCTTCCACAATTTCTGGGCGATGACCGACGCGGCGACCGCTGATGTCAACCGGCTGATGTTCCTGAAGAACGTCGCGGTGATCGGCGGCCTGCTGATTCTCGGGGCGTTCGGGCCGGGCCGGTACAGCCTCGACCGCGGCTGACGGGCGACGCGCTTCGCAGCGCCGGCGGGGAAGCCGTCGCTACCCGCGCCGGACGACATTCGGGTTGGGGCGGTCGGCGACGATGCGGCCGTCGACCAGCTCGACGATCCGGTCGCAGCGCTGCGCGAGCCGCGGGTCATGGGTGACGATCAGGAACGTCGTCCCGCTGGTCTCGTTGACGTCGCGCATCAGGTCGAACACGGCGTCGGCGTTCTCGGTGTCGAGGTTGCCGCTCGGCTCGTCCGCGAGCACGAGCGCGGGATTCATCGCCAGAGCCCGCGCGATGGCGACCCGCTGCTGCTGCCCGCCGGAGATTTCGGAGGCCTTGTTGTCGCGCCAGCGCGTGAGGCCGACCCGGTCGAGCAGGGCGCCGGCGGTCCCGCGCATCTCGGCGTCGTCCCGCCCGCCCGCGGCGAGGATCGGCATCATCACGTTCTCGAGCGCGGTGAACGCCGGGAGCAGGTGGTGATACTGGAAGATGAAGCCGATGGCGCGACCGCGCAGGCGCGTCGCTTCCATGTCGTCCATCGCGCCGGCGTCTTGGCCCGCGACGACGATCTGCCCGCCGCTGGGCCGGTCGAGCAGGCCGATGAGGTTGAGCAGCGTGCTCTTCCCCGACCCGGACGGCCCGATCAGCGCGGCGAATTCGCCTTGCCGCAGCGCGAGGTCGATCCCGTGCAGGACCTCGACTTCGACCGACGTGCCCTCGCCGTACGACTTGTGCACCGCGGTCAGGCGGAGCGTGTCGGAGTGTAAGGACTCAACCACGGATCGCCACTGCCGGATCGAGTTGGGCCGCGCGCCGGGCGGGGATCGCTGCGGCGAGGATGCCCACGAGCGTCGAGCCCGCGCAGGCGAGCGCGAAGAGCGACGGCTCGATCACGACCACGAACATCGTCGTGCCGTCCGGGTTCCGGGCCGCGCCGCGCCAGAGTTGCAGGAAGACCCACGCTAGCAGCGAGCCGAACAGCGATCCCGTGAGCCCCATGAATCCGCCCTGGATCAGAAACACACGCAGCACCCGCGCCCGCGCCGTGCCCATCGCCCGCAGGATGCCGATCTCCTTCGATTTCTGGACCACGGACACGACGAGCACGCTCGCGATGCCGAGCGCGACGGTGAGCCCGACGAAGACCCGGATCAGCGTATTGGCCAGGATCTGTGCCGACATTGCCGAGAAGAACTGCGCGTTGGTCGTGATCCAGCTGTCGACCTGCACATCGCCGCTCTCGCGGACGGTCCGCGCAACGGTCTCCGCCGCGAACGGGTCGCGCACCTTGACCTCGATGCTCGTGGCGCCGCCCGCGAGGTCGAGCAGGTTCTGCGCGGTGCGCAGCGCGACGTAGACGTTGCGCTCGTTGACGCCCTTGTTGCCGAAGTCGAAGATGCCGATCACCGTGAGCGTGGACGCGGCCCCGTTGGCGGTCGCGAGCCCGAGCTTGTCGCCGACGGCCGTGCCCAGGTCGCGGGCGAGCTCGGCGCCGATGATGATGTCGATCGGTCCGACGTCGTACCGGCCGGCGACGATCTTTTCCGGCAGCGCGATCACCGTGAAGTACGTCTCGGGCTCGATCCCGATCATCGAGACGGCCTTGGTCGCTTCGCCGCGTCGGACGAATCCGGGGCCGTTGACCACCGGCGTGACGCCGATCACGTCCGGTATCCGGTCGACGTCGGCGCGGACTTTCTGCCACTGATCGACCGAGCGCAGCTGCTGCGAGCGCGGCTGGACCTGCGCGGCGACCGTGGCCGGCTCGCCCGTGCGCAAGGGCCGCGCGACCTGCTGGGGCGCCAGGATCTGGATCGGCGCCTGGTAGTTCAGCGTGCGGCGGATGATGTTCGACTGGAGCCCGGCGAGCAGCGCCGACATGAAGATGATCACGCCGGCGCCGAGCGCGACGCCGA
>JBDTVU010000017.1:0-38732 GCA_040007035.1 Betaproteobacteria bacterium | reverse complement strand
TTGGCGTGATAGTTGCGCTTTCAGATGATGATCCTTCGATGGTGGTCGTAACGGTGATCGATATATGAAAACGAAATTGCATCGCTTCGATGACGCGGGGTTGAGGAACGTGTGGCTTGTGAATGGCTACAAGATCAAAGGCACACCGTACGGTCAGGCCGTGTCGTACCGCGACCTCGAGGGCCTTACGCGCACGATCTGCGCAACGCTCGTGCAAAAGCCGGGTCGGCTGACCGGGGTCGAGTTCCGCTACCTCCGGCTCGACCTCCGTTTGTCGCAGAAGTCGCTTGCGAAGCTTCTCGGCAACACGGAGCAAAGCGTTGCCAACTGGGAAAAGCGTGGCCGGGTCCCGTTGTGGGCCGACAAACATCTGCGAATGCTGTGGCTGGCGGCGAAAGACGGGCGGCAGACGATCAGGCGCGTGGTCGATCGGCTCAACGCAGTCGAGCGGCTCGTCCATCAGCGCATCGTGGTCGAGGAGACCCGCCGGGGCTGGCGCAGCCGGGTCGAGCCGGCGAAGGCGTAGTTTTCACCCGGTCGCCGGCGCCTGATCCGAGTCGACACTGCCGTCGGGCCGCAAGCGGCGGGCGCTTCGGGCGCCTTAGGGCTTTGCTTCTGAACCCTTGTGAAGCGCTGGCCACCTTGCATCCAAACTTGCAATTCGGCATTTAGCTTTTAAAGTAATTGACACATTTCTTTAAATAGTGTCAGGATGAGTGCCCGATATTGACAGGATTCCCCATGCGCCCAGAGGAATTCATCTGCCCGGAGGCCGGTCGTCTCGTCAGGACGCCGGAAGGCGCCTGGGCGTTCGTTCCGGCTCCGCTCCCGCCGCGGATCCAGTACGACCCCGACCTCGTGCTCGCGCTTTCGCAGGCCGATGCGGCGCTTTCCGAATTGTCCGGGCTCGGACGGCAGTTGCCGAATCCGCATCTATTGATCGCACCGTATGTCCGCCGCGAGGCGGTGCTGTCGTCCCGGATCGAAGGCACGCGCGCGACGCTATCCGATCTTTATGCCGACGAAATCGCCGATGTCGGGGCGGCACGCGATGACGACACGGACGCGCGCGAGGTGCGCAACTATGTCATCGCACTGGAGCACGGGATTCAGCGGTTGAAGCGACTTCCGCTCTCCCTGCGCCTGGTGCGCGAAATACATGGGCGGTTGATGGCCGGCGTTCGCGGCGCCAGAAAGCAGCCGGGTGAATTCCGGCGTAATCAGAATTTCATCGGCGCGCCGGGGAGCACTCTCCAAACGGCGACGTACGTTCCGCCGCCACCCATCCCGATGGCGGAGTGCCTGGGCGCCTGGGAACGGTTTCTGCACGACCGCTCAATGCCGGAACTGATCCAGGTTGCGCTGCTGCACGACCAGTTCGAGGCGATTCACCCATTCCTCGACGGCAATGGCCGCGTGGGGCGCCTCCTGATCACGCTGTTCCTGATCGAACGCGGTCGCCTGTCGCAACCGCTGCTCTATCTCTCGGCGTTCATCGAAGCGCATCGCGGAGACTACTACCGGCACCTGCAACGTACGCGGACGCATTGCGAATGGAAGCCGTGGCTGATGTACTTTCTCAATGGTGTACGCACGATGTCCGCGGCGGGCGCGGCACAGGCGAGAGTGCTTTCCGATCTTCGTGAGGTCTATCGCGCGAGGGTCGCCGGCGCGCGCAATGCACTGGCGCTGATCGACCCACTATTCGAGAATCCGTTCCTCGACGCGAAGCGCGCCGCGCGGCTGCTGGAAAAATCCGACCCGACCGCGCGAAAGGCAATTTCCGCACTCGTGGCCGCCGGAATTATCCGCGAGACGTCGGGCCGCGAGTGGGGACAGCGGTGGGTTGCCGAGCAACTGCTGCGTGCAATCGAAACGCCGCCGGAAGTTACCGAGGCCATCTGATCGGGCAATTTCGCCGTCGGCAGTGCCCGAAGATCGAAGCCGTCTCGTCTTACCGTGCCCGACGTGCGCGCGATACCGCCCGCGCCGCACGGTCGAGATCGAATTTGTCCGGATCGTACCTGCCGGCCCACTCACGCAATTCGGCATGCTCCGGGTGCGCCGGGTCGCGCAGCGCCGCCAGAAGATCGGAAAATCCCGGCGGTCCGCCACAATCTTCCGGCGGACAGGCACGCTCCCCCGCAACAAGCGCTTTGGCCGGAGCGCGGGCATCGGCATCGAGCACGGCTTCGACGACGATGTCGTGCCACCAGTCGTCGCCGAAGTCATACCAATACTCCAACTTGCGCTGTCCGCGCAGCGCAAGGGCGAGCGGCGCTTTGCGCTCATCGCCGAGCGCCGGGCCGTCACCCGGAAATCCGTCCTCGTAGTCGGGTCGGCCGTACCGGAAATCGCCGACGCGGAATTCGTGCAGGTGATTGTCTTGCCAGCCGAACGCGCTCTGGATCGCGTCATGCAGTTGCGCAAGCGTCAGGTCCGGAGCGACGACGAGCCTGCGCCACACCTGCGGCTCGACATCGCGCAGCGTGATCTTGAGCTGCAGGCGCTTGGCGTTGGTGGCCATCAGGGCTTCCTATGCCTTCGAATAGATCTCCGCACCCATCTTCACGAACTCCACCGCCTTCGCCTCCATCCCCTTGGCGAGCACGTCGGCTTCGGCGATCCCCTGCTTCGCCGCGTACTCGCGCACGTCCTGCGTGATCTTCATCGAGCAGAAGTGCGGGCCGCACATCGAGCAGAAGTGGGCGAGCTTGGCGCCGTGCTGCGGCAGCGTCTCGTCGTGGAACTCGCGCGCCTTGTCCGGATCGAGGCCGAGGTTGAACTGGTCCTCCCAGCGGAACTCGAAGCGCGCCTTCGACAGCGCGTTGTCGCGGATCTGCGCGCCGGGATGGCCCTTGGCGAGGTCGGCGGCGTGGGCGGCGATCTTGTACGCCATGATGCCGTCCTTGACGTCGGCCTTGTTGGGCAGCCCGAGGTGCTCCTTGGGCGTGACGTAGCAGAGCATCGCCGTGCCGTACCAGCCGATCATCGCCGCGCCGATCGCGCTGGTGATGTGGTCGTAGCCGGGCGCGATGTCGGTGGTGAGCGGCCCGAGCGTGTAGAACGGCGCCTCGCCGCACAGCCGCAGCTGCTCGTCCATGTTGTGCTTGATGAGGTGCATCGGCACGTGGCCGGGACCCTCGATCATCGTCTGCACGTCGTGCTTCCACGCGACCTGCGTCAGCTCGCCCAGCGTGGCCAGCTCCGCCATCTGCGCCTCGTCGTTGGCGTCGTAACCTGAGCCGGGGCGCAGCCCGTCGCCTAACGAGAACGCGACGTCGTACGCCTTCATGATCTCGCAGATGTCCTCGAAGTGCGTGTAGAGGAAGCTCTCCCTGTGGTGCGCGAGGCACCACTTGGCCATGATCGAGCCGCCGCGCGACACGATGCCGGTCATCCGTTTCGCCGTCAGCGGGATGTGGCGCAGCAACACGCCGGCGTGAATCGTGAAGTAGTCGACGCCCTGCTCGGCCTGCTCGATCAGCGTGTCGCGGAACATCTCCCACGTCAGGTCCTCGGCCTTGCCGTCGACCTTCTCCAGCGCCTGGTAGATCGGCACCGTACCGATCGGCACCGGCGAGTTGCGGACGATCCACTCGCGCGTCTCGTGGATGTTCTTGCCGGTCGACAGGTCCATCACCGTGTCGGCGCCCCAGCGGGTCGCCCACGTCATTTTCTCGACTTCCTCGTGGATCGACGACGACACCGCCGAGTTGCCGATGTTGGCGTTGATCTTCACCAGGAAGTTGCGGCCGATGATCATCGGCTCGGACTCCGGGTGATTGATGTTGTTCGGAATGATCGCGCGGCCGCGGGCGACCTCGTCGCGGACGAACTCGGGCGTGATGATGTCGGGAATCGCCGCGCCGAAACTCTGTCCCGGATGCTGGCGGGTGACGAGCGCCGGCAATGCCGCCAGCGCCTCCTCGCGCTTCAGGTTCTCGCGGATCGCGACGAACTCCATCTCGGACGTCACGATGCCGCGGCGCGCGTAGTGCATCTGCGAGATGTTGGCGCCGGCCTTCGCACGGCGCGGCTTGCGGTGGAGGTCGAAGCGCATGCCGGCGAGGTCGGGGTCGCCGAGTCGGGCGCGCCCGTACGCGGACGTCGGGCCACTCTGCTCGACGGTATCGCCGCGCTCGGCGATCCATGGCGCGCGCAGCGCAGGCAATCCGCTGCGGATATCGATCGACGCCGTCGGATCGGTGTACGGCCCCGACGTGTCATAGACGACGAGCGACGGGTTCTTTTCGGCGCCGAAGGATGCGGGCGTGTCCGCCTGCGCGATCTCGCGCATCGGAACGCGAATGTCGGAGCGCGAGCCGGCGACGTGGATCTTGCGCGAGTTCGGCAGCGGCGCGACCGCGGCGGCGTCCACGTGGGCGTCGCGCGCGTAGAACTTGTCGTTGGCGTTCATGGAGGCTCCTCGGCTCGAGAGCGGGCGCGGGGAGCGGGAGGGACGATCACGCTTCCCTGCGCCGGCATTATCCGCACAGGTACCAAGGGTGTGATCTCACCCGCTCGGACCAAGCCGCGCAGGACCCCCAGCGTCGGGACAGACCTTACGCCAAAGCCACGGCAGCGGCAAGCGCACGCGGCCGCTTGCCGTCGCGTGCGGGCGAGCGCGGCCCGACGCCGACCCGGTGCCGGCGATCCGCTATGATGAGGATCTTCATGCTTGACCGGAAATCGAGCGCTTCCGCCATGCCCACCCCCGCGCCGACGCTCTTCTTCGACCGCTCGCAACGCTGCCTGCACGACGCCGCCGGGCTCCGGTTCGTCCCTGCGCAGCTCGAATGGCAACCGGGATCGGCGCGGCTCGGCGGCGATCCGATCGATCCGGTCGCGGCGGTGCGCTGGCTGCAGAAAGAGAGTGGCTCGCCGTCGCGGCAGGCAGTGGGTGTCGTCGGCGGTCGCCATGCGACGCATGCGCAGGCGATCGCGGCGCGCGCGTTGGGCGAAGCGCTCGCCGAGCTCGGCCTGACCGTCCTCTGCGGCGGCCGGCGCGGCGTGATGCTCGCCGTGTGCGAGGGTGTCGCGGCGAAAGGCGGCATCAGCGTCGGCCTGCTGCCGGGGGATACCGTCGCCGACGGCAACCCGTTCGTCACGATCCCGATTCCGACCGGCATCGGGCTCGCGCGCAATTCGCTGATCGCGCGCGCGGCGATCTGCCTCGTCGCCATCGGCGGCAGCTACGGCACGCTGTCGGAAGTCGCGTTCGGCATGCAGTACGGCAAGCGCGTGTTCGGACTCGAGGGCGCGCCGCACGTCGACGGCGTCGAGCACCTGCCGACGGTCGATGCGGCAGTGCGCGCCGTGGCGCGGGTCGTGCTGCGGCTCGACGGCGACGCTGCGCTGCCGTATTCGACCGGCGACGCGTAGCGGGCAAGGGCAGACGCGGGCGCCGGACCCGGCGGTTCGCGCACCGGAGCCGCGGTTGGCCGCGGCAACGCCGTTTCGCTACAATCCACGTCGTCGCGGGTGTAGCTCAATGGTAGAGCAGAAGCTTCCCAAGCTTACGACGAGGGTTCGATTCCCTTCACCCGCTCCAGGGCCTTCCACGCCAGACCACGCCAGACAACGTGAGACAAAGCGATTCAAAGGCTTAGGTTTTTGCAACCGCGTCTAGCGTTGTCTCCGATGGTCCTGTTTGGTCCATCATTCACACGGAAATTCACACGTTTGCCAATGCTGGATTCGCGTGTGAATCCGCTGCGGTCGGGCGGGTCGTTCATACGGTTTTCGAATCACCGCCGGTGTGACTGATGCCGTTGGC
Organism: Betaproteobacteria bacterium; assembly: GCA_040007035.1. Classification (GTDB taxonomy): domain Bacteria; phylum Pseudomonadota; class Gammaproteobacteria; order Burkholderiales; family Casimicrobiaceae; genus CAIWHR01. The sequence continues at coordinate 32,953 of JBDTVU010000017.1, read as the reverse complement.
AACTTCATGACCAGGCACCTACCTACTTCCTTCTCGACTTTCCCGGCCACGGCAACTCACCGGTCAGTTCTTCCAAACCCTCCTCCTCCTTGACGCGGGTGCCGAACCGGGTTACCTCGACATCAGGCAGGACCTCTGGTGAGAACCACAGCAGGGCCACGGTCGTGTCTGTGCGTTGGTAGTGCCTGGCTAGCCCGTCTTTCTCAACTCGTCGTTGGTTTGCTGCAAATTCGGCGCTTTTCCGGACGCAAGTGCTCCAGTGCCGGTGGCCGGTTGAGAAAGACGGGCTAGCTCCAACAGGTCGATTCCCCTTTCCCAGTCTTGGAACCAGACGTCTTGAGGAACCTCATCCGTTTCCATTTGAGTTTCCCCGGCCGTACGTAGACGGTGGGCGACCGACCCCGCGGGAATGGGCGACCGTGGCGGAATCCACGCCCCCACCTTTCTCAGTGCAGTCGAGCGCGCCGCGTACCGAATCACCCCGCGTTCCATGGTGACGAACCCGCACGGGATGTCCGCCAGGCTCGCATAGCGCGAGGCTGTCGCCGGAAATGACGTTCGGAATTTCTGGGCTAGCCGTTGGATGACCTCAACCGAGGGTTCGTCCTTCGGCGCCTGCGCCTTCCACACCTGATACGGCATGACCAACTCGGCCGCGAAGATGTCGCAGAGCATTTCATTGGGGTCCCGCTTGGCATAGGACCAGGAGGGAACCTCGTCGTGGCTCGACGGAAAGCCGAGAACAATGTGCGCCACCTCGTGACAGACCGTGAAACGCCGACGTTCTTCGGTCTCCAGGCAGTTAACGGTGATGACGTGCTTGCCGTTGGGCTTGGTGATGGTGAATCCAGACTCGCCGTCCTGGAGCTCCTGGCTCACCATCTTCGCGTTCGCAGCGCCGAGATAGGCCGACAGGTCGTTCTGGATGTCCTTCGTGTCGACACTCGCGACAAACGCGCGAGCCTGCTTTTGGACGTCAAGCTCATCCATGAGCTACTCGGCGTCTTCTTCGAAGAAGCGCTTAACGCGGGCTATCAGGATGGCGGGGTCTGGCCGCGCGGTGCCGCGATGGCGAACACCGGCAGCCGCGGTAAATAGCTGCACGCCGATGCTCTGGTCGGCGAGGACATATTCCACCAACGCCGGGTCCGCGTCCGGTTGCTCGACCAGCGCCTTGATGACGTCCGCGTCGCGCTCGCTGGCCTTTAGGACCTTCAGGAGCTTCCCCACGAGGTCCGGCGACGGATTCATCTTTTCGCCCGTCTCGAGTCGGTGCACGTAGGCCTGAGCACTGGGTCCGCCCCTACCCAAGCGGTAGGTGCGGGCGTGGTCGAACCCCCGGCCTTCCAAGGTCACGCGGCTTGAGTTCGTTTTGGTCAGCATGTCTCGGGCCTCAGGACTTATTATTAGTCAATTTGAGACAATAAATGTCAGTGTTTAGCGGTTTTGTCCCTTTTATCCCCGAGATTCCGTGCTTCGGAAGCGACTTTGGGGTGCCATGCAATTCGTTAGCGCAAAAGAGACAACAATGTTATTCTGTTAGTGCATTTGAGACATTTAAAATATTTGACATGGCTCGCAAAGCGCCGATGAGACACTGGGACGACGTGGTCCGCGCAAGCGACCGCGCAGATGCACGCACTCTTAACCGCGCCGTGCAGCGAGGCGAGTTACAACGCATCGCCCCCAGTTTGTACGTTCCGGCCGGCCCAGCCGCCGAAGTTGAGGAACGAGTCCGACGAAACTGGCAACGCGTTGCCGCTGCGCTGATGCCCGAGGCTGTGGTCTCGCACCTCAGCGCCTTTTCTGGTGGTGCCACCGAAGCCCACCTGCTGACCCTGAGCCATCCCACACGATTCAATCGAAACATCGCTGTACCTGGGCTGAAACTGGTCGTACTGCGGGGTCCAGGCAACTTGCCTGGCGACATGAAGCTTGGCGAGCAGCCCCTGTACTGGTCGAGCCGGCCTCGGATGGTGCTCGAGAACCTGACCCGTACTACGGAGCGCGAGCCGCGTGCCGCCGGCCGCGAGCGAGTCGAAGAGCTATTGGTCGACGTCCTGGCTGCCTCAGGCGAAGACGCTCTGAACCGGCTCCGCGATGACGCGCGTGGACTCGCACCCGCACTTGCCAAAGAAGCTGAATTCGCGGTGTTGGACCGCATGGTCGCAGCGTTATTGGGTACTCACCCCAAGGGCGAGCTACGCACAAAGGCCGGCCAACTTGTGGCCCAGGGCACTCCAGCAGACAAAGAGCGAATGCAACGCGTCGAGCTCCTCGCGAACGAATTGCGTCGCGCCGTGTTGCCAAGCCTAAAAGACGTCGCGACCGCTGGGTCCGCAAAGCGCAACTTCGCTTTCTTCGAAAGCTATTTCTCGAATTTCGTCGAAGGGACCAAGTTCTCAATCGAGGAGGCCGAAGGCATCGCACTCCAAAATCGCCTTGTGGAGGCGCGACCCAAGGATTCGCACGACATCATCGGGGTCTTCAACCTCGCATTGAACTCTCCGACACGCGACACCGTTCCGGCCCCTGGCGACGCTTTCATCGAAGGGCTGCAGCAGCGACACGCGCAGATGTTGAATCGACGACCGGAGGTTCGCCCGGGAGAATTTAAGCTTCAGCCAAATTTCGCGGGTACTACTGCATTCGTAGCGCCGGCCATGGTTCGCGGAACACTTATCGAGGGTTCGAACTTGGCGACATCAGTCCCCGAGGGCCTCGCGCGCGCCATCTACTATGCGTTCCTGATATCGGAAGTCCATCCTTTTGCCGACGGCAATGGCCGCCTTTCGAGATTGATGCTGAACGCAGAACTTTCTCGGCTTGGCCTCTGCCGCATCATCATCCCGACTCTTTTTCATATTCAGTACGTGGATTGCCAACGCGCATTGACGCGCAACAATCACGCGGAACCGTTTGTGAGCGCAATTGCGAAAATGGCGACCTGGACGGCAACGTTCGACTACTCCGAATACGATACCCTGCTCTCACAACTGCACAAGGCAAACGCGTTTGAAGAGTCTCCGGCTCAGTACAAGCTGTATGACGCGACCGGCGCCAAAGTCGCGTAGGGGGTTGCATTTTCAGCGGCTTGCTGTCGTTCGTCTCAATTTGAAGCAAGAACAACAATTCAGGGACGTCTCATAGATGTTGTCGTTAGCAGAAGACGCGGTACGAGCTGCAATCCAAAAGAGTGACGCCCCAGACAGGATTGACTTAGCCATATGTGTCCGTTATAATAGACGCAGTCTGTTAAAACGTGCACGCATTTCCAATGGAGCGGACCAATGCTCGCCGAGCAGCTTGGTAATTTGGTTAAGGACCATCGGGCTCGCAAGGGCCTAAAGCAGGCTGACCTCGCTCGTTCCGCACACGTATCGCGGTCTGTCGTCTCGCGCTTGGAGCAGGGAAATGCGTCGGCTGTGCAGACGGACATACTCGACCGCCTGTTTGCCGTGCTGGAAGTAAGCCCCAGCGTGGCCGACGGCGCCTCGCCGAACGAGGCACGCAAGCAAGCTAGACTGGAACAGGAGAGGAAGCTGGAACGGCAGCGCAACCGCCATCTGCGTTTGGCCATACACCTCGCAGACGACGAGGAGGCCGCGGAAATCCTGATTGCCAAGGCGAGAGAACGGGTTGAACTTTGGCGCCGCAAAGCCTCATGCAGCCCTTACTACGTCGATCGGTGGTCGCAGCTGCTCGATTTGCCGCCACGGAAAATGGCCAAGGCGATGGCGTCGCTTGGCGATTGGGAAGATGCGCTCTTTCAGAATTCGCCTTGGACTTGGGCATGGAATTGAGCGACCTGGATGTACTTTTCAACGAAGCCAGGAAGCTGGCCGGCCATTCCGAATATGTTGTCGTTGGCAGTCTGTCGATACTGGGCGTGATAAAGGCAAGCGACGTGCCGGCACGGATGCTCATGTCGATAGACGTCGATTGCTACACACCACGTGACCCGGGACGAATTTTCGAATTATCGGAAGCGCTGGGCGAAGGCAGCCCATTCGAGGCCAGCCACGGTTTCTATCTGGACCCCATCTCGCCCGACGTTCCGACGCTCCCCGAAAATTGGAAGTCCCGCCTTGTCCGGGTTCCCTTCGACGATGGCATTGTTGTATTTTTCCTCGACCCGAACGATGCCGCAGTTTCAAAGTACGCGCGATGTGAGCCGCGAGACCGGGAATGGATTCAGGCAGGACTCGGGGCCGCGCTGTTGTCGGCACCGATAATCGAGAGCAGATTCGGCGAGACCGAATTCCTGGACGCGGCCGAGCGCAGCCGCGCCCGAAAGGCGCTGGACGAAGACAAGGCCAAGTTCGGTTCGCCCGGGCGCTCGCAGTAAACCAACCGGTTTCAAGCGATCGGTCAGGACTGCGATCACACCGCATTCACACGTGGTGCGAAAAACTCAGAATAATCCGAATGTCGCGATGGGTTCGATTCCCTTCACCCGCGCCATCGAAAACCGGCCCTCGCGGCCGGTTTTTCGTTGGCTTGGGGCAAACGAGCGCGAAATCGCCTGCCTGGTCGCCGCCGACCTCCCCTCTGTGATCGCAGTCACAGACCGGCACGCCCGACGGCGCCGAAAATGTGCACTGAAGGTCGCCCCTCCACGCCGCACGCGTCCGCTCCGAATGCGCGACGCGTCGGCCTCGACGCGGCCGCCCATTGCGAAAGGAAACCACGATGCAAGCCGTCACCGATGCCACGTTTCAATCGACCGTCCTCGACTCCGAGCTCCCCGTCCTCGTCGATTTCTGGGCGCCGTGGTGCGCGCCGTGCCGCGCGGTCGCGCCGGTGCTCGAGCAGCTCGACGACGAGCTCGCCGGCCGGCTGAAGATCGTCAAGGTCAACGTCGACGAAGACAACGGCGTCGCCGGGCAGCTCGGCGTCCGCAGCATCCCGACGCTCGTCGTGTTCAAGGACGGCAAGCCGGTCGAAGGCGCCGTCGGCGCGCTGTCGAAAGCCGACCTGCTGGCGCTGGTTGGCAAGCATCTGCCGGAGCCGGCATGATGAAAAGCTACCGCGACATCACGAAGGGCGTGACGGCGTCGCTGGCGAAGCTGCGCACCGGGATTCCCGACGTGACGCAGGCGTTCGGCGCGATGTCGCGCGCCGCGACGCGCGACGGGTCGCTGGACAGGAAGACGAAGGAGTTGATCGCGCTTGCGCTGGGCGTCGCCGCACACTGCGACGCGTGCATCGGCTTCCATGTCGAGGCGCTGGTCAAGGCCGGCGCCACGCGCGCGGAGGTCGACGAGGCGCTGGGCATGGCCGTCTACATGGGCGGCGGCCCGTCGCTGATGTACGCCGCCGACGCGCTGGTCGCGTGGGAGGAATATTCGACGCCGGTTGCGGCGAACGCCCCGGCCTGACCGGAGCTTCAGCCCGGTTTGCGCGCCGCAATCGTCGCGAAGCGCTTGACCGTGTCGCGCGAGGCAGGAAACACCTCGATTTCCGAGGCGAGGATTGTCCAGCCGGCGAAGCCGGCCGCGAATTCGCTCTCGCCGAACAGGCAATACTGGCCGGGCTCGAACGGATCGAGCCAGGTCGTCCCATCGATCAGCACGTTGACGAACGCGAGGCCGCCCGGACGCACCGCGGCCTGCAGGGCGCGCAGCCGCTCGACGGCCACGGGTGGTGGAAAGAACATCAGCAGCCCGATCGCGACCACGCAGTCGTACTTTGCGGCAATCGGCCAATGCCCGAGGTCGGCGACTTCGGCGGTCACGGCGAGTCCGGCCTCCCGCGCCCGCTGGTCGAGGTCGTTCACACCCGCGGTTGCGGCGTCGACGGCGTGGACGGTGCACCCTTGCGCCGCGGCGGCGAGCGCGAGATTGCCGAGTCCGCAGCCGAGGTCGAGGACGTCGCCTTCGAGCAGCGGCAGCGCGCGCCGCTCGAACGGGTTGAGCTCGTAGCGCTTCTCACCCGCCTGCTGCCGGAACTGCTCGTCGAAGAACCGGATCGACCGGTTCGTCATCCGGTTGCGGAGCCCGGGTCCGCCGCCGTGCGGGGCGGCACGGGCGCCGGCGTCCGGCCGGCGTCGCTCGCGTCCGGCGCAAGGACCGCCGGACAGCCCACGCGGTTTCGGCCTGAGCGTTTCGCCTCGTAGAGCCCCGCGTCGGCCAGCGCGACCAGATCCTCGACGCGGCCGTGACCGTCGGGCGCGACGGCGACGCCGATGCTCGCGGTGATGTGCAACGGCCCGGCCGGCGTGTCGTACGCCGCCGCCGCGATCGCACTGCGCGTCCGCTCGGCAATGGCGGCAGCCTCGGCGACGGTGACACCCGGGAGCGCCACGGCGAATTCCTCGCCGCCATATCGGCCGAGCAGGTCGTGGCCGCGCAGCCCGCGACGGAGCAGCGCCGCGACGCCCGCCAGCACGTGGTCCCCGGCGACGTGGCCGTGCGTGTCGTTGACGCGCTTGAACAGGTCGAGGTCGAGCATCAGCAGCGCGACGGGCGCCGGTTCGCGCCGGGCCCGCGCGAGTTCACGCTGCGTCAGGTCGAGGAAAACGCGGTGGGTGTACGCATTGGTGAGCGAGTCGTGGCTGGCGAGGAACTGCAGCTGCTCGCGCAGCTTGAGGTGCGTCATCATGATGAAGCCGAGGCCGATCGCGACGGCGACGAAGAGATGGCTCGCGACGTACATCACGTGGATGCCGGAGTACGCGAACAACGCCGGCGCGACGTCGGAACGCAGCGTCACCACGGCGCGTACGAGCGCCACGCCGCCACCGACGACGAGGCCGGCGGCGGTGAACAGGTGCGCGGCCCGGTTGCCCCGGTCGAGGTCCCGGCCGCGCAGCTCCCGCAGCGCCGCGATGCACACGAGCGCCTCGGCGACCATCTCGGCGACGACGCGGCCGCGAAACGTGTCCTCGACGTAGGTGAACACGACGAAAAGCACGAACAGGACGCCCGTGAACAGCGCGATCACGGCCGCCGGCACTGCGCGCCCCTTGAATCGCCGGATGCCTGCGTACACGCATGCGAATCCGGCTACGTAGGCGGTGTGGGCGGCGACGTACGATACGAACACCGGTGCCACGTTGCGCAACAGGAAACCGCCGGCGGCGACCGCGAACAGCGCGTAAGCGATCGACCATTCGCGCAGCGCGGGGACCGGCGTGCGGAGCATCGTCCGCATCACCGCCATGATCGCCGCGAACAACGCGGAGAACAGCAGCGAAACGAAGAGGAGGGTGCCGGTGTCGAGATCCATGTCGGCGGCCACCATGTCGCCGGCCCCGACGCGTCGCCGGGCAGTGCATTTGCGGCGGGGTCGATCCATTATGCACCCGCCGTCGCAGCCGACGGCACCGCAATTCGCTACAATGCGCGTCATCGGGAGTAAACGGGTCGTAGCGCACAGCTTGCAGCCGCTCGCGGAACCGGACGCTGCCGCCCCTGACGTTCCGCCGCCGGAGAGTCCATGTCGATCGTCGTGAACAGCGCCGCTCCGGTCCGTGCAGACGCGCCCTGCGCCGAATTTGCGGAGCGCGGACAGTGACCGGCGCTGGCATTTCTCATCCCGGCGGCAATCTTGCGGCGCTGACGGCGCCGGGCGACACGATCCGGATGCCGTGGGACGGCGCCGGCGACGATCGCGTGGTGCGCCCGGCGCTCGCGGTGCTGTTCAGGATGGCGGTCGGCCCGTCGGCCGACTACTACGTGCCGCGGTTCCTGCAGTTCGAGCAGCGCGGCCGCGCGTTCCCGAGCTGGCATTGGCCGTCGTTCTGGCTGCCGTGCCTGTGGGCGTTCTACCGCAAGCTGTGGCTGTCGGGACTCCTGTTCGCCGCGCTACCCGTCGCCGGCGCTGTGGCGTTCGCGGCGATCGAGCCGTCGCTCGGCGAATCGAGCCTCGCGTGGTTCGCGATTGCCGCGGCGCTGATCTGGCTCCTGCCGGCCGTCGTTCCGGCGATGATGGCGAACGGGCTGCTGTACCGGCGCATCCGCGCGGAGGTGCTGCGCGCCGAGGCGCGGGGGCGCGGGATCGCCGCGGTCGCTGCGCGGCTCACGGCGCCGAAGCCGACAACGCTCGGCGTGGCGCTCGCTGCGGGGCTCGTCGCCGTCGTGCTGGCGCCGAAATATGCGGTGCCGAACCTCAACGCGTTGTACGACGAGCACATCGTCCGCATGCGGCTCACCGAGAGCCTCGCGGCGGTCAAGCCGCTGCAGCGCCAGGTCGAGGAAAGTTTCCTGCGCTTCGGCATCGTCCCGCGTACGCCCGATTACGCGGCAATGCTCGCGCACCGCGGCGCAATCCTTCTCGACGACGTGAACCTCAACCCGGTCAGCGGCCGTCTGCGACTGGCGCTGGGCTCCACCGGCACCGTGGTCGACGGCAAGGCGATCCTGCTCGTTCCCGCGGTCGACGCGCAGCAAAACGTCCGCTGGACGTGCGTTCCGGTCGGGATTCCGCGGCCCTACCTCCCGGCCGAATGCCGGAACAGATAGCGCCGGCGCCGCTGCCGTGGTGTCGTCCGCGGTGGGGGGTGTCCCGATGAATGCCGGCTCCCGCGGGTCGCGGGCGCCGGCGCACATTCCAGCGCAGGCGATCGGGCTGATCGCCTGCAGCGTGCTGTGTTTCACGCTGCTCGACACGTCGATCAAGTTCCTCACGAAGCAGTATCCGGTGCCGCTGCTCGTCTGGGCGCGCTGGGGCGTGCAGATGGCGCTGCTGCTGCTGTGGCTCGGGCCGACTATGGGGGCGCGGCTGGTGCGGACGGCGCGGCCGCGGCTGCAGATCGTCCGCGGCGCGATCCTGCTGTGCTCGTCGGTGTTTTTCGTCACCGCGCTCAAGTACCTGCCGCTGGCCGAGGCGACGGCGATCAACTACTCGACGCCGATCATCGTCACGCTGCTGGCGGCGTGGCTCCTGCACGAACGCCTGACCCGCGCCCGGATCGGGTTCGTGCTGGCGGGCTTCGCCGGCATGCTGCTGATCGTGCGGCCGGGTTCCGCGATCGTCACCGGCGCCGCGTTGCTCGCTCTCGCCGCCGCGGGCTTCTATGCCGCGTTCCAGATCCTCACCCGGAAGCTCGCCGGCGAGGATCCGCGGGTCACGCTGTTCTACCCGGCGCTGGTCGGCACGATGCTGATGACCGCGTACGCGCCGTGGATCGAATTTCCGGCGCAAGTTCCGCTGGCGCACCTGGTGCTGATCGTCGCCGGCGGGGCGCTGGGCACGCTCGGCCATTACCTGTTCATCCTCGCGTTCCGCCGCGCGCCCGCGTCGGGGCTCACGCCGTTCACGTACCTGCAGCTCGTCTGGGCGACGCTGATCGGCTGGCTCGTCTTCGGTGACTTTCCGGACGCACACACGCTCGCCGGAATGGGCGTCATCGCCGGCAGCGGGCTGCTGATCGTGCTGCACGAGCGGCGGCGTGCGCAGACAGTGCTGCGGGAGCCCACCGCGGTCGACTGAAACCCGCGCGGCGCCGGCCTTGCTGCCGACTCCCGGCCGCCGGTTAGAATCGGCCAGGTCGCCCGACCGGTTCGACCGGTAGCCCCCTTCTCCGCAGAGGACCCATGACCACTACCGCAACGCCACGCATCGGCTTCATCGGGCTCGGCATGATGGGCCACGGGATCGCGAAGAACCTCGTCACCAAGGGCTTTCCGCTGACGGTGCGCGTCAATCGCAACCGCGCGCCGCTGGCGGACATCCTCGCCGCCGGCGCGAAGGAAGTCGCGACCAACGCCGACGTCGCTCGCAACAGCGACATCGTGTTCCTGTGCGTCACCGGCGCGCCGCAGGTCGAGGATGTCGTCCACGGCAAGCACGGGCTCGCTGACGGTGCGCGTCGCGGCCTCGTCATCGTCGACACGTCGACCAGCGAGCCGGCGACCACCGCCAAGATGCGCGAATCGCTCGCGCCTTCGGGCGTGCTGTTCGTCGACGCGCCGCTCGCACGGACGCCGGTCGAGGCCGAAGCCGGCCGGCTCAACATCATGGTCGGCGCCGACGACGCGACGTTCGCTGCACTTACACCCGTGCTGCAGGCGTTCTGCGAGAACGTCATCCACGCCGGACCCGCGGGTCACGGGCTGATGATCAAGCTCATCAACAACTTCATCGCGCAGGCGATCGCGACGGCCACCGCCGAGGCCTGCGCCGCCGCGGCCAAGTCTGGCGTGTCGATCACGAAGCTGCACGAGGTGATCTCGGCCGGCGCGGTGAATTCGGGAATTTTCCAGATGATCGTCGGCAGGATGCTCGACGGCGGCGACCTGACCGGCCTCAAGTTCACGCTGGTCAACGCGATGAAGGACATGCGCTACTACACGCACTTCGCCGAGTCGTTGCCGGTATGCGGCATCGTCGGCGAGGCGGTTCACCAGAGCCTCGTCAACGCCAACCTCCAAGGCTTCGGCAACAAGTACGTCGCGTCGCTGATCGAGGCGCAGGAAAAGCTTTCCGGCGTGACGATCGTCGCCCGCGCGTGAGCGGCCGCGCACGCGCGTGACGGTTCGCAGGGCGGCGCGGGTACGGGTCGTCCCCGGCGCCGATTCCTGTGCGATGATTGCGGCCGAACCGGGGCGGACCACGCGCCGGACGCCGTTATCCATGCCGACGCCGGACATCTCCGCCCATGTCGAATTCGCCTGCCGGATGGCGCACGCCGCCGGCGAGGCGATCCTGCCGCATTTCCGCGTCCCGATCGACGTCGAGGACAAGGGTGGCGCGCGGGGCTACGACCCGGTCACGGTCGCCGACCGCGCTGCCGAGGCGGTGATCCGCGCGGAGATCGCGCGCGCGCATCCGGACCACGGCATCCGCGGCGAGGAGCATGGCTGGGAGAAGGGCGCGTCGAAATACACGTGGGTGATCGACCCGATCGACGGCACCCGCAGCTTCATCCTCGGCCAGATGCACTGGGCGACGCTGATTGCGCTCAACGACGGCGAGCGCGTCGTCGCCGGCGTCGCCCACCAGCCGTTCGTCGGGGAAACGTTCGTCGCCGCCGCCGGCGGTCGCGCCGAGTGGCGACGCGGCGGGATGCGCCGCGCGCTGAAGACCCGGCAATGTCACTCGCTTGCCCACGCGGCGCTCGCGTGCACCGATCCCAAGATGTTCGACACGCCTGGATCGCTGGCCGCGTTCACCCGCGTCTCGACGCAGGCGCGGCTCACGCGCTGGGGCGGCGACTGCTACGCGTACTGCCTGCTGGCGATGGGGCTGATCGATGTCGTCGTCGAGTCGTCGCTGCAGGCCTGGGACGTGCAGGCGCTGATCCCGATCGTCGAGGCTGCCGGCGGCGCGATCACGACCTGGACGGGGGCGCGCTGCGAGGAGGGTGGCAACGTCGTCGCGTGCGGCGATCCTGCGCTGCTGGCCGAAGTGCTCACGCTGCTGGCTTGAACGGATTCGCGCGCGGCTGCCCGCGTTCACGCGACCGAGGCCCCCGATGACCGCCATTCCCCCGCACGACCTCTGGGACAACCCGCTCGGCACCGACGGCTTCGAGTTCATCGAGTACGCGGCGCCGGACCCGGCGGCGCTGGGCAGGCTTTTCGAGCGGATGGGCTTCACCGCGGTGGCGAAGCATCGGGCGAAGAACGTGCTGCTCTACCGGCAGGGCGGCGTCAATTTCATCGTCAACGCCGAGCCCGGGAGCTTCGCGCAGTCGTTCGCCCGCGTGCACGGCCCGTCGATCTGCGCGATCGCGTTCCGGGTGAAGGATGCCGCGCTCGCGTGGCGGCGGTGCGTCGAGCAGGGCGCGTGGGGCGTCGAGGCGCACCCGGGGCCGATGGAACTCAACATCCCGGCGATCAAGGGCATCGGCGATTCGCTGATCTACCTCGTCGACCGCTATCCCGGTTCCGCCGCCAACGCCGGCTCGAACGTGTCGATCTACGACATCGATTTCCTGCCGCTGCCCGGCGTCCCGCAGCACCCGCCCGGCGCCGGCCTCACGGTGATCGACCACCTGACCCACAACGTCCATCGCGGGCGGATGGACGAGTGGGCCGGCTTCTACGAACGGCTGTTCAATTTCCGCGAGGTCCGCTACTTCGACATCGAGGGCAAGCTGACGGGCCTGAAGTCGAAGGCGATGACGAGCCCCTGCGGCAGGATCCGGATTCCGATCAACGAGTCCTCCGACGACAAGAGCCAGATCCAGGAATACCTGATCGACTACCGCGGCGAGGGCATCCAGCACGTTGCGCTCGGCACCGACGACATCCACGCGACGGTCGATGCGCTGCGGCGGTCCGGCGTCGATTTCCAGGACACGCCGGACACCTATTACGAGGCGCTGGCGACGCGGCTGCCCGGCCACCGCGAGGACGCCGCGCGGTTGCAGGCGAACCGTATCCTGCTCGACGGCGCGCCGGCGAAGGACGAAATGCTGCTGCAGATCTTCACCAGGACGGTCATCGGGCCGATCTTCTTCGAGATCATCCAGCGCAAGGGCAACGAGGGCTTCGGCGAGGGCAACTTCCGCGCGTTGTTCGAGTCCATCGAGCTCGACCAGATCCGGCGCGGCGTGCTGAAGGCGTAGCGCCGGCGGGCTTCGTGCGACGGCGAGCCGCCCTCCCGGTCGGGCCCGCCGCCTCGCTGCACGGTGCGCCGGGGCAGTGCATATGACGCGCAGGCTCGGGTCGTGTAACATCTTGATGCTTAAGCCCGAATGCGTTCATAAGTGCTCACTCCGCTTGGATTCTCGCTGCTGCGCCAGCTCGCCGATGGCGAATTCCACTCCGGCGAGGATCTCGCCGCGATCGTGGGGCTGACGCGCGCCCGCGTTTCGCAGGTGCTGAAGGACGCCGAGACCGCCGGCCTCACGCTGGAGCGGATCAAGGGCCGTGGTTACCGCCTGCTCGAGGCGCCGAACTTCCTCGACGCGAAGGCCGTGCGTGCCCGGCTGGCCGAGATCGCCGTCGAGCGTGGCTTCGCCGTTCCGGTGACCATCGAGGTCACCGACCAGATCGATTCGACATCGTCCGAGCTGATGCGCCGGTCGCAGCGGCGCGAGGTCCACGGCGTCGTCCTCGCGGCGGAATGGCAGTCGGCGGGACGCGGCCGGCGCGGACGCGTATGGACAGCGGTCGCCGGCGGCAGCCTCACGTTCTCGCTCGGTTGGCGTTTCGAGCAGGGCGCAGGCTTTCTCGCCGGATTGTCGCTGGCGGTCGGCGTCGCGGTGGTCCGCGCGCTCGAAGCCGAGGGACTCGCCGGGATCGCGCTCAAGTGGCCGAACGACCTCATCCACCGCCACCTGAAGCTCGGCGGTATCCTGATCGAGTTGAACGGCGACGCGCTCGGGCCGTCGACGACGGTCATCGGCGTCGGCCTCAACGTCCGGCTGCCGCCCGCGGCGCGCAGGGACATCCCGGTGCCGGTGACCGACCTCGCGTCGGTCGCAGGCCGCAAGGCGCCACCGATCGACCGCAACCGCCTCCTGGCCGCGCTGGTCGCCGAACTCGCAGCGGTGCTGGACCTGTACTCGAAGGACGGCTTCGCCGCGTTCGCCGCCGAGTGGCAACGGCGGCACGCGTACCAGGGCAAGGCCGTGCATCTGCTGCTGCCCGACGGCGCGACGGTCGCCGGCAAGGTCGCCGGTGTGGACGCCAGCGGCGCGCTGGTGCTCGCCGACGGGCCGCGCCGCGCGCGCTTCCTGTCCGGCGAGATTTCGCTGCGGCGTGGATGAGACGCTTCGGGCCCGGCGGCGCGGTTCGAATCGCCGCGGCGATCCGCACGCGCGCGAACCTCACCTGACCCCACGCGCCCGGTGAGCCAGACCCTCATCATCGACGTTGGCAACAGCCGGCTCAAATGGGGGCTGCGCGGTCCGCGCGGCTGGCTGGCGCAGGGTGTCACGCCGAACAACGAGATCGGCACGCTGGCGCTGCGCGAATGGCAGAACCTGCCGCGGCCGATGCGCGTGGTCGGCGTCAACGTCGCCGGCGAGGCGGCGCGGGTGCGGGTCGAGGCGCAGCTCGCGCGCTGGCGCGTTGCGCCCGAATGGCTGCACGCGAGCGCGGCGGCCTGTGGCGTCACCAACCACTACGCGCGCCCGGAGCAGCTCGGCGCCGACCGTTGGGCATCGCTCGTCGGCGCGCGGCAGCGCTCGATCGCGACCGACCTGTTTCCGCCGGCGTGCGTCGTCGTCAACGCCGGCACCGCGGTCACCGTGGACGCCCTCGATTTCGACGGCGTGTTCCGCGGCGGCTGCATCCTGCCGGGACTGCGGCTGATGCTGAGCGCGCTGGCCGACAACACGTCGGCGCTCAGGATCGCGCCAGGCGCGTTCCAGGCGTTCCCGGACAACACCGCCGACGCGCTGTATTCGGGCGCGATGCAGGCGGTCTGCGGCGCGATCGAGCAGATGCGCCGGCTGATCGACACCAATGCCGCGCAGGTCCGCGTCTACCTCGCGGGCGGCGCGGCACCGGAAATCGCGCCGCACCTTAACCCGCCGGTGGAGGTCGTGGATAATCTGGTGCTCGAAGGCGTGCTCGCGCTGGCCGACGCCACGTCGGCCGCGTCGCGGCCGGGCCGGCATCCCGGCTGACGATGCGATCCACCGCCGGCCCGCTCGCGGCAATGTGAACCCGACTCCATCATGCGCATCGTCGTCCTCTTCCTTCTCCTCGCCAACCTGGCGCTGTTCGGCTACACGTGGCTCGACCGCGTCGGCAACGGCGAGGGCGTGCGACTCTCGCAGCAGGTGCAGGCCGACAAGGTCGTGCTGCTGACGCCGCAGCAGGTCGCGGCGCTGGGTCCGGCGAAGGCCGCCGCCCTGGCTGACGTCTGCGTCGAATGGGGGCCGTTTTCGGACACCGACCGCGCCCGCGCGCTGGCCGACGTCGACGCACTCGCGCTCGGCAAACTGTTGACGCAGAAGCGCGTGGAGACCAACGCCACGCACTGGGTCTACCTGCCGCCGTTCTCGAACAAGCCGGCGGCCGAGCGCCGCGCCGGAGAGTTACGGGCCGCGGGCGTGCGCGACGTCGTCGTCGTCGACGGCGGGCCGCAGCGGTTCGCAATCGCGCTGGGCGCGTTCCGCAGCGAGGAAGCGGCGAGCGCGTTCATCGCGGATCTCGGCAAGCGCGGCATCGACGGTGCGAAGAGCGGCGCCCGCCAGCAGGTCGTCGTCCAGACGGCGCTCGTCGTCCGCGATCCGCCGCAGCCGGCGCTGGCGAAGATGCGCGAGCTGGTCGCCGGCTATCCCGGCGCCGAGTTGCGCGTCGGCGTCTGCGACAAGGCGAACTGACGCGGCCGGCCCGGCGCGATCGCGCTCCGGCGGATCGATGAGCGCCACCGCAATCCGACCTGCGTCCGGACCCGGCGACGTCACGCTGGCCCGCGCGCTTTTCGTCGAGTACGCGAAGTGGCTGAAGGTCGACCTCTGCTTCCAGGGGTTCGACCGCGAACTCGCGATGCTGCCGGGCGCGTACGCCCCGCCGCGCGGCCGGCTGCTGCTCGCGGGCGCGCCCGCCGAGGCGTTCGGCTGCATCGCGCTGCGACCGGTCGACGTCGCCGGGGCGCCGCCGGAGAGCATCGGCGAGGTGAAGCGGCTCTACGTGCAGCCGGAGGTCCGCGGCGGAGGCTGGGGCCGCCGGCTGGCCGAAGCGCTGCTCGCCGAGGCGCGCGTCGCCGGTTACCGCGAACTGAAGCTCGACACGCTGGAATGGATGACGGATGCGCGTGCTCTTTACGCCGGGCTTGGCTTCCACAGTTGCGAGCCGTACTATCACAACCCGCTGTCCGGTGCCGTCTACATGACGCTGACGCTGTGAACCGACGCGCGATCAACCTGAGTCCGGCCGAGGCCGACGCGATCGCCACCCGCGTCGCCGCGGTCGAGGCACGCACGGGCGCGCAGGTGGTCACCGCGGTCGTCTCCAAGTCACACTCGTATCCGCAACTGCCGTGGAAGGCGTTTGCGCTCGCGGCATCGCTCGCCGGGTTCGCCGTCGTGCTCGCGGACGCGCTGCGACCGAGCTGGGTGAGCGCGACCGCAGTGCTGCTGCAGACCGTTGCGGTGCTCGCGGCCGGCGGAGCCAGCGCGCTGCTGGTGATCTTCGTGCCGCCGTTCGCGCGGCTGTTCCTGCGCCCGCCGCGCCGAGATTTCGAGGTCCGCCGCTGCGCCGAGTCGCTGTTCATGCAGCACGAGCTGTTCGCCACGCGCGAGCGCAACGGCGTGCTCCTGTTGCTCTCGCTGTTCGAGCACAAGGTCGAAATCCTGCCCGACCGGGGCTATGCCGGCCGGGTCACGAGCGCGGACTGGCAGCGCGTCGTCGCGGCGATGACGCCGCGGTTGCAGGACGGGCGCGCCGCCGACGCGCTGCTCGCCGGCCTCGCGGTGCTGGAACCGATGCTGGGGGCCAACGGATTCATCGGCGGCACGGGCGCTGCCAACGAGCTGCCTGATCAGCCGATCGACACCGATGGTGATGAGGGGGGCACGCGTGAGCGCGTTGGCGCAGCGAGTTTCCGCCATCGCACTGTGCGCGCTGGTGTTCGCGGCGCCGGCGTACGCCGCCGACGTGCCGCTCCTCTCCGGCCGTGTCGTCGACAACGCCGAGATCCTGAAGCCGGCGACGCGCGACCGGATCGCCGCGGCACTGAAAGCGCAGGAAGACGCCACCGGCAACCAGATCGCGGTGCTGACGGTGCCGACGATCGGCGGCGACAGCGTCGAGGAATACGCGACGAAGGTTTTCGAGAGCTGGAAGCTCGGCAAGAAGGGCAAGGACGACGGCGTGCTGGTCGTCGTCGTGCCGAACGACCGCAAGATGCGGATCGAGGTCGGTTATGGCCTCGAAGGCACGCTGACCGACGTCGCGGCGGCGCGAATCATCCGCAACGCGATGACGCCGCAGTTCAAGGCCGGCGACTACGACAAAGGCGTCGAGGACGGCGTGACGGCGATCATCGCGACGCTGCAGGGGAAGGCCGGCGTCGCCGCGGAACCGGCCGCGGCCGGCGGCGCCAAGTCGTTCTTCGAATCGGGCGCCGGCATCCCGTTCCCGATGAACCTCCTCGTCGGCGCATTCGTGTTCGGCATCATCGGCCTGTTCACGTTCATCGGTATCATGACGCCCGGGGTCGGCTGGTTCCTCTACGCGTTCCTGATCCCGTTCTGGGCGATGTTTCCGCTGTTCATCATCGGCGCGAAGCCGACGATCGTGCTGCTCGCCGTCTACCTGATCGGCTATCCGATCGCCAAGGTGATGCTGGGGCGGCAGCCGTGGTATCAGAAGGCGGCGGCCGACCTCAAGAAGACGGGCACCGCGAACATCGGCGGCTTCATCGTCAGCAGCGGAGGCGGATCGGGCAGTTCGTCGTCGAGCTGGTCGTCGGGCAGCTCGGGCGGTGGCTTCTCAGGTGGCGGCGGCAGCTCCGACGGCGGCGGCGCGTCGGGGAGCTGGTAGCCCGGCTGCCTAAGCCCGCGCACGCACCGCGAACCGCCGCTCGCCTGTCGCCTCGATCGGCGACGCCTCGACGGCGACGTCGCCGTAGCCGGCGGCGCTCACCAGCGCGACAAGCTCTTCCTCCGTGTACCACGTGATGGCGAGCGTCTCGTCCTCGCGCGCGAGGATCGTTGCGCCGTCGCGCCGCTCGTAGCGGCTCTTGGTGTCGATGCGCCGGCCTTCGGCGTCGACGAACGTCTCCGAGCGCAGTGCGATCTTCGTCGCATCGGACAGCGTCACCCCGCGGACCTCGACCACCGGCGCGCCGGGCGGGTGCAGCGCTTCGGCCGGCACGAAACAGTCGAGGAAGAGGAGGCCGGGCGTCACCAGATGCGCGCGCAGCCGTTCGAGCGCCTTCGTCGCGACGATCGGATCGACCAGGAGCTGGAAGGAGCCGGCGGCGATGAAGGCCGCCGCATAGCGGAACGGCAGGTTGAGCGCTGCGACGTCCTGCCGAAACAGCGGAACGGCGAGCCCGGCGCCGATCAGCCGGGCCTCGCAGCTCGCGAGCATCGGCTCGGAGCTATCGACGCCATGGAGCTTGACTCCGCGTTCGGCGAGCGGCAGCAGCAGTCGGCCGGAACCCGCCATCGCCTCCAGCACCGGGCCCGCGTCGCGCGGCAGACGCTGCGCGTACCACTCGACCTCCGCCGCGGGAGCGCGCGGTTTGTCGGCGTCGTAGAACAGCGGGCAGAGGCGGCCGTAGGCGGCCATGGCGGAGCGTCGCCGCGGGGCGGAGGCAGTGTGCGGCGCTTCAGGCGGCTACGATTGTTCCCACGGCAGGCCGTCCTTGCGCCAGCCGGTGAGCGTGTTGCGATGATGCCCGTCGTCGAGCGGTCCCTCGAACCCTTCCAGCACGTTGTAGACGTCCTTGAAGCCGGACTGCTCCAGCGCCTGCCCGGCGCTGACCGAGCGCTGGCCGCTGCGGCAAATCAGGACCACCGGCCGGTTCATGCTGGCAATCTTCTTCACCTGCCCGACAAAATGCGGGTTGATGTCCCAGTCGGGGCCGTCGTTCCACGGAACGTGGATGGAGCTCGCCGGATGGCCGACGAAGAGGTACTCCATCTCGCTGCGGCAGTCGATGAAAACCGCCTGCGGGTTGTCGTGCAGGAACTGGAAGGCGTCCTTCGGCAAAAGGTGCTTCATGCGGATCAATCTAGCACGCTCAAAGCCCGGCGTTAAGCGGTGCGTGCCGGTCACCCTCCCTGCCCCGGAATTGACAAGAGGTGCGCAAGCCCTTAAATTCACAACCCTAGCGCCGATTTGTACCCAGCTTGCGGGCGCTCTACAAATACAGCTAAAGCGGTTTCGACCCGAAACCCGCTCGGCGGCAAGCTGAACGGGTTTTTTGTTTCCGGGAGTCCC
The DNA here is from genome assembly GCA_040007035.1 of Betaproteobacteria bacterium. GTDB lineage: Bacteria > Pseudomonadota > Gammaproteobacteria > Burkholderiales > Casimicrobiaceae > CAIWHR01. The sequence goes on along the minus strand of JBDTVU010000017.1, from coordinate 14,153 downwards.
GCATGGCCTTGCGTCCCGACGCCACCGCGCAGCTCACGAAGCTGCTGTCCGAGCGCATCCTCGTCCTCGACGGTGCGATGGGAACGATGATCCAGGGCTATCGGCTGGGCGAGGCCGATTACCGCGGCGCATGCCTCGCCGGCCACGCGCACGACCTCAAGGGCGACAACGACGTCCTCGCGCTGACGAAGCCGGACGTGATCCGCGCCATCCACGACGCGTACCTTGCGGCCGGCGCCGACATCGTCGAGAGCAACACCTTCAACGCGACGTCGATTGCGCAGGCCGACTACGGGCTCGAGCGCCGCGTGCACGAGATCAACCGCAGCGCGGCGGCGATTGCCCGCGAGTGCGCCGACGCATGGACGAAGAGGACGCCCGACAAGCCGCGCTTCGTCGCCGGCGCCCTCGGCCCGACCAACCGCACCGCGTCGATCTCGCCCGACGTCAACGATCCGGGCGCCCGTAACGTGACGTTCGACGTGCTGGTCGCGTCGTACGCCGAGGCGATCGACGGCCTTGCCGAGGGCGGCGTCGACCTGTTCCTGCTGGAAACGGTATTCGACACGCTTAACGCGAAGGCCGCGCTGTTCGCACTGGAGACGTACTTCGACCGGATCGGCCGCCGCTACCCCGTCATCGTTTCGGGGACGATCACCGACGCGTCGGGACGCACGCTGTCCGGCCAGACGCCGGAAGCGTTCTGGAACGCGGTCCGCCACGTGCAGCCGCTGGCGGTGGGCCTGAATTGCGCGCTCGGCGCCGCGTTGATGCGGCCGTACCTCGAGGAGATCGCACGGATCGCCGACACGTTTGTCTCGTGCTATCCGAACGCCGGGCTGCCCAACCCGATGTCCGACACCGGCTACGACGAGACGCCGGGGGAGACGTCGGGACTGCTGCGCGAGTTCGCGGAGAGTGGTTTCGTCAACATCGTCGGCGGCTGCTGCGGAACGACGCCGGCGCACATCCGCGCGATCGCCGACGCGGTGGCCGCCGTGCCGCCGCGGAAGATCGCGGCCCGCCTGCCGGAGACGCTGGCGGCCTAGGTTTCGACCCCTCGCGGCGGCGTGCGGACGGCAGCGGCCGGCCGCCGCCGACGACGCTACGCCACCCCACCCCCTTCACCCATGGCCGACTACCGCCCCATGCGCCTGGCCGGCCTCGAGCCGCTGACGATCGACGACGACTCGCTGTTCGTCAACGTCGGCGAGCGGACCAACGTCACCGGCTCGCGTGTTTTCGCCCGGCTGATCCTCGCCGGCGACTACACCGCGGCGGTCGACGTCGCGCGCCAGCAGGTGCAGAGCGGCGCGCAGATCATCGACGTCAACATGGACGAGGCGATGCTCGACTCGAAAGCCGCGATGACGAGGTTCCTCAACCTCATCGCCGCCGAACCCGACATCGCGCGGGTGCCGGTGATGATCGACTCGTCGAAGTGGGAGGTGATCGAGGCCGGGCTCAAGTGCTCGCAGGGCAAGCCGGTCGTCAACTCGATTTCGCTGAAGGAGGGCGAGGCCGAGTTCCTCCGTCAGGCGAAGCTCGTCAGGCGCTACGGCGCGGCGGCGATTGTGATGGCGTTCGACGAGCAGGGCCAAGCGGACACGTTCGAGCGCAAGGTCGGCATCTGCCGGCGCGCCTACGATCTGCTGACGGCAAAAGCGGGCTTCCCGGCCGAAGACATCATCTTCGATCCCAACATCTTCGCCATCGCGACCGGGATCGACGAGCACAACCACTACGCCGTCGACTTCATCAACGCGACGCGGTGGATCCGCGATCACCTGCCGCACGCCAAGGTGTCGGGCGGAGTGTCGAACGTGAGCTTCTCGTTTCGCGGCAACGACCCCATCCGCGAGGCGATCCACACGGTCTTCCTGTACCACGCGATCCGGGCCGGGATGACGATGGGCATCGTCAACGCCGGCCAGCTCGGCGTCTACGACGAGATCCCGGCCGAGCTGCGCGAGCGGGTCGAGGACGTCGTGCTCGACCGCCGGCCCGACGCGACCGAGCGGCTGGTCGCCTTCGCCGAGGGCTACAAGGCGCAGGCGAAGACAGTCATCGGGGACCTCGGATGGCGCGACGCGTCGGTCGAGGCGCGGCTCGCGCACGCGCTGGTGCGCGGCATCACGACCTTCATCATCGAGGACACCGAAGAGGCGCGGCGAAAGTTCGCGCGCCCCATTCACGTGATCGAGGGTCCGCTGATGGCGGGCATGAACGTCGTCGGCGACCTCTTTGGCGCGGGCAAGATGTTCCTGCCGCAAGTGGTCAAGAGCGCCCGCGTGATGAAACATGCGGTCGGCCATCTGGTGCCGTTCATCGAGGCGGAGAAGGCGGCGTCGGGCGTCGCCGGCAGGCCCAAGGGGACGATCGTGATGGCGACGGTCAAGGGGGACGTACACGACATCGGCAAGAACATCGTCGGCGTCGTGCTCCAGTGCAACAACTTCGACGTCATCGACCTCGGGGTGATGGTGTCGGCTTCGAGGATCCTCGACACCGCCGTCGAACGCAACGCCGACATCGTCGGCCTGTCCGGCCTCATCACGCCGTCGCTCGAGGAGATGGCGCACGTCGCGCACGAGATGCAGCGGCTGGGGATGAAGCAGCCGCTGCTGATCGGTGGCGCGACGACGTCGCGTGTCCACACGGCGGTCAAGATCGCGCCGAACTACGCGGGCATCACCGTTTACGTGCCGGATGCGTCGCGGGCCGTGGGCGTTGCCAGCAACCTGCTCTCCGACGAGCTGAAGGACGCCTATGTCGCCGACGTCGCCGCCGACTACGCGAAGATCCGGGCGCAGCACGCTGCGAAGAAGGGGCCGGCGCTGATATCGCTGGAGGCGGCGCGCGCCAACGGCTTCGGGACGGACTGGCAGCATTACGCGCCGCCCGTCCCGACGTTCATCGGCCGCCGCGAATTCCGCAACGTCGATCTCGGCGAGCTCGCGAAATTGATCGACTGGGGCCCGTTCTTCCAGACGTGGGAGCTGTCGGGGCCGTTCCCGGCGATTCTCGACGACGCCGTCGTCGGCGAGGCGGCACGCAACGTCTACGCCGACGGCATTGCGATGCTGAAGCGGATCGTCGACGGCCGCTGGCTCACCGCGAATGGCGTCGTCGCGCTGCTGCCGGCTGACGCCGTCGACGAGGACATCCTGCTCTACACCGACGCGGCGCGGTCGAAGGTCGCGCTGACCTGGCACAACCTGCGCCAGCAGAGCGAGCGGCCGCAAGGCAAGCCGAATTACTGCCTGTCGGATTTCGTCGCGCCGAGGGCCTCCGGCGCGAAGGATTTCCTCGGCGCGTTCGCCGTCACCGCGGGGCTCGGCATCGAACGCAAGCTCGCCGAATTCGAGGCACAGAAGGACGACTACGGCGCGATCATGCTGAAGGCGCTCGCCGACCGCCTGGCCGAGGCGTTCGCCGAATGGCTGCACATGAAAGTGCGGCGCGAGTTGTGGGGCTACGCGAAGGACGAGCGGCTGCCTGCCGACGCACTGACCCGCGAGGAGTACCGCGGCATCCGCCCCGCGCCCGGATATCCCGCGTGCCCGGACCACGCGGTGAAGGCGCCGCTGTTCGACGTCCTGCGCGCCGGCGAGATCGGGATGACGCTGACCGAGAGCTCCGCGATGCTGCCGGCGGCGTCGGTGTCCGGCTTCTACTTCGCGCACCCCGAGGCGCGCTATTTCGCCGTGGGGCCGGTCGGCGACGACCAGCGGCGCGGCGCGGCGGAGCGCAGCCGCTAGTCGAAGCGGCCGACGAAGTCGGTCTTGCCGATCTCGATGCCGGAGTGCCGCAGGATCGCGTACGCGGTCGTCGTGTGGAAGTAGAAGTTCGGCAGAGCGTACTTCAGCAGGTAGTCGATCCCCGCGAACGTGTGCGGCACGCCGCGGATCGCACGAATGATCTCGCGTGCCTCGGAGCCATCGACTTGCGCGGGGGTCAGCGTCCTGAGGTACGCGAGCGTGCGGTCGATCCGGTCGGCGAGCTCGGCGAACGTGCGCTCGGTGTCCTCGATCGACGGCGGCTCGACGCCGGCGAGGCGCGCGCCGGTGCCGCGCGCGAAGTCGGTCGCGATCTGCACCTGCCGCGTCAGCGGGAACATGTCGGGGTACAGCCGCGCCGCGAGCAGCACCGACTCGTCGATCTTTCGCGCCTGCGCATGGGCGACCGCCTTGTCAAGAATCCCCTTGAGGTTCGTCAGCGTGCGCACGAACACCGGGATCGAGGCCTGGAACATCGAGAGTGTCATGGAGGTCCGCCCTTGGGTAAGGAGCCGCCATTGTAGCAATCGGTCCGCCGTCGCCGCCGCCCGACCGCCGGCGGCGTGCCGCATGTGCCACGGAACTTCGCCGTGCCGGTGCGAACCAACCGCTTTCAGCACCCATCCGCCGCCGGGCCGGTGCCGGGCGCATACTCGCCACCGGGAAGGAGTTCCTGATGCCATCGTTTACGATCGACGAAACTGCACGGACCTCGCCGCTCGCGCTGTGGCGCTACGGCCACGACTATCTGCGCGCGGCGCGCGAACTCTGCGACAAGCACGACATCCGGTGCGGCGAGTCGCAGGTGCCGTACCACATCGCGGCGCAGGGAATCGAGTTCGCGCTGCTTGCGTTCCTGCGGGCGAAAGGCGCGCCGATGGCCGACCTCCGGGTGCAGGTCTCGCACTCGATCGCGGTCGCGCTCGGGCAGTGCCAGACGCTGGGCATGCCTGCGCTGCCGGCGGAATGGCGGCCGGCGCTGACCGAGCTCGCTGCTTGCCACCGCGAAGCGCAGTTCGTCTACCTCGAAGCGCCCGGGGAAGCGCCGCTCAAGCTGGAGTCCCTCATCCTGGCCGGCGTGTGGATGCTCGACTGCAGCGCCCCGGATATCGCCGCGCACTACGTCCTGCACCAAGGGTCCGGCAACTCGCCGACTGTCGAGGACTTCGTGCGCCGGATGCGGGCCGACCTCGTCGCCACGGTGGGCGCGACGTCGGCACTGGCGGTCGATGCCTCCGGGGTGCCACTGGCGCACGCGGACGGGCGTGCCCGGGCCTGACTTGCAGCGCGCTGGTTCGGTGCAGCCAGTCCGCGACTAACGCGCTGCGGTGCCGGCCGCGTGGCCGAGCATCCGCAGCGCCGCGTGCGCCGCGCCGAAACCGTTGTCGATGTTGAGCACGACGAGCCCCGACGCGCAGCTTGCGAGCGCCGCGCGCAACGCGGTGCGGCCGCCGGCACCCACGCCGTAGCCGACCGACGACGGCACCGCGAGCACCGGGCAGCGGACGAGGCCCGCGATGACGCTGAACAACGCGCCCTCCATGCCGGCGACGGCGATGACGACGCGATGGCGGCGGATCTCGTCGATGCGCTCCATCAGCCGCCACAGCCCGGCCACGCCGACGTCGTGGACCAGCGTCGCCGCCTCGCCCTCGAAGGCGAGCGTGCGCGCGGCCTCGCGCGCGACCGGCGCATCGGAAGTGCCGCCCGATACGACGGCCACACGTCCGGTCGCGCGTGGCTCAGGCACGCCGCCGAGGATCGCCGTGCGCGACACCGCGTCGTAGTCGAGCGCGGCGCGCGCCGGCGCGGCGAGCCGGCCGAACTTGCGCTCGCCGAGCCGCGTCAGCAGCAGCCGCTCGTCCAGCTCGAGGGCATGCGAAACGATGGCGTCGATCTGCGCGACGGACTTCGGCTCGCACAGCACTGCCTCGGAGACGCCGACGCGCTCCGCGCGCTGCCAGTCGAGGCGGAACTCAGTCATCGGCGGCGCTCGCTGCGACGCGCTGCGGCGCGCGGAGGAATGCGGCGCCGCGGCGGTACGGCCGCACGCCGGCGAAGGCGCGCGCGGCGGCGCGACAGGCCTCTTCGCCGATGGCGTGCGCGGCAGCCGAGGTCGCCGCATCGTCCGCGGCCGCGACCTCGATGACGACGCCGGCGTGGGTGATCCGGCAGCGCTGAATCGCCTCGCGCCCGAGCCTCGCGGCGAGCGCGGTCTCGACCGCGTCGATGAACGCGAGGTCGGCCGGGTCGATCGCGATGCCGGTCTCGACGCGGCTCGACAGGCACGGCTGCGCCGGCAGCCGCTCGAGATCGCCGAGGCCGAGGCTGGTCGCCAGCGCGTAGATCGACGCCTTGTCGAGGCCGGCGTCGACGTACGGGTGCACGACCCCCCGCTCCGCCGCCGCGCGCAGTCCGGGGCGGAAGTCGTCGAGGTCGTCGCGGTTCGTGCCCGACGCGATGGCGTCATCGGTCAGGCTGCGGATGCGCGCATACAGGTTCGACTTGCACCAGTAGCAGCGGTCGACCGGATTGGTGCGGTAACGGGGGTCGTCGATCTCGCCGGCATCGACGACGAAGAGCGGCCAGCCGTGCCGCGCCGCGTGTGCCTCGACCCGCGCGCGGGCTGCCGCCGGCACGGCCGGGCCCGCCGCGTGGTACATCGTCGTCCGCGCCCTCGAGTGGCGCCACGCGACGTGGGCGAGCGTCATCGAGTCGACGCCGCCGCTGACCGCGATCGCAAGCCGGTCGTGGCGATCGAGTTCGGCTACGAGCCGGGCGTGCGCGGTGCCGGCGGGCGACGACGCGTTCATTCGTCGCCGCCTTCGAGCGCGTGCCGCTCGCCGGTGGCGCGCACGCGGCGCCGCTCGTCGAGGCTTGGCGCGCTCGCGACGGCGTCGTGCGCGGCCTTCGCCGTGCGCCCGCCGCCGGGACGCGTGGCGATCTTCACCGGCAGCGTCGCGCCGCCGGCGGAGGCGGTCGCTTCCGACCGGGGCAGGCGTCGCCGCCGTTCCTCGCGGATCCGCAGCCCGAGCGTCGACGTTTCGGTGAAGCACGCCTGCGCGACGGCGTCGGCGGCCGGCGGCTGCGCGAGCACCCGGAAGTCGGCGAGCGGCCGGCCCTTCTTTCCGGCGCGCGTGCCGACCGACACGTCGACAACGCCGGATATTGCACGCAGGCGGTCGGCAGCGAGCGCGATCTCCTCTCCGGTCATGTCGTCGATGTCGAATTCGAGGATCGCGACCGTATCGGCTTCGACGTCGACGACGGGCGCGCGCTCGAACGCGAGCGCGCGGACGAGGTTCGGCACGCCGGGCAGCTCGCGGGTGCCGGCGCCGCAGCCGATCGCCACGAGGCGGCCGCCGTCGCGACGGGCGTCGCAATCGGAGGCAGCGACGAGGTGACGCAGGATCGCCGCGCCGGTGGGCGTGACGCGCTCGCCGGCGACGCCGTCGTCGCGCCACGGATAACCTTCGAGCAGCAGCATCGTCGCCGGTGCCGGCACCGGCAGCACACCGTGCGAAGTGCGCACCGTGCCCCGGCCGAGCGGCGGCGCCGATGCGGTCCAGCGGGCGCCGGCGAGACAGGCGGCGATGCAGCCGGCGGCGACGACGTCCTGCAGCGAATCCCAGTCGGCCAGTTCGTGGAAATGGACGTCGTCGATCGCGGTGCCGTGGACGCGCGCCTCGGCGTCGCCCAGCAGCGCGAGCAACGCCAGCGCGTGCTCGCGGGTGCCGGCCGCCAGCGGCGCGTCGGCGATCCGGCGGCGAAGCTCCGGGTATGCGGTGGCCGAGTGATCGAGCGGCGCCGCCGTGCCGTGCACGTGCGCCGCGCGCGGGGTGGCGAACGCGCCGTCGCCCGGCGCGGGTTCCGGCCCGAACCGCTGCGCGCGCAGCCCGCCGCTCGTCCCCTGGTGGAACGTCGGCATGGCCGAGCCTGCAGGCTGCAGCTTCGCGAGCTCGGCCAGCACCGGGCCGGCGAGCGCAGGCAGCGCGTCGATCATCGCCGCGACGAACATGTCGCCGGCAAGGCCGCCGACGAGGTCGAGGTGGATCGTGAGCGACGCCGGCGGCGGCATCGCCGCGCGGTCAGCGGACGACAGGGACGACATAAGGTCCTTCGGGAATCACGGCAAGCGCCGGATCGCCGGCGCGAGCGAGCGCCGCCGCGAGCGCATCGGCGACCGAGTCGATCGTCTCGACGCCGGTGAGGCGCCGCTCGTCGTCGTCGAGGCCGGTCGTGTAGAGCTGCACGCGGCCGGCACGCGTCGACTTCAACTGCATCTCCGTCTGCCACTCGTCGACGTCGGCGAAGCGCTTCGCGAGCAGCGACGCGAGGAACGCGTCGGGGCCGACGGCGCACATCCGCTGCTGCGCGGCGCGGAACTCCGCCGAGCCGAAGCCCTCGGAGCAGGCCGACGCGACGATCAGCGTGCCGCCGGGCTCGAGGATGTCGAGTGGGGTCACCATCCCCTTGACCGTCTGGTAGTACGTCTTGTCGAGCGGATCGCCGGCCGCCGACGTCAGGATCGTCGCGAACCGCCGGCCGACGGGGAGCCGCGTGCACTCGGCGACGAAGTCGACGGCGGCGAGATGGCTGGCGACGATCTCGCCGAAGTTGACGTGGACGAGATCGCGATCCTCGTCGATCACCGTGTTGACGGCAAACACTTCGCCCAGCATGCGGACGATCGCGAGCTGCTCCTCGTGCAGCGGGTTGCCATCGAGGTTGCATTGGATAGCCGCCGGGTCCTCCATGAACCGCGCGCTGTGGAACGTGCGGATCGTGTCCTCATGCGCAATGCCCGGCGCGACCACCTTGCGCCCGCCGGAGTAGCCGGCCATGAAGTGCGGCTCGACCAGCCCGGTCGCGATCCGCAACTCGGCGTCGACGAAGCGGCGGTCGAGTTTCACCGGCGTGCGCCGGCCCGGCGTGACGCCGAGGTCGACGTGCGCGGCGTCGTCGCGCGCGTAGTGGTTCTCGACCCGCACGGTCTGCTGCACCCACGGGTCGCCGATAACCTCGGCGAGTTCGGCGCCCTCGTTCGGCCGGTGAAGCCCGGTCGCGACCAAGACGGTGATCCGCTCGCGCGCCATGCCGGCGGCGAGCATCCCTTCGATCAGCGGCCGCAGGAAGAGGCCGTTCGGGACCGGCCGGGTGATGTCGCAGACGAGGATGCACGCGCTCTTGCGGCCGCGGGCCAGTTCCGAGAGGGACGGCGCACCGATCGGCCGTGCGAGCGCGTCGCGCACCGCCGCGTGCGGATCGGGCAGCTTCGCCAGCGGCCGCTTGCCGATCACCGTCGCCCGCGCAGCCGCCGGCAGCGGGACGCGCAATCCCGACTTGCCGTAGAGGATTTCGACGGTGCCGCCTGCCGCGATGTCGTTCATCGGCGTCCTCGCTCGATCCGGTGCGTTCGCGGCGCGCAGGCGCGGCCGGCACGACCCGCGACGACGTCCCGCGTGAAGCCACCGAGTTTACCCCGTGCCGCGCGCGCCGTCGCGGGCTCGCGCCGGCACCGTGGCGACGCGTGTACGATGGTGGACATGGACGGCTCCGGATCAGCAGAACGCTTCCTCACCGGCGAACAGACGCGTGCGATCGTCACGGACGGTCTCGAATCGCTGGCGCTCGCCGGCAAGCGCGTGCTGTTCATCATTCCCGACGGCACGCGGACGATGCCGATGCCGCAGTTCTTCGGCCTGTTCCGGGAGCTGCTGGACGGCAAGGTCGCGGCGCTCGACTTCCTCGTTGCGCTCGGCACCCACCAGCCGATGGACGACGCAGCGCTCTCGCGTCTCGTCGGCGTGCCGGTCGTCGACGGCCGCGTCGGCAACTCGCGCATCTTCAACCACGAGTGGCACGACCCGGCGATGTTCGCCCGGCTGGGCGAGATCCCGGCCGCGGAGATCGCGACGCTGACCGGCGGTCGGATGAACCAGCCGGTCGTCGTTTCGCTCAACCGGCGGATCTTCGACTACGACCAGCTCGTCATCTGCGGCCCGGTATTCCCGCACGAGGTCGTCGGCTTCTCCGGCGGCAACAAGTACTTCTTTCCGGGGATCGCCGGCCACGAGATCATCGATTTCACGCACTGGCTGGGCGCGCTGATCACCAACTACGAGATCATCGGCTCCGGCTACACGCCGGTGCGCGCCGTCATCGACCGCGCGGCGTCGCTGGTGACCGTGCCCACCGCGTGCTTCGCGCCGGTGGTCACGTCCGCAGGGATCGCCGGCCTGTTCTTCGGCTCGGCGCGCGACGCCTGGACGCAGGCCTCCGCGCTGTCGGCAAAGCGCCACATCGTCTGGCTCGACGCGCCGGTGCGGCAGGTGCTGTCGGTGATGCCGCCGATGTATGCCGACGTGTGGACCGCCGGCAAGGGCATGTACAAGATGGAGCCCGTCGTCGCCGACGGCGGCGAGGTGATCATCTACGCGCCGCACATCACCGAGGTCAGCTACACGCACGGCCACATCCTCGACGAGATCGGCTACCACTGCCGCGACTACTTCGTCGCCCAGCCGGAGCGCTTCGCGAAATACCCGGGCGGCGTGGTCGCCCACTCGACGCACGTGAAGGGGCAGGGCACGTACGACGCGGCGACCGGCGTCGAGCGGCCGCGGGTGACGGTGACGCTCGCCACCGGGATCTCCGAGGCGCACTGCCGGAAGATCAACCTCAGCTGGCGCGACCCGGCGTCGATCGACGTCGCCGCGTGGCAGGGCCGCGAGCGCGACGGCATCCTCGTCGTCCCGCGCGCCGGCGAGATGTTGTACCGCCTGAAGTCGCGCTGAAGTCGGGGCGGGTCGGCGCTTGCCGCCTACGCCGCGGCAAACTCCTTCACGCTCGGCAGGCCCGCCAGCGCCATCGCCAGCTCGGCCTCGTCGTATTCGAGGTCCTGCAGCTTGCCGTCGAAGTAGTCGATGTACGCCTGCATGTCGAAGTGGCCGTGGCCGCAGAGGTTGAACAGGATCGCGCGCGACACCCCCTCCTCGCGGCAGCGGATCGCCTCGTCGATCGCGCCGCGCACCGCGTGGTTCGCCTCAGGCGCCGGCAGGATGCCCTCGGCGCGCGCGAACTGGACGCCGGCCTCGAACACCTTCGTCTGGTGATAGGCCGTCGCGCCGATCAGGCCGAGCTCCTTCAGGTGCGACACCATCGGCGCCATCCCGTGGTAGCGCAGCCCGCCGGCGTGGAAGCCCGGCGGCGTGAAGGTCGAGCCCAGCGTGTGCATCTTGGTGAGCGGCGTCAGGTGCGCGGTGTCGCCGAAGTCGTACGCGTAGGTGCCGCGCGTGAGGCTGGGGCACGCGGCCGGCTCGACGGCGATGAAGTCGACCTTGCGCCCGCCGCGGAGCTGCGCGCCGAGGAACGGGAACGCGATGCCCGCGAAGTTCGAGCCGCCGCCGGTGCAACCGACGATGATGTCCGGATAGTCATTCGCCATCTCCATCTGCGCCATCGCCTCCTGCCCGATGACCGTCTGGTGGAGCAGCACGTGGTTCAGCACGCTGCCGAGGGCGTACTTGGTGTCGTCGCGCTGCGCGGCGACCTCGACCGCCTCGGAGATCGCGATGCCGAGGCTGCCCGGATGGTTGGCGCGCTGGGTGAGGATCGCGCGGCCCGACTGCGTCTCGTTCGACGGCGATGCGATGCAACGGGCCCCGTAGGTTTCCATCAGCGCCCGCCGGTACGGCTTCTGGTCGTACGACACGCGGACCATGAACACCTGCACGTCGATGCCGAACAGCGCGCCGGCGAAGGCGAGCGAGCTGCCCCACTGGCCGGCGCCAGTTTCGGTGACGAGCTTTTTCACGCCGGCCTGCTGGTTGTAGAACGCCTGCGCGACGGCGGTGTTCGGCTTGTGGCTGCCCGCCGGCGACACGCCCTCGTACTTGTAGTAGATCCGCGCCGGCGTCTGCAGCACCTTCTCCAGCCGCCGCGCGCGGTAGAGCGGCGTGCAGCGCCACTGGCGGTAGACGTCGCGCACCGGCTCCGGGATCTCGATCTCGCGCTCGGTCGAGACCTCCTGCAGGATCAGCTCCAGCGGGAACAGCGGCGCCAGGTCGTCGGGCCCGACCGGCTGGTGCGTGCCCGGGTGCAGCACCGCCGGCAAGGGCTTCGGCAGGTCGGCCTGCAGGTTGTACCAGGCTTTCGGAATCCTCGATTCGTCGAGGAGGTACTTGACGGTGTCGTTCATCGTGTTCCTCTTGAAGGTGCGGGTCCGGCCGCTCCATGCGTGGAGCACTTCCCGGCTGGCAAGTCTAGCGCGGCGCGTGGTCGCGGTCTCTTCGAACGGTGTGCCCGCCTCCTGGAGGATTGATCGGGATCAAGGGCGGGCAGCGCCGGCCCGTCGATCCGCAGTTCGCCGATTCGCCAGCGGGGCGCTAGACTAGGCGCCTTCGACGGCGACGCCGTCGCGCGGGCGGGGACATGAAGATCCGGATCGCAACGCTTTGGCTTCTGTGGGCGCTCGCCGGCGTCGCGCCGGCGCAGGAGGCTTCGCCGCACGCGATCGACGTCCCGTCGTGGTTCGCGCAGACGTTTCTCGACTTCCGCGAGGACATCGTCGACGCGGCGCGCGAGAAGAAGCGGCTGCTCGTCTACTTCGGCCAGGACGGCTGCCCGTATTGCCGGATGCTGATGACGAACAACTTCTCGCAGCGCGCAATCGTCGACAAGACGCGCCGGCACTTCGTCGCCATCGAGCTCAACATCTGGGGCGCGCGCGAGACGACGTGGATGGACGGCCGCACGCGCAGCGAGAAGGACCTCGCGCGCTTCCTCGACGTCCAGTTCACGCCGACGGTGCTTCTGCTCGACGAGAGCGGCAAGGCGGTCGTGCGGATGGACGGCTACTGGCCGCCGCACCGGTTCGAGGGCGCGCTCGACTACGCCGCGCAGCACCGCGAGGCGAAGGAGGCGCTCGGCGCGTACCTCGGCCGCAGCGCGAAGGCACCGGCGAGCGCGAAGCTCCACGACGAGCCGTTCTTCATGCCGCCGCCGTACGACCTGAAGCGTGCGCCCGGCGCGAAGCCGCTGGCGGTGGTGTTCGAGACGACGGGCTGCGCTGCGTGCGACGAACTGCACAGGGACGGATTCCGCCGCGCCGAGGTCGCGGCCGAGGTCCGGCGCTTCGACGTCGCCCGCTTCGGGCTCGGCGCCGCGACGCCGCTCACCACCCCCGACGGCCGCGCGACGACGGCTGCGGCGTGGGCGCGCGAGCTGGGCGTCGTCTACACGCCGACGATCGTGCTGTTCGACGCGAAGGGCGCCGAGGCCTTCCGCGTGGCCGGCTACGTCCGCGCGTTCCACCTGTCGGGGTCGTTCGCGTACGTCGCCGACGGCGGTTACCGCGACGAACCGTCGTTTCAGACATGGTTGCAGGCGCGCGCCGACCGGATGCGCGCGCGCGGCGAGCGGGTCGAGCTGCTGGAGTAGCAGGCGTCCGACGGCGCCCTATGTTCGTCATCGCACAGAGCGCCCCCGGCAAGAGGGGACAATTGCCCGAATGAATCGTGATCGTGTCGACCGCACGCGGAAGCCGGTGACCGGGAGCCCGAGACCGCACCGCGGAGGCGTGAGAACACCGCGCCAGGCGTCTCAGTACGCCCGCAGCCTCATCGAGGCCAGCCTCGACCCTCTGGTCACCATCAGCACCGAGGGCAAGATCACCGACGTCAACGAGGCGACGGTCACGGTCACCGGCATCGCCCGGGAGCAGCTCGTCGGCAGCGACTTCTCCCACTATTTCACTGAACCGGAAAAAGCCCGCGAGGGCTACCGGTTGGCCTTCGCCCAGGGCCTCGTCGCCGACTACCCCCTGACCATCCGTCGCCGCGATGGCAAGCTCACCGACGTCGCCTACAACGCCTCCGTCTACAAGGACGCGCGCGGCAACGTCCTGGGCGTGTTCGCCGCCGCCCGCGACATCACCGACCGCAAGCGCCGGGAAGCGATCCTCCAGGAAGTCCAGTCCTTCGCCGAAGCCATTGTGGAGACGGTGCGAGAGCCACTGCTGGTCCTCGACAAGGACCTCCACGTGAAGATGGCCAACGAGTCGTTTCTTCGGACGTTCCGGGCCTCGAAGGTGGAGACGGAGGGCCAGTTGCTCTACGAACTCGGCAACGGTCAGTGGGACATCCCCGAGCTGCGGCGCCTGCTGGAAGACATCATCCCGCAGCACACGGAGTTCCGGGATTTCGAGGTGACTCACGACTTTCCCGCCATCGGCCGCCGCACGATGCTTCTTAACGCCCGCAAGCTCTACCAGCCGGGGGTCAACAGCGAGCTGTTCCTGCTCGCGATGGAGGACACCACCGCGCGCAAGCGGGCGGAAGAGGCGCTGCAGAAGGCGGGGGCGCTGCAGAGCGC